>JBBRTW010000207.1:0-11843 GCA_038244055.1 Tepidisphaerales bacterium | reverse complement strand
CGGCGCGCCAAAACGATGTCGCTCGCGCTGAATATCGCCATCGCCCTCTTGGCCGGGGCGGCGCTGCTGACCGTCATGAACAAAATGCGAAGTGTGGCGACGACACAGCCGGCGGGCGGAAGCACCGGCGGGGCGGTGGCGGGAACAGGAACAGGTGCCGGGACGAATGGAAACGGCACAGGAACCAATCCGGCCACTCGCCAAGCCCCCGATTTCTCGAAAATGCCCACCGAAGTCGGCCCGGCCACCAAACCCATCCGCCCGGTCGATCCGGAGATGACCGCCCTCTTCATCTCCGCCATCCGCGCCAGCGATTTTGAGGCCGTCGAGCGCCTTCTCCGCCGCGAGGAGGATCTGGTCAACGCCACCGATCCCGCCACCGGCCGCTCGGCCATCCAGATCGCCGCGGACCTCGTCGACTACTGGCGTCGCGATTCCACGCGCATCGCCCATTTCCTGATCGACAACGGCGCGGTCGCCGATGTTTTCACGGCCGCGCGGGCGGGCCATTCCATCAAAGTATTCGCCCTGCTCTCGCGCGACCAGAAACTATTCGAAGCCCGCGGGCCCTCCGGCCTGACCATCATGCAGACCGCCGCCCTGATCCCCGGCACCAGCACCGAATGCGAGCAGGTGGTCGATCTGCTCATGCAGTTCAACATCCCCGTGGATATCTGGACCGCCTGCACCTTCGGCCGGGTGGGCGATGTGCAGCAGCGATTGTCGGAGAATCCGAAACTGATCAACGCCACCTGCCAGGGCGCGACCCCCCTGCATTGGGCCGCCCGGCCCAGGCGCTACAGCGACGACCCGCTGGCGATCCCCAAACTGCTCATCGAATCCGGCGCGGATCTCAGGGCGCGCGATGAATTGCGCGAGGGAGCCACTCCACTGCATGATGCGGCCGGCTGGGGCGATCAGGTGGCCCTCGTGCAGTTGCTGCTGGACAAGGGCGTGGATGTGAACATCGCCGATGACCTCGGCTGGACACCGCTCGATTTCGCCACCGATCGCAACCGCAAAGAGGTTGCCGCGCTGCTGGCCTCCAAAGGCGGAAAGCGCACCACCACCGACTACCCCAACCAGCCCGTCAAAACCCCGCGCTTCCTCGCCTGGGTCATCGGCGGCGATGACAAGCAGGTCAAGACCCTCCTTGATGACACGCCCGACCTGGCCACCACGCGCGGCGTCACCGGCGAAACACCTCTGCATCTGGCCGCCGCCGGCGGCTTCAACGCCGTCATCGATCTCCTGCTGGAAGACAAGGCCGATCTCGAAGCCCAGGAAACCAACCGCTTCGGCGGCACGCCTCTGCACTGGGCCGTCAAGAACGACCGCCTGCTGACAGTCAAACATCTCCTGGAGAAAGGCGCGGATGCGAAGGCGATCAACACCCGCACCGGACAGACTGCCCTGCATCTGGCGGCCAAATACACCGATGATCGGGCTTTGATCGAATTGCTCCTGTCGAAGGGGATCGATAAAGGAATCAAGGATCGGCTGGGGAGGACGGCGCTGGAGGATGCGATCAAGGCGAATCATTCCACTGCGGCGGCGGCGCTGAAATGAGGGGGAGGCATCGTGGCACGGATTACTTCACCGCCTCCTTGATCCACTTCGCCACCCCTTCGGTCAACACCGGCGCGGGCACGGTTTCCACCTTGCGATCTTTCACCGTGCCGGTGATCTTCACTTCATACAGGAGGGTCCGGGTGGCGGAGTTGAGGACTTTCTGCAACCCGCCCAGGAGTTCTCCGGCGATGTCGCTGAGGATGGGGATTTTCGTGCGCTTCATCTGATCCTTCCAATCCGCCAGCGGCGCGGCCACCGCATGGAGATCGAGCTTCCCATCCAAGCCTATCCGCCCATCGCCCTGGATGCCCAGGACGGGGGAATTGACGGTTGTATCCTTCAAGAAAACCACGTTGTCGCGGATTTCAAAATCGCCGCGGGCCTGGCCGACGGTCAGCACTTCGGGCTTGGTATTGGTGAGCCCAACCACATCCTCCACGACCGGCGCTGCCCAGAAATCGCCCTCGAGCACTTCGAATTTTCCGATGGCGCGAAGGTTGGCCCAGGCATCCGATGCAGCGGTGGTGGGGGCGGCGGGGGAAGGTGTTGAAGGGGCAGCGCGAGAAGTGGCGGAGGCCGGGGCGGGGAAGGGTTGAGGGCCAGGCTGCGTGGCGGGCGGCTGGGCGATGGTTCCCTTGCCTTCGAACTTCACATTGACATTCCCGCGCCCCGATAATCGCATCGGCTTATTCCCCGGCTCGGCCAGCGCCTGCGCCAGCGCCTTGAGATCCAGATCGCGCACCCATCCTTCGCCGACATACGCCATGGGCCTGCCGGCCGCGAATTTCATCTCCGTCTTGATCTGCCCGCCGAGGCACTTGCCTTCGAGGTTGCGAATCTCCGCGCCCTGGGTGTTGAGTGTCAATTCGCATTTGACATCCGTCAGGGGAATCCCGCGCGGGCCAATCGCGCCCCATGCATGCCCATCGGCGCTGATGTCGAACCAGTAGATGGGCTTCTCATCGGGCCTGGGGTGGATCTTGCGCGTGTAATTGCCGCCGGCGTACCACGTCCCGGCCGGGTGAAGGGAGCGGACGACGTCGTTGTACGGATGCGGGTAATTATCGACCCGCCCCGAGAGTTGTGCCGAGCCGGTGAGCTCGCGAATCTGCAATTCATTCGCCAGGTTCTCCAGGGGAATGCGCGCGGAGGTCACAAAATATTGATCCTCGAGATAGCGCCCCTCGACATCCTCCAAAGCGATCGCCTTGGGATTGATCCGCGCGGTGCCGGAGACTTTGTCGAACGATTTATCGAACTTGGAGAACTTGAATGTGGCATCGCGAATATACGCGATCCCATCGTACTCCACCTGCTGCAGGTACGGGCGATCGGGCGCAGCGCGCATCGGGCCGCTGCCGGCGGCGGTCAGTTCCAGCTTGCCCTTCAAATCGATCTTCTCCGCCAGCTTTGCGAGCTTGTCCGGCAACGCCGAGCGATTGGGCCCGGCATCCAGTTTCAGAACCAGGTCCTTGGCGCTCCACCGCTGCGTGGAGAGGTCGACGCTGCCCTCGCCCTTTTCGATGCGGAGGCTGGTGTCCCCGCTGGCGACTTCGATCAGGCCGATGGAGATATCGACGCCATGCCCGGCCGACTCGCTCAGGGTATTGACGAACTTGAGCTTGGCGGCAGCGCGGTCGATTCGCCCGCCGAACCCGCCCAGCTTCGGCGATGCTCCGGCCAGATCGACCCCGATCTCGTAAGAGCTGGCGGAGATCTCCTTCAGTGGCACATGCGCCTGGGCCGACATGGTCATCGATCCATCGATTGCGAACTGCGCTAGAAACTCCTGCGCCGCCGCGGGCAACTGCTCGACCTTTTTTCCCGGCTCCAGCTTGACCGTGAGGATGAATTTCTCGATATCGAGCGTCGCGGCATCGACATCGGTCTTGCCGCGGACATTGGCGCTGCCCAGCGGGCCATTCCGCGCGGTCATCTCCCACGAATATTCCGAGCCCGACCCCGGGCGGGCGTTGATCTCGACATTGATGCCCGACCAGATGAGCGGCGGCCGGTCTTTCGCAACCGCATCCCCCTGCCCCTGCCCAACTCGCTGGTCTTCAAAAACCACCCGTCCGTCTTCGATGGAGAGATAGCGCAAGCGGAAATAGTCCGATGGCTTGTCCTTCTGCGGCTTATCGGGCGCGGGCGGGGTTTTCTCCTCCTCCCTGACCAATCCCTGCCCGGCGATAACGCCCGCATCCCTTTGCACGACCTTGACGGCCGGGCCTTTGGCGATGATCCGCTCGATCACCAGCGGGCCATTCCCCCAGGGCATTTCCGCCAGCACCAGTTCAAGATCGGCGATGCGGACCAGATCGATGGAAGCCCACTGCCCGTCCCTGGTGACCAGCGCCACATTCTTCGCCCGCACGCCATAGGGGAAATCGTACTTCAATGAATCCAGCGTCAACTGGGCATGGAGATGCTTCTCGATCATCGCCTGCAGCTTGCGCTGAATCATCGGCGCGACCAGACGCGGGCCGATGAACCAGACCCCAAGCAACAGCGCCGCCAGCCCCCCAAGAATCCAGCGCCGGCGTTTGTGCCCTTTCTTCTTCTTTTCCATGCCGGGATATCGTACACGCGCGGGGATAATCGGAACACTCTGGTTTCGCCTTTGAAGCATCTCTGCTGTATTCTTATCCTCACACCATGGCCAAAGCCCCAATTCAGCCCGCTCTGGATGTCCTCGTGCTCGGCGAACATCCGGCCGCCTACTTCACCGCCGCACTCCTCAAGCTTAAATCCAAGCTCAATGTCCTCCACGCAACCCTCCCCTGGGAAGCGCCGCCGGACCGCTCCGTGATCGTCAATCCCGCGTTATTCGATGTCCACCCCCTGCTGGCGCCCTGGCGGCGGAAGCTGGAGATGACCACGATCTACGGGCTGACCTTCCTGGCCGACGATGCCGCGACTCGCTCGGAGTATCACGGCAAATCGACGATGACCCACATCGCATCGTATAAGGACATCCGCAATGCGATGATCAAGGTCGCCCAGGGCGAAGGGGTCGATTTCCTCACGCCCAAGAGCGTGCAGGTGCATCGCCTCGATGAAAAAGGGCTGGAAATAACCCTCGGCAAGCTGCATGTCCGGCCCAAGGTGCTGGTGCTGGGAGGCCATCTTCCCAAGGAGCAGGAAAAGATTCTGGGCATGCCCGAGGCATGGGGGCATGATGTGATTCATCGCTACACTTTCGTCCGCTTCAAAGGGGCCAATAAGATCGACCTCGGTGCCAAGCCGGTCATCCCGATGTCTTTGGACCTGATGGGCCGGCTCTTCTGGGCCTGGCTCCTGCCGCTGGGGCAGACGATTCAGATCGCCGTCGAGCAGCCGATCGAAACGGTCCGCCAGATCCGCCCGGCCGACCTGCTTTCGCACTGGGTCAACGTACTCAAGAAGCATAATGTCCTCAAAGCGGATACCGAGGTGCCCATGCGGGAAGTGCAGTCGCTCGATCTGCCCCTGGCTGGCGCGCTCGCCCACGAAGGCCTGGCGAACCGCACCGTCCTGGTCGGCCCGGCCGGCGGTTTCTACTCGGCCTGCGGCGAAGACATCTACCCCAACATCTGGAGCGCTGAATACGCCGCCGATGCCATTAAAAAAGCCCTCCGCGAGCGCCACCTCCAGGATGCCCTCCAACCCTACCGCCACAACTGGCGCACCACCCTCGGCGACTACCTCCGCGGCCCGCAGCAGAACCTCAAATTCCTCCTCCCACTGGTCTACCGAAACCAGGTCATGACCTCGCGCCTGAGCGAGGCGATTTTGCTGGGAAAAGGGATGGTCCGGTGAAAGAACAGAGCTGCCTTCTGCTCCATTTTCTTCTCCGCGCCTTTGGGCCTCCGTGCCTTTGGGCGAAAAAAACGAATCGCATCCCCTGCAATCTGATTAAAGCGCATGACCTGCAGGCCCAATAACTCGAACCGTCCGATAAGAACCGCCTCGCCAACTTTGATGAAACGGCCCACTGGTCAATATAGATAAGATGGATAAGATAGGGGCAGGCCAAGACGAGGCAAGTCTCGCCGATTCACTGTTTTATTTTGCGCGTCGATGAGGCGCCACTATCTAAATTCAGCTTGCATCGCCACTTATGACTAACTCGGATTATGCTCCGATGCTCAAGAACTGCCGTAAGTGCCTCCGATGATGAGAATGCCGATACCACTTCGGTCGGCGGCGGAAGATGGAGTCATCCGCCGGTTTACAACACTGTCCCTAGCCCTCGGGGTCCGCAACATGAATCCAATCAACAACGTCGGCTCGAACAATCCGGTTTACAAGATCACCTCCAACCCGGTGCAGAAGCAGGTGCCGCCCCAGGCCGCCGAGCGCCCCTCCGCCAGCGATCGCGTCGAGCTCTCCGGCGCGGGGCATCTGCTCAAGGCGCTGAAAACCAACGACATCCGCGCCGACAAAGTCGCCGATGTGAAAGCCAAGATCGCGGCCGGCACCTATGAGAGCGATGACAAGCTCAATGTGGCCGTGGATCGCATGCTCTATGATTTGAGCAAGTAAAATGGCAGCCCGCCGTATGCTTACTACGTCATTCCGAGGGAGCTTCAGGCGACCGAGGAATCTTGCTTCGACGGATTGGCCCATTCGTCTTGTTTGAAGGCCAGTACGCATCGGCAAGATCCTTCGGGTCGTCTAACTTCCCTCAGGATGACGGTAACTCAGGATGACGGTAACTGCGCTGGATATCGAGTTTTATTCCCCCGGGTGGATTTCACACCAGTCATCCTTGCAGAAGAGCACGCCGCGCTCAGACACCTGGGCCGGCGGCTCCATTTTCAGCTCATCGTATAAACCCTGGGGATCGAACTTCCCGACCAGGTGAATCTCCAGGGGAAACTCGCGCGCCACCTGCCCCACCGATTTCACGCGATTGCCGCGCTCCAGAAGCAAATCCAGAGCCGGCTTGAGATGCGGGCAGACGTTCTCGGTCGAGTAGTGCAGATCGTGATCCGCCTTTCCGCGCCGGCGGAACTGCAGCACCAGCACCAGCGTCACCGCCACCGCCACCACGCCGAGAATTTCGAGGATGTCGGTCAGTGTGAGCATGGATCAGGTATGGTAGTCGGCGTTGATGGTGATGTAGTCGCGCGATAAATCGCAGGTCCAGATTGTCGCCTCAGCCTTGCCGAGTTTGCAGGATAGATCGACCTTTACCTCGGGGGCATCGAGCGATGCGCTGACCGCGGCCGCATCGATGATCGTCGGCGCGCCGTTTTTGAATACGACCGTCCCCTGCAGCGTGAGCGTCGCCTTGGCCGGGTCGAAGGGCACGCCCGCCAGCCCGGCCGCCGACACGATCCGCCCCCAGTTGGGGTCGTTCCCGTGCATGGCGCATTTGACCAGTGGCGAGTTGGCGATCGCCCTGGCCATGGCCCGGGCATCGCCAGCCGATCTGGCCCCACTCACCGTGATCGTCACCACTTTCGTCGCCCCCTCCCCGTCGGCCGCGATCTGATACGCCAGCGACTGGCACACCTCTTGGAGCGCCGTCGCGAACGCCTTGATCGTCTTCGGGGAACTGATCTTCGCCTCGCTCGCCCCGCTGGCCAGCAGCACGGCCGTATCGTTCGTGCTCATGTGGTCATCGATGGTCACCGCGTTGAACGAGCCATCGGCCGCCTGCTCCATCAATTTGCGAAGCACCGGCGGAGCGATGGCGGCATCGGTCGTCAGATAAGCCAGCATCGTCGCGTGCGGGGGGCCTTTCACCGTCATCCGCGGGCCGATCATGCCGGCCCCTTTGCAGATGCCTGCCAGTGTCACCACCTGCCGGCCGATCTTGAACTGCGTCTCGGCTGTCTTCCGCCGGGTGTCGGTGGTCATGATGGCATCACCGAAAAGGTGGGCATGCTCCTTCGAATCGCCCAGGGCCAGCCCGGCCTCGACGATCCCGCGCTCGAGCTTTTCCATGGGAAGCAGGTGCCCGATGATGCCCGTGGATGAGGGAAGGATGTCCTTGGGCTTGCACCCCTCCTTCGCAACCGCGGCCGCCAGCTCGCACATCCGCCGGGCATCCTTCTCCCCCTGCTTGCCGGTGCAGGCGTTGGCGTTGCCCGAATTGACGACCACCCCGCGCAGTTTGCCCGAGGCGATGTTCTCCCGGCCAACTTTGACCGGCGCGGCGAAAACGCGATTGGTGGTGAATACAGCCGCCGCGCTGGCGGGAGCGGCCGCGATGAGCAGGCCGATATCCGGCGTCTGGCGGATTTTGATGCCGGCGTAAATGCCATTGGCGACAAATCCGCGGGGTGAGAGCAGATGGAGGTCGGGCATGGATCGATCCTTCCGCGCGAAGCGCGCGATTGAGGCGGCGAAGAATAGGCCAATTGAGGGGCGGCGTCCAGAATGCGGCCGGCCAGAGATCGAAATGCGCCGCCGAAATCTCCCCAGGGTCAGGAGCCGGCCACCAGAAACGCCACATCCGCTGACAAACGTCCCCCGGCTCCTAACCCTCTCTCGCGGATTAGCCAGGGGATTACCAAAGCGGTGTCAAAAGCCAATGCGGAGGTGATGGATGAATGCCAAAATGGTATCCTCTGAAAGACGTTCCATTTAACCGGAAAGCTCCAATGCGCTATTCAATATTGATCGCCGCCTCCGCCCTGCTCATCCTCTCCGGCTGCGAGAAGGATCACGAAAAAGTCATGCGTGACACCACCGCCAAATGGAAGGAAGCCGCCGCCATTCTGGCTACCGTGAAAGATGAGGCCTCCGCCAAAGCCGCCGCGCCGAAACTGCGGGAAGTGGCGGATGATCTCAAAACCCTCCAGCAGACCGCCAATCATCTGGGCGAGGCAACCGCCAAGCAGAAGACCGACCTCAATGAGAAATATGGCACCGATTTTCTACAGGCCGGCAAAGCGCTTCAGGCCGAGATCACGCGGATCAAGGCCGATGCGAAACTCTCCGCGCCGCTGGATCAGGCGCTCGATACACTCGGATGGTCGAAGTTGTAATGGGAGAGTCTTGGGCCCCGACTGTGAAGAATCATGAAGAAGCCCCTCCAGCAAGATGACGCGCTGCTCAACGACATCGCCCACACGCGCGCCCTCCGCGATGGCCACCTGCGCCTCTGGTGGCTCGGCCAATCCGGCTTCCTCATCCAGTACGACACCCGGCACCTCCTCATCGATCCCTATCTCTCCGACTCGCTCTCGCTCAAATACGCCGATACCGATAAGCCCCACACCCGCATCACCGAACGAGTCGTGGACCCCGCCGCCCTTCGCGACATCTTCCTCATTACCAGCAGCCATGCCCACACGGACCACCTCGACTCTCAAACGCTGATCCCGCTCATCCGCGGCAACCCCGATCTCCACTTCGTCACGTCCCGCGCCAATCTCCGTGTCGCCGAGCAACGACTCGCGCGCGACGTCGATCTTCCGCTGGAAGCCGGCCAGCAGCTTTCCGTTGACGGGATCAACATCCACGCCATTCCTTCCGCTCACAATTCCGTCACCCGCGACGACACGGGATCCTGCCTTTATCAGGGCTACATCTTCAAGATCGGATCAGTCGTCGTATACCACTCCGGCGACACCCTCCTCTACGATGGCATGATCGATCTCCTCAAACCGTTCAACATCGACATCGCCCTCCTCCCCATCAACGGCGACCGCCCCGAGCGCCGCGTCGCCGGCAACTTAAGCGGCAAGGAAGCCGCCCAGCTTGCCAAGGATATCCACGCCAAGCTCGTCATCCCCTGCCACTACGACATGTTCGAATTCAACACCGCCGACCCGGCCGATGAATTCATCCCCGAGTGCGAGCGGCTCGGCCAACCGTACAAAGTCCTCCAGCAAGGCGAGCGCTGGAGCTCTTCTGAACTCCCATGATCCCAACCCACTCCTCAAATTATCCGCGTCCATCCGCGTTCATCCGCGGTTCCAACCCTCACTTCTGATCTCCGTGCCTCCATGTCTCCGTGGCGAATTTCTTCCCGAGAACCCCATGACTCCCATCAAAATCGCCGGCATCAACTTCGACCACTTTCACATGGGCGACCTCCTCCGCATGGCCCACGGTCATCCGGGCGCGACGATCGTCGCCCTCTGCGATGAGACGCCCGCGCGGATGCAGCAGGCGGCGACCAACTTCAATCTCCCGGCCGACCGCCTCTACACCGACTACCGCGCCTGCCTCGAACAAACCAAACCCGACCTGGTCGTCCTCTGCCCCTCGACGGCGCATCATGGCGAGTGGACCGAAAAGGTCGCTCCCTTCAACGTCCACATCCTCATGGAAAAGCCCTTCGCCGCCTCGCTGGCGGAGGCCGACCGCATGATCGCCGCGCAGGCCAAGACCGGCAAATTGCTGGCCATCAACTGGCCCCTCGCCTGGCATCCCACCCACCGCACCGCCAAGCGCCTCGTCGCGGAAGGCCAGATCGGCCCGCTCACGCAAATCCACTATTACAACGGCAATCGCGGCCCACTCTGCCACGGGGCCGACAAGATCGAATACACGCCCGAGCAGATCGAACGCAAGAAGCCCGGCTCCTGGTTCTACAAAAAAGCCCACGGCGGCGGCTCGCTCCTCGACTACCTCGGCTACGGCACCACCCTGGGCACCTGGTTCTATGGTGGCGAAGCGCCAATTGAAGTCACCGCCGCCGTCGATGATCCGCCAAACCTGGAAGTCGACGAGCACTCCATCACCATCGCCCGCTACGCCCGAGGCCTCTCCAAATTCGAAACCCGCTGGGGCACGCTCACCGACCCCTGGACCCTCCAACCCCAGCCCAAATGCGGCTTCATCCTCGTCGGCCAGACCGGCAGCATCTCCTCCTACGACTACGACAAAACCATCCGCCTCGCCACCCGCGCCGACCCCGAAGGCCGGGATGTGCCGGTTGATGCGGTCGAGCCTCCTTTCCAGAATCCCATTCAGTATGTCATCGATTGCATTACCAATAGTAAGCCCGTTGAAGGCCCGCTCACCCCCAGGATCGCGCGGGTTGGGCAGCAGATTGTCGATTCGGCGGTGCTGAGCGCGAGGGAGAAGCGGACGGTCGAGCTGGTTCGATAGCCGTTTACGGTTTCCATCGCTTTTGATTCGCGACTGAAAATCCATCGCAAAGGTGCAAAGGAACAACGGCGCAAAGAAGATTAGCCCAGATTATTCACCACGGAAAACACGAAATGCACGAAGAGAAATGAGCCAAAGGACTTACAGTCAAAAAGTCGGTAACCGGTGAATTTGCGCAAATTACATTTCTACTCTTCTCCGGTCTTCTTCGTGCCCTTCGTGTTTTTCGTGGTTCATTTGAATTATTCGGGTTAGGAGGGGAAATTTGGAAGGATTTGCTTTGCTCAACTGATTTTTCTTCTCTGCGTCTTTGTGAACCTTTGCTTCTTTGCGTTTCTCTTCGCCCACGAACATCAGTTCCCGCCCGATAGAAAAACAACGAGTCAATCCCATGTCCAAACCCCGCGATTACGCCCTTGCCGCCAAGTCTGGCACCGCGCAAATCCCCGCGCCGGCGCTGGACTATCTCCCGCGCGGTCCGAAGCGATACCGCCCCAAGATCGGCCTGATCGCTTGCGGCGGGATCACCGCCTATCACCTCAAGGCGTATAAATCGGCCGGCTACGATGTCGTCGCGCTCTGCGATCCCGACATCAATAAAGCCAAAGCCCGCCAGCGCGAGTTCTACCCGGCCGCCTCCATCCACGCCGACTACCGCGACCTCCTCCGCCGCGATGCCATCGAAATCGTCGATGTCGCCACCCATCCCGCCCAGCGCATCGCCATCCTCAAGGACTGCATCGCGGCCGGCAAACACATTCTTTCGCAAAAACCCTTCGTCACCGACCTGACCGTCGGGCAGAAGCTCGTCGATCTCGCCGACAAGAGAGGCGTCAAGCTCGCCGTCAATCAGAATGGCCGCTGGGCGCCGCATTTTTCCTGGATGCGCGCCGCCATCGCCAGAAATCTCCTCGGGCCCATCTTCGCGGCGCATCTCGAGCAGAGCACGGTCGCCCGGTTCGAGGTGCAAAAGATGCCGTGAACCGAGCGCGCGAAGCTGATAAGTGCCCGGATCGAGAGGAGGAGTGAAGCGTAGGAACTGTTCTCCCGGCAGCGAAATAGGCAGCCCCTTCGGCAAACGCGTGCCATTCTCGATTCGATGCACAATTTGCACTTTCGGCAGAGTCGATTCCTTCAGCGCGGTGACCAAATCCTTGCGCAGCTGCACGCTCGACCAGATCCGGGCAGGCGTGCGATAGAGCTTGTCGAAGTTGTCG
>JBBRTW010000206.1:0-11847 GCA_038244055.1 Tepidisphaerales bacterium | reverse complement strand
TCGGCAAGCGCCAACGCCGACCTGGTGAAGGCAATCAAAGCCGCCGCCAAACCTCACGTCGATAACGGCAAGAACCTGGCCTACCTGCTGAACATGATCGGGGCCGGCATCGGGATGTGGCTCTTCACCAAGGTAGCCGCGGCCACCGGCCGGCGCACGGCGTTCGCCATCGGCTTTTCCTCAGCGCTGGTCGTCACCGCGTTCGCCTACTGGAAGATGGAGACGCCCAACGATGCCTACTGGATGATGCCGCTGATGGGCGCGGCCCAGCTCGGGGTGTTTGCCGGGTTCGCCATCTACCTCCCCGAACTCTTCCCCGGCAGCCTGCGCAGCACGGGCACCAGCTTCTGCTACAACCTGGGGCGTTTCGCGGCGGCGGGCGGAAGCTTCTTCTCGGCTTACCTGACCAAACTGTTCGCCACCGGCGACCCGACTTCATCAATGCCGCTACGGTATAGCGCGATCACGATGTGCTCGATCTTCCTGGTCGGGCTGTTCACGCTGCCGTTCGCGCCGGAGACCCGGGGCAAGCCCCTGCCCGTGGATGATCCCGAGCCGATGCCGAGCGGGTTTCCGGCTGGGGCGGCGGGCGCGGCGCGTTGATGGTCGCGGCGCGGCCAGGCCCTGTGACTATGAGACAATGAGACAATGAGACGCTGAGAACAACGTAGGTACGCGATTCCGCTCGCACCGTTCTTTCTCATCGTCTCATCGTCTCATCGTCCGGTCGTCCCGTTCTCCCCACACCCACCCCCGCAGGGCAATCGCATGTGGCATGAAGTGGGCAACAATTGCGGATTTCGGATTTCGGATTGTGGATTGAAATGCGGTTTTCAATCCGCAATCCGCAATCCACAATCCGAAATCGATGCGACAGGAGTTACATGCGGTTGCCCTGCCCACCCCCGCCCCCGTCCGATAAAAGTTGATGCTCCTCCGCCAACCTGTCCGATGCACTACCTGTAGCGCGCGTTTACTCGCGGTGGAGCATCCATGGGACAGGGTCGAAAGTTGTGCAGCCTCGACGGGCTGGTTCGGGTTCGCGAGCAGGCCCGGGCGGCCGGGCGTCGGGTCGTGCATTGCCACGGCTGCTTCGACATCGTTCACCCCGGCCACATTCACTACCTCCAATTCGCGCGGGCCCAGGGGGACATCCTCATCGTCTCCATCTCGGCCGATCCGCAGGTCAACAAAGGCGTGGATCGCCCGCTCATTCCCGAAGATCTCCGCGCCGCCAGCCTCGCCGCGCTGGAGTGCGTCGATTTCGTCTACGTCAATCCGCATCCGACGGCCGTCGAGCTTCTGGAACAGCTTCGGCCGGATGTTTACGTCAAAGGTCGGGAGTACGAGCGGAACAACGATCCGCGCTTCCTGGCCGAGCGCGATCGCGTGCAGCGGCACGGTGGGCGGGTGGTCTTCTCCAGCGGCGATGTGATTTATTCCTCCACCGCCCTGATCGGCGGGCTCGGGGCGCTGGCGGGGTTCAATTCAGAAAAAGCGCGGCGATATCTGCGACAATACGATCTGACCGCCGACACACTTCTCGGCCTGGTTCACCGATTTCGCGGGCAGAAAGTCGTCGTCATCGGCGATTACATTCTCGATCGCTATCACTTCTGCGAAGCCTCGTCGGTCGCTTCCGAAGCGCCGGTGATGAACCTGCGGCAGATTCGCACCGAAGATTACGATGGCGGCGCGGGCGTGATCGCGCTTCATCTGGCGGGGCTGGGAGCATCGCCTTCACTGGTGACGGGCCTGGCGGATGATGATGTTTCCGCGGGTGTCGAGCGCCGGCTCACCGCGCGGGGCGTGAATATCTCGGCCGTTCGCTCGCACAAGCAAGTCCCCCTCAAGCGCCGCTATCTAGCCGATCTCACCAAGGTCATGAAAGTCGATGAAGGCGGGTCGGGCGCGCTGGATTCCGAAACCGAGAATGATGCGGCCGTGAAGATACTCGATGCCGCCGAGGGCGCATCGGCCGTCATCTTCGCCGATTTCGGCTATGGGCTTCTCTCCGCCAATCTGCTCGAGCGCATCATGCCCGAACTCAGATCGCGCGTGGAGATCATCACCGCCGATGTCAGCGGCATGCGCAGCAATCTCCTCTGCTTCAAGCAGGTCGATCTGCTCTGCCCCACCGAGCGCGAAGTGCGCGAGACGCTCCACGATTTCTCCAGCGGCGTGAACGCGGTCGTCTGGCAGCTCCTCCAGAAAACCCAGGCCCGCCAGGCGATGATCACGCTCGGCAAGCAGGGCCTGCTGGTCTTCGATCAGCATAAGGCGATGGTTGAAGGTGAACCGTGGGAGCGCCGCCTGCGCAGCGAATATCTCCCCGCGCTGGCCGCCCATGCCCTCGATCCGCTCGGCTGCGGCGATGCGCTACTGGCGGCCGCCAGCCTGGCCCTGGCGGCCGGGGGAACCATCCACGCCGCCGCCTATTTCGGCGCGGTCGCGGCCGCGTTCGAAGCCCAGCAGGTCGGCAATCAACCGATCACCATCGAAGCGCTCCTGGCCGGCCTGTCGTGTGCCGATGGAATTGAACAAACCGATACGCCTAAGGAACAATGGAGGCTGGCATCATGAACTGGCAGAAGCTCGAATTGCTCTCGGCGCGGTTCAAGGCCAACTGCGATGCACTGGAAACGCGCGATGCCGCGCTGGCCGGTCGACTGGCCGCACATCGCCCGCCCGCCACCTACGTGCTCGCCTCCGAAGGGGAACAATTGCTGATCGGCGCCGTCAGCCGCGACGCAGCGCCCGCGAATGTCACCGGCCGCATCGATGATTCCAAAGTCGAGCGCCTCACCTATCGCCTGACCCCCGCCGGCGCCAAGCAGATCGTCCAGAAACTCTGCCCGGCCGATGCCTACACCGAGCCCGCGCTGGTCGTCGGCCTGGATCTGGGCTGGCTCTGGCAGATGCTCTATGAGCTTCCGTGCAGCGTGCCGATTCATCCCGGCAACCGCCCGCCGCTTTTCCTGCTGGCCCGTACCATCGAGCAACTCTGGATCGCCGCCCACATCCACGATTGGCGCACACTGCTGGCCGATACGCGCGTCTGCCTTTTCGTAGGCGATGATGCCATCGTTCAGTTGGAGCGTTCCCTGATGACCCAGGCCGCCCTGCCCGGCCCGCGCGTCTCGGTCACGCTCGATGCCGCCATCTGGCCGGCCGGCATGAATCTGGATGCGATGAACCTGCGCGTCATGAACCATCTCAACGCCCGCCTGGCCGATGCCACCGAGCAATTCAAGACCATCTACGGCCAGTCCAGCGATGAATCGATCGCCGCCCGCCTCCGAAGCGGCGGCAAACTCCGCATCATGGGGATGACCTCCCTCTACACGACCTTCCTCCAGCATTCGATGCGCGACTGGCTGGCCGCTTTCGCCGCCGCCGGCCATGACACGCGCCTGGTCATCGAGCAATCCGACCACCTGCGCAGCAACAGCCTCGTGCTGGCCGAAGCCTGCGCGGAGTTCAAGCCCGACCTCTTCCTGATGATCGACCACTACCGCGCTGAAATGGGCGGGCTCCCCGAGAAAGTCCCCTGCGTGATGTGGGTGCAGGATTACCTCCCCAGCATCCACAAAGCCTCGGCCGGCGCGGCCCAGGGACACTACGACTACGTCATCGGCTACGCCCGCGCCGAATGCACTTCGAAGCATGGCTACCCGATCGAACGCTTCATGCCGGCGATGGTCGCCGTTAATGAGACGCGCTTCGCGCCCGCCGAGCTTTCATCCGCGGATCAGCGCGAACTGGCTTGCGATGTCAGCTACGTCAGCCACGCCAGCCGCACTCCGGAATCGTTTATCGCCGAGCAGATCGCCCAGAACCCCGGCGCAAGGCCGCTGCTTGCCGATGCCTTCGATCGCCTCAAGTCGATCTACGATGATGGCCACAGCATCTCCCACCCGCTCCATGTGCGTGGCATCATCGAAGAAGCCATGCGGCAAACCCGCACCGGTCTCGATGCCACCAGCATGGAAGCCGTCACCGATCACTTCGCCCTGCGGATCAACAACGCATTCCTCCGCCATCAATCTCTCCTCTGGGCGGCCGAGATGGGGCTCGATTTCCGCCTCTACGGCAACGGCTGGGAAAATCACCCGACTCTGAAGAAATACGCCCGCGGCAGCGCGGATAACAAAGGCCGCCTGGCCGCGATCTACCGCGCAACCCGAATCAACCTCCAGGTCACGCCCCACGGCGCGGTGCATCAGCGCATGCTCGAAGGGCTGGCCTGCGGCGGGTTCTTCCTGATCCGCTACGTCCCCGGCGATCGGGTGGGCCAGATATACCGGCCATTATGGGAGTGGTGCGTTCGCGAAGGAATCGAAACCGATGAGCAGATCCTCCAACATGCCACGCCCGATGTGCTCAAGATTCTCGGCGAGTTCCAGCGCACGGTCGGCCTGGACCCGTTCAAGCTTTCCATGCGATTGATGGATGACATCCGCGTCTTCGCCGATCTGGATTTCGCCCAATCGGCGGCCGCCGTCTGGCCGGAATACGAAACCGTCGCCTTCGATTCCCGCGCCGCCCTGCAACAGCGCATCAAGCACTTCCTCGCCCATGAAGATCAGCGCCAGGAACTCACGGCATCGATGCGCGAAAAAGTGCTCCAGACCGCCACCTACTCCGCCGTCAACCGAAGAATGCTCGACTTTATCGCCAACAACCTCGCCTCCGCCGCCGCCCAACGCGAGGCGGCCTGATGTTTTTTCCTCGTTTGTTTTGAGAGGACTTTGATCATGACCCCATCATTGAGCGTATTGCTGTTTGGATACGGATTTGAAGGTCTCGGCGCCTTGCGCGGACTGCACGAGGCCGGCCATCGCGTCATCGGCTGCCTGACCCATCCCGCCCCCGAATGGCTCCCCGATCTCGAAGGCGATTGCCAGACACTCGACATTCCTTGTGCCACGAACCTCGATAGCGACGAACTCGCCCCCAGCCTCGTCAGCCGGCCTGATGTGGTGCTCAGCGTCGGCTACCGTCGAAAAATCGAGATGCCCTACCTCGGCCTGGGCACCATCGGCGCATTCAACATCGCCATGTCGCAGCTCCCGCGCTATCGCGGCTGCTTCCCGTATCCCTGGGCAATTCTCAACGATGAATCGATGTGGGGCGTGACGGTCCATCAGATGACCAGCGCCTACTGCGAAGGCGCGGTGCTCCACCGCAGATCGCTGGCCACCCGCCCGCGCGAAAACGCTTACGAGTTCTATCGCCGCTGCGCCCAGACCTCCGCCAAGGCGGCCGTCGAGGCGGTACAAATGCTGGCCGGCGGCGTCTATCACCTTATCTCGGTCGATCCGGCCGGCTCGCAATTCTTCAATGGCTCGCGCCCTTACGGCGGTTTGATCGACTGGCATCAATCCGCCGCCAAGATCGACTGCTTCATTCGCGCCCTCGATTTTGGCCGCGAAACCACCACCGGCCACCAGCACTATTCCACGCCCGCCCAGACCCGCCTCGAAGGCGAAACCATTCAAATCTGGCGCGCCCGCTTCGGCGGCACGATGTCGGTCTATCCCCCAGGCACGATCACCCGCTGCGATTCGCAGGTCTGGGTGCAGGCCGGCCGCGGGCATGTCGTCATCGAGAAGATTCGCTCCGCCGGGGTCGATCACGACGCCGCCGATTTCTTCACCACCCGCGGAATCCAGGCCGGCGATGCCTTTGATTCCGATTACTCATGGACTGCCGGCGCAGCGCCGGCCAGGGAGCTCAGTCATGCGGCTTGATGCAGGCGAAAACGAAAAGATTCCCTGGGCCCGTCCTTCGGTCGGCGATGAGGAACTCGCCGAAGTGATCGACTGCTTCAAGAGCGGCTGGCTGAGCTGCGGCCCGCGCGTCGAGCGCTTCGAGCAGGAAATGGCCCGCCGTGCCCAGCGGAAATTTGGCGTCGCCGTCTCCAACGGCACCGCCGCCCTCGATCTGGCGGTGCGCGTGGTCGGCGTACAGGCGGGCGATGAAGTGATCGTCCCGGCTCTTTCGTATCTCGCCACCGCCAGCGTTTTGGTCATCCAGGGCGCAAGGCCCGTCTTCGTCGATATCGATCCGCGCAATCTCGGCCTCGATCCCGTGCTCACCGCCCAGGCCATCACCCCGCGCACCAAGGCCGTCCTCTGCACCGACCATGGAGGCAACCCCTGCGATCTCGCGAAGCTGGCGGAAATCTGCGATCAGCACGGCATCCCGCTCATTCTCGATGGCGCACAGAGCATCGGCTCGCTCCTCGATGGCCGGGCGACGCTCTCTTACGGCATTGTCTCCACCACCAGCTTCCACGCCGCCAAGACCATGACCACGGTTGAAGGCGGCATGCTCTTCACCGATGACGCCCAACTCGCCCGCCGGCTCAAAATCATGCGCAGCCAGGGTGAAGACCCCAACCGCAAATATTTCCACATCGAGCTCGGCCACAACTTCCGCATGACCGAAATGCAGGCCGCCATCGGCCTGGCCCAGCTCCGCAAGCTCGATGAATTCCTGGCCAGCCGCCGCATGCTGGCCACAAGATACGCCTCCGAATTCGCGCCCATGGGCCTGGGCAATCCCCCCGGCATCCAGGGCGGCTACAACAGCCATTTCCTCTACTCGCTACTGATCCCCGAGCGCGATGCCATCGCCACCCGCCTCCGCCAGCGCGGCATCGACACCCGCGCCTGCTACCCCCTGCCGCTCTACGACCAGCCCATCTTCCAGCACATCAAGGCCGACTGCTGCCCGGTGACCGAGCGCATCGCCGCGAGCATCCTCAATCCCCCGATGTTCTTCGGATTGACGGCGCAGCAGCAAAAACGAGTGGCGCGGGAGTTGCGTGCATCGATTGAGGACTTGGCACCGAGTTATGAAGGGTTGCGGGAGGCGGTGTGAAGGATGCTCGAATGGACAGCGATAATGCTTTAATGCCCGCCTCGATGGGGCTTGGGATTTGACTTGAGACTATCCGACAGGGTGGTACAATGAATTTGACCTTTGTCGAGACGCTGCCTTTCACCGCCCGCTGGAAAAAACGGGCCGATGATATCGCCCTGCGGGCACTGCAGTTGGAATTACTCGCCTCGCCTGACATGGGAAGCCCGATTCCAGGATGCGGCGTTCTTCGAAAGCTTCGTTTTTCCAATCCGCGCCGCGGCAAGGGAAAACGCGGCGGGTTACGCGTTATTTATATGCACACGCCGGAGGCTGCGACGATAGATCTCGTGACAGTTTACGGCAAAGAAGAAAAGGACGATTTGAGCGCGGAGGAAATCAAGGCTTGGTGCGCGGTTGCTGAACAGCGGCGACGACAGCTTCAGCAGGCCGCCAGGCAAGGAAACGCCTAGTTTATGAAGGATACTACCGACTACGAGAATATGAGTGTATTCGAGCAGGTTAAGATCGGCTTGGAACAGGCGCTGGCCCATGGCCGTGGCGAGCTGACCCTGAAAACCACCACGCTCCCCCTTCCCCCGCCACCCGCCAGCCGCGCCAAGGTCATTGCGCTTCGGAAGAAGCTGAAGATGTCCCAATCTGTCTTCGCGGCCGCCCTGAATGTCTCGACCAAGCTGGTTCAAAGCTGGGAGCAAGGCCTTCGCAGGCCCGACCGGGGTGAGTTGCGCCTGATTGAGATTCTCATCAAGGAGCCGGAGGTCGTTTCCAACCTGATCCTGGCCGATGAACCGGCCGCATCCGTGGGAAAGAAGGCGGGCAATGGCAAGGCCGGTTCCCGGAAAAAGGCTTCCGCTGCTTAGGACCATCCGCTTTCCGAAAAGGGCGAACTCTTGCTTTGATCCAAAACCCACCTTCAGGCCGATAAATAAGAGGTGGCATGGGCGTCCCGCCCATGTCGGCCTTCTCCATTGGACTTTTCACGGGCGAGACGCCCCTGCCACCTCGACCCAACCATGCTCGATCTCTCCATCATCCTCCCCACCTGCAACCGCGCCCCCCTGCTCCAGCGCGCCCTCGATTCCATCGCCGCCACCGTCCGCTGCTCCCATGAAATCATCGTCGTCGATGGCGCCAGCACCGATTCAACTCCGGAAATCCTCGCCACCGCCAAAGACCAACTCGGCGATCGCTTCACTTTCATCCGCGAAGAAAAACGCGGAGGCTTCGTCAAGGCCGCTAACAAAGGCTTCCGCGCTGCCCGCGGCCGGAACATGATCTGGCTCAATGATGATGTCCGCCCCATCGCTGATGCCCTCGATCAGGCCGTCACCCAGCTCGATTCCGAGCCCGCCGATGTCGCCTTCCTCGCCCTCTTCCACCGCTGGCATTCCACCAAAAACGTCGCCTACGAGATGACCCGCGACCGCCAGGTTTACCGCCTCTGCCACGTTCGCGGCACGCTCTACGCCAACTTCCCCCTCGGCCGCCGCCAGACCTTCGAAAACCTCGGCCTCTTCGACGAGCGCTTCTACTTCTTCGCCGCCGACCCCGACCTCTCTCTCAAAGCCTGGCACGCCGGCCTGCGCATCGTCCCCGCCTACGGCGCGGTCCTCGATCACGACCAGCACGAAGACCCCCGCCGCTCCCAGGACAGTTCCAGCGCCCAGGCCGACAATCGCAAACTCTTCGAGAAGTGGGACCTCCCCCCGAAAAACCCGACTTACAACGACTTCGACCCCGCGCGCCCCTGCACCCTGCGCGGGCTGACCCACGACACGGCGGTGAAAGCCGCGTGAACGAAAAACTTTCACGAATCAACACGAATGAGTTCAGAAATCCGTGCTTCGGAGAACAAACGATACGACCATCGCCCTTCCGTACATTCTGACTTGTTCATTTGCATTTGATTCGCCATTCGACCTTCGGAATTCGGAATTCGGAATTCGACATGTACTCTCTCCATTCGTGTTGATTCGTGAAACAAGCTCTGAGGAAAGAGGACCCCGCCATGAAAGACGCCTTCGAAATCAACCCGCCCGCCACCGACGACTCCACCCCCGCCGGCAGCCTCAGCGCCATGGTCGCGCCGGCCGCCCCATCGATCTCTGAAGCATCGACCCAGGTTCAACCGCTGCCCACCGCATCCATGCCCACGGTCCCCCACGTCTCGATCTCCCTGCCGCCGTTGCACATCCCCGTTCCCGAGCAGGCCGTCCTCCCCCGCAAAGTCGAGCTCCGCCCGCGCCCGCTCGTCTCCTTCATTATCTCCACCTTCAATCGCCGCGATGTCCTCCTGCAAACCCTCAAGCACGTCAACGCCTGCGGCCTGAAATCCGAAGAGCTCGAAATCATCGTCGTCGATAACGCCTCCACCGATGGCACCTCCGATGCCGTCCGCCGCGAGTATCCGATGATTTCGCTCATGGCCCAGGAGTACAACACCGGCCCGGTCTCCAAGAACCTGGCCATCCGCGGTGCCCGCGGCCGCTTCGTCGTCTTCCTCGATGATGATTCCTTCCCCCAGCCCGGCTCCATCCACAAGATGATGAAGCATTTCGACGCCGACCCCAAGCTCGGCGCGGCCGTCTTCACCATCACCCTCCCCGATGGCTCGCGCGAATGCAGCGCCTACCCCAATGTCTTCATCGGTTGCGGCACCGGCTTCCGCCGTCATGCGTTGGAGCAATCCGGCGGCCTGCCCGAGGACTTCTTCATGCAGGCCGAGGAATACGATCTCTCCATTCGCATGCTCCAGGCCGGCTGGGACATCAAGTATTTCGATGATATCCACGTCACCCACCTTAAATCCCCCTCGGCCCGCTCCAATGAGCGCATCACCCAGCTCGATGTGCGTAACAATCTCGTGCTGATCACCCGCTACTTCCCCAAGCGCTGGGTCATCCCCTTCGTCAAGGACTGGCTCCGCCGCTACCGCTTGATCGCGCTGGATAAGGGGCACGAGATGGCCTACTACAAAGGCCTGCTCTCGGGGCTCATGCGCACCATGCGCCCCTCCAACCGCCGGCCCGTCGATGAGCGCACCTTCGAGAAACTCACCAAGGTCAACGAGACCGAGCTGCGCCTCGCCCGCGCCAAAAAGGAGCTCGGCTTCCAGAAAGTGCTCTTCATCGACTTCGGCAAGAACATCCTCCCCTACTACCTGGCCGCCAAAAAGCTCGGCATCGAGATCGTGGCCATCTCCGACCCCCGCCTCGGCGGCCACGGCCGAAAGTACCGCCGCATCCCCATCTTCGACGATGCCATGTGCCAGCGCTTCACTTTCGACGCCGCCATCATCTCCAATCTCTCCCCGGTTCATGCCGCGCAGCGCAGAAGCGCCTGGCGGGATTACCTCGATGGCATCGCCGACACCCGCCCCGTGATCGATCTCTTCGAGGACCAGCGCTGGGCCGGCGTTACTTTCGCTGACCGGGCATCACAGGGATTTCCCCAAACTGTTGCTCAAAGCGCTTGACCAGTTGCTGCAGCGACAACTGCAGCCGCTTGGCCGTCACATAGGAAATCACCACCCGGTCCGTCACCTTCAGCAACACCTGCTGCTTGCCCGCCTCGGCGTTGGGGTTGGGCATGTTGAACCCGAAATCCACCACCGCCTCCTGCTCGGCCGTATGAATCCGGTAGGCATTGGCGTAGACCGTTTTCATGTCCCGCTCATCGACCAGAACCTGAACCTGCTGCTGCGCCGCCTGCGCCTGATCCTGCTCTTCCGCCATGGTGTTTCCTTTGTTAGTGGTAAGGTGGGGTATTGTGGGGGGAGGGGGGGAAATGTCAATCGGGAAGAGAAGTTAGAAGTCAGAAGCGAGAAGCGAGAAGGAAGACATCCGCGGCGAATACTCGCCCACCGCTTCGCATGAGGGGGGCGGGCGGAGGGTTTATGGGAGGACCATGAGACCATGGGACAGGGAGACAATGAGACAATGAGACAATGAGACAATGAGACAATGAGACAATGAGACAATGAGACAATGAGACAATGAGACAATGAGACAATGAGACAATGAGACAATGAGACAATGAGACAATGAGACAATGGGACAATGAGAAGAACCGCGCGTTGCGATGAGCGCCTATTCTGGTGCCATGCTTAGACCCGCCGCCAGTGACGCCTTTTCGCCGACGAAGGTTCATCGGCGGGGATAAGCATGGGGGTGTGGCGTGCCCTTTGTCATCGGCGCCTTCACGCCGGGCCGCCAAATACTGGGTGGCCCCCTCCCCCATGCTTATCCCCCGCGGAATTGCCCCGCCGAACGGGATAGCGCCACTGGCCGCGGGTCTAAGCATGGCACCCGGTCCCCCATCCCATGCCGGTGGCCTGCAATGCGATAAACTCCTCGCGCGGGCGGGTCGATTCTGTTCAGCATCCTTCACCGGTGAGAGATGAGTTCAGCGCATTCGCTGCCACCGGCATGGGCGGGTACGATAAGCCCATCATGCGTCGCCTGGGCCGAATCATTCGCAGGTTCCTCACCGCGCTTTCGCTGTTGCGCCTGCGAAGAGGCGAAGAGTTCTCCGACCGCCCGACCTGCGGCGGCGAGCGACAGTCGCCTCCCGGCGTCCGCCGCACAGCGTTCGACGACCTCCGCACGACACTTCCCGACCTCCGCACGACACTTCCCGGTCGCCGCACGACACTTCCCGGTCGCCGGATGACACTTCCCGGTCGCCGCACGACACTTCCCGGTCGCCGCACGACAGTTCCCGGTCTCCGGATGACACTTCCCGGTCTCCGCACGACAGTTCCCGGTCTCCGGATGATGCCCGGCGGGGACGGCGAAAGAAATTCGATCGCGAGTTAAGTCTCCACCGCGCTGGACCGATGAGAGACCCATCAGGATGAACGTTGTTTCACGCGCTTAACGCGGCCTCCAAATCTTTCTTCTCCGCCTCTTTGTGCCTTTGCGCCTCTGCGCGCCGCATTTGAATCGAACGCGCCGCCCC
>JBBRTW010000205.1:0-11890 GCA_038244055.1 Tepidisphaerales bacterium | reverse complement strand
GAGAATAGAAAGAGGGAACTGGGGGAGGTCGATGGAGGATCGATGATGAACGCATCTCAATCGAGGAATTCACCCAACAATCAATTTGATCGCGCCGCGCCCCGCCTTTCTACCCTCAACTCTCAACCCTCAACCCGCGCATTTTCTATCCTCTATCCTCTATCCTCTATCCTCGTATTTCTTTCTTTATCCGCCTACGCCCACGACCCCCTCGCCAATCTCCCCGAACCCGTCTCCATTCCAGAAGCGTGGGATGTTCTCACCCAGTCCGTTGCCAACATCGACAAGTGCATCGACACCAACCAGCTCGGCACGATCTCCACCCATGTCGGCAACTGCTCACCCGCCTTGCGCCTTCTTCAGTCCGATGCCAAAAAGAAGGGCGATCCAGCCCTGGTCGCCCAACTCGAAACCCTCTTCGCGGCCGGCGATGCCGTCATCATCGCCACCCGCCAGCGCGAGAATCCGGCCGCCAAAGCCCGCGATGCCTACGCCAATTACTCGGCCGCCATTTTCCAACTCGCCCGCGCCTACACGCCGGCGCAGGTCAAGGGCGGCGTCTTCGTCTGCGTCCATCACCCTCTCGAGCGCAGCCCGGACCCGGCCGCCCCTTGCCCCAAATGCGGCATGAAACTCGTCCGCCGCCGCATCCCCTCCAGCCTCACCTACGAACGAGCCGGCGAGCCTTCGATGACTCTCTCCGTCAGAACCGATGCGCCGTTGAAAGTGGGGCAAAAGGTCACCGTCACTCTCCAACTCACCCGCGTCAAAGACAACGCGCCCGTAACGCATAAAGACCTTCTCCTCATGCACACCGAGAAGATTCACCTGCTGATCATCGACCGCTCCCTGGCCGATTATCACCACGAACATCCCAAGCCCACCGATGCGCCTGGCCAGTACATCTTCTCCTTCACCCCCGCCAAGCCCGGCCCCTACCGCATCTTCGCCGATGTTGTCCCGGCCGAGTCGTTCGTGCAGGAATACGTCGTCGCCGATATCCCTTCCGACACTCCGCCTGAAAAAATCGACCCGGGAAAACCCGATCGCAAGGTCGAGGCGGATGGCTTCTACTATTCCCTCAAATTCGATTCCCCGGGCGGTGCGGTCAAAGCCAACCAAATCATGGTCGGCACGCTTTCCGTCAGCGGCCCCGATGGCCGGCCCTACAACCAGCTTCGCCCGGTGATGGGCGCGTTCGCGCATCTGGTCGCTTTCAACGAAGATGGCAAAACCGTCCTCCACGTCCATCCCGAAGGCGCGGAACCCGACAGCCCCGACCGCCGCGGCGGCCCGAACCTCACGTTCCGATTTTACGCCCCCGTCCCCGGCTTCTATCGCCTCTATGCGCAGACCCAGGCCTTCGATGATTCCATCTTTGCGCCGTTCAATGTGACTGTCGAAAAGTAGATGGTCTACTTCACCGCGGAGGCGCAGAGACGCGGAGAAGAGCAGCAACTGCGTGGGTTTAACTTGAATGGTGCAGCGCTTTGATCGATGGGGCGGTAGTAGATGACGTGGGCACTGCCCACCGTTATCAGGACGTCATAGGAAGGATCGATACGCAAATGAGAACACAAGCATTGGGATGGATCGCCCTATTGAGTTTCGCAATCGCGCAATGGTCCGCGCGCTTCGCCCTGGCGCAGGCGGAAGTCGCCCTGCCCGCCGATGTAAAAGCGGTTTGGGAACTCTCCAAAGCCTGGAAAGAGACCACTCCATCCAAAGAGAGAATCTGCATCAACGGCCTCTGGCGCTGGCAGCCGGCCGATGAAAAGCTCGCGCCGGAGAAGGCCGATGCGAGCCCGGCAGGGGGGTGGGGCTGGTTCAAAGTCCCCGGTTCCTGGCCGGGCATCACCGACTATCTGGAGAGCGATTCCCAGACTCTCTACGCCCATCCCAGTTGGAAGACGACCAAAATCAGCGCCGTCAAAGCCGCCTGGTATCAGCGCGAGATCACCATCCCCGCCGACTGGGCTAATCGCCGCGTCACCCTCGCCACCGAGTACATCAACTCCGTCGCCACCATCTTCATCGATGGCAAAAAGATCGGCGAGCTCCATTTCCCGGCCGGCGAACTCGACCTCTCCGCCGCCTGCAAGCCCGGCCAGAAATACACGCTCAGTATTCTCGTCAACGCGCTCCCTCTCAAAGCCGTCATGACCCGCTACATCGACACCGCCGTCGGCCGGGAGGTCAAAGGCTCCGTCCCGCGCCGCGGCCTGTGTGGCGATGTCTATCTCATTGGCGCGCCCCCGGCCGCCCGCGTTGAAGAGGTGAAAGTCGCCACCTCATTCCGCCGCGGCGAAATCAGTATCGATAGCGCCCTCTCTTCCCGTCCGCCCGATGGTCCGTTCACGCTCCGCGCCCAGATCACCCAGGCCGGGAAAAGGATCGAATCCTTCGACAGCCCACCCTTCAAATCCGCCGATGCCGCCGCGGGCCATTTCGCCTTCACCCACCAATGGAAACCCGACCGCCTCTGGGATCTCCATACCCCCGCCAACAACTACGACATCCAAGTTTCCCTCATCGATACCGCCGGCAAGACACTCGACATCTCCTTCGCCAGTCGATTCGGCTACCGCGAGTTCTGGATCGAGGGCAAGGATTTTTATCTCAACGGCTCGCGCATCTTCCTTTCGGCCGTCCCCATTGTCAGCGCCCAGATCGGCGCGGCTGCGTCCAACTACACCGCCGCCAAAGACATGTTCACGCGCCTCAAGGCGATTGGTGTCAACTTCGTCTACACCGGCAATTACGAATGCGAGCCCGGCTCCCACCAGGCCTTCGAAGAGATTCTCCGCGCGGCCGATGACACCGGCGTGCTCGTCGCCCTCACCCAGCCCCATTTCTCGCAGTACGACTGGAAGAAGCCCGACGCCGACGCGACCAACGGCTACGCCCAGCACGCCGCCTTCTACGCCCATGTCGCCGGCAATCATCCCTCCATCGTCTTCTACAGCACCAGCCACAACGCCACCGGCTACTCCGAGGATATGAACCCCGACATGATCGGCGGCGTCGAACCGGCCCGCGAAGCCTGGGGCGCCAACAACGCCAAGCTCGCCTTTCGCGCTGAGGCCATCATCAGGAAGTTCGATCCCACCCGCATCGTCTACCACCACGCCGGCGGCAACATCGGCGCGATGCACACCAGCAATTTCTATCCCAATTTCGCCCCCATCCAGGAGCTCTCCGACTGGTTCACCCAGTGGTCCCAGTCCGGCCTCAAGCCCATGTTCACCTGCGAGTACGCCGCCCCCTTCACCTGGGATTGGACCATGTACCGCGGCTGGTACAAAGGCCAGCGCGCCTTCGGGAGCGGCGAAGTGCCGTGGGAACTCTGCCTCTCCGAATGGAATTCTCAGTTTCTCGGCGATGCCGCCATGAACATCGGCGATCTCGAAAAACGCGACCTCCGCTGGGAGGCCGCCCAGTTTAAGGCCGGCAAAGTCTGGCACCGCTGGGACTACCCCGTTGAAGTCGGCAGCGCCCGCTTCGAGGACCGCCAGACCATCATCGGCCAGTACCTCGCGGACAACTGGCGCGCCTTCCGTACGCTGGGCGTCTCAGGGATCTCGGCCTGGAACCACGGCAACTACTGGCTGACCCGCGCGGGCGTCGACAAATCCCGCAAGGAGCTCAAGACCGACTGGGACAACCTGCAGCGCCCCGGCATCAGCCCCGACTACCTCGATCGCCAGTTTGAGCAGGTCGAACTCACCTATTCCCCGGCCGACTGGATTCCCACCGATGCCGGCAAGGCCCTGCTCCGCAACAACCAGCCCATCCTCGCCTACATCGGCGGCAAGGCCGATGCGGTCACCGAGAAAACCCATCTCTATCAAGCCGGCGAAGCCGTCGAAAAGCAAATCGTTCTGGTGAACAACTCGCGGCAGTCCCAATCCTTTGAATGCGCCTGGACTTTCACATCGCCGCAGCCTGCTATGGGGCAGAAAACGATCACCGTCGAGACCGGCCAAATCTCTTTCCTCCCGCTGCGCATTAATCTACCCGCGAATCTACCGGCCGGGCGTTATGAACTGAAAATGACTGCCCGGTTTGGCCAGAATCAGGAGCAATCCGATACTTTCGCGATTGATGTCCGTCCCGCGCCCGCGCCACTTCCGGCCATCCCCGCTGTGGCGCTGTTTGATCCGGGTCGCCAAACCGCGTCGCTGTTGGAAAAGCTGTCGATACCCTTCAAGCGCATCGAGGCCGATGCGGATTTGAGCGCCTTCGATACACTCGTCATCGGCAAACTCGCCCTCACCCCCACCTCCCCCGCGCCCGATGTCTCGCGCGTGCGCGATGGTTTGAAAGTCATTTGCTTCGAGCAATCCTCCGAAGTTCTCGAAAAGCGCCTCGGTTTCCGCGTCGTCGAGTATGGCCTGCGCCAGGTCTTCCCGCGCCAGCCCGATCACCCGCTCCTGGCCGGCCTCGACCCCCAGTATCTCCACGACTGGCGCGGCCAATCCACCACGCTCCCACCGCGCCTCAAGTACGAGATGCGCCTCATGTACGGCCCCACCATCATGTGGTGCGACATCCCCGTCACCCGCGTCTGGCGCTGCGGGATGCGCGGCGCCGTCGCCTCCGTCCTGATCGAAAAACCCGCAAGAGGCGACTTCCGCCCCATCCTCGATGGCGGCTACAGCCTCCAGTACAGCCCTTTAATTGAATTCCGCGAAGGTAAAGGCCTCATCCTCTTCTGCCAGATGGATGTGACGGGACGAAGTGAAGCCGACCCCGCCGCCCAACTCCTCGCCGCCAATCTTTTCCGCTACGCCGCCGCCTTCAAACCCGACCCCATCCGCCAGGCGGTCTACCTCGGCGAACCGGCCGGCAAAAAGCACCTCGAATCCGCCGGCTTCACCCTCGCCCCCTTCGACCCCGCCAAATTCACCCCCGACCAGGTCCTCATCCTCAGCCCCGGCGCATCGAAAGAACTCGCACTCAATGCCGCCCCCGCCGCGCCTGCCAACCCCACCGCGCCCGCCATCGCCGCCATATTAAAATTCCTCCAATCCGCCGGCCGCACACTCGCCCTCGGCCTCGATCAGCGCGATGCCGACCTCCTCGCCCTCAACATCACTATTAAGAAGTCCGAGCACATCAGCGCCACCTTCGCTCCCCCCACCCTTCACTCCCCCCTCGCCGGAATCGGCCCGGCCGATGTCTTCAACCGCGGCCCGCGCGAAATCCCCCTCGTCACCGCCGGCGCAACAATCTTCGGCGATGGCGTGCTCGCAACCGCCGCTTCTTCGGTCGATGCCCCCGCCCTCGCCCCCAACATCGCCTTCTTCGAGCTTCTCCCCTGGCAACTCGACTACTCCAAATCCTACAACCTCAAGCGCACCTACCGCCGCTCGGCCTTCGCCCTCACCCGAATTCTCGCCAACATGGGCGTCCCCAGTTCCACCCCCACACTCGACCGCTTACATACCCCAACCGCCCCCACCGAGAAACGCTTCCTCAATGGCCTCTACCTCGATCAGCCCGAGGAGTGGGATGATCCGTATCGGTTCTTCAGGTGGTAGGAGGTGGAAGATAGAAGCGAGAAGCGAGTAGCGGAAAGACCGCGAGCCCCTTCCGGCCCTTCGCGCCTTCGCCCCTCCGCACCGCCCGTCGTCGCCCGGGCGGGCGCACCCGTTCGTTGCCAGGGGCTTCTAACCGGGTTTTGACCCCTGGACTCCCGCCCGCCTTACCCCTCCCTCTTCGCCCAAGGCTCGTCTGCTGGCCATACAAACCACGAACGTATTTTCCCCCTTGTTTCGCCGCAGGCGGACGGGTATCATTACTTTAACGCCTTCCCGCCTTCCCGCCTTCCCGCCTTCCCGCGCAAGACGGTGGAAGGACGAAGGACCCCCGGCGACCGAAAGTTTAAACGATGCGACTTGCCGACTTCATCGCCTCCAATGTCGAGCCCATTCTGATGGAGTGGGAAATCTTCGCCCGCGGCATCGCGCCGGGTGCGAAGATGAGCACGCTGGCCCTGCGCGATCATGCCCCGGACATCCTCCGCGCCACCGTCCATGACATGAAATCCGCGCAAACCGCCGGCGAGCGCTCCGCCAAGTCACGCGGTCATGCCCGCCGGCACGATTGGGACGGCTCAGCCCCCGGCAACGGGGGCGCGGAGCTCAATGGTGCCTCTGAACTGCACGCGACCGACCGCTTGAGTTCGGGTTTTGATCTGATGGAAGTCGTTTCGGAGTACCGGGCGCTCCGCGCCAGCGTGCTCGAGCTTTGGCGTGATAGTGAGCCCGCTGCCGACGAGCGCGATGTGGATGACTTGACCCGCTTCAATGAAACGATCGACCAATCGCTGGGCAAGGCGGTGAGCAGCTACACCCAGAGGGTGGATCAGGCGCGCGACATGTATCTGGCCGTTCTCAGTCATGACCTGCGCAATCCTCTGAACTCGATCGCCATGTCGGCCGAGTTGCTCCGGCATGCGAACATGACCGAACTCGCCGCCGAGGCCCTTGGATGCGCCTCGCAAATCACCACCAGCGCCGAGGTGATGGCTCGGATGATCGGCGATCTTCTCGATTACACCCGCACCCGCCTGGGCGCTGGCATGCCCGTTTCACCAGCCCCGATGGATTTGGCGGGCCTTTGCCGCGAACTGTTCAACGAGTTCCGCACCGCCCACCCCAAGCGCGTGATCCGCTTCCACTGCGACGGGGGCGCGGAGTGCAAGATGACCGGCGACTGGGACTCCGACCGCATCCGTCAGGCGATCTCCAACCTCCTCGGCAACGCCGTCCAGCACGGTGACGAAAACGCCCCGATCGATCTGACGCTCACCGGAGACGCCGCCGAGGTGACGATCGTCGTTCACAACGGCGGGTCGCCCATCCCGCCGGGAGAATTGCCGAGGATTTTCGATCCGCTGGTGCGCGGCTCCAGCGCGGCATACCCCAAGCAGAACCGCCCGGGGAGCATCGGGTTGGGTTTGTACATCGCCCGCGAGGTCGCCCGATCCCACGGTGGAACGGTCGATGCCACCTCGACCATGGAGGTCGGGACCGCCTTCACCGTCCGCCTGCCGCGCCACAGCCCGGTCAAATCCGCCCAGCCCATCCTGGACGAGAAGCACGTCCAGATCATGTGATCTGGCCGGAGGGGAAAGGGTGGTTTTTCCGCGGGATCTTCGGGGTTGACAAAAGAAAAATCCCGGCGCTCCATGAGTAAAGAGGGGCCTCCCGGGGAGAACTTTTCCTCAACCGCCGGCATGGCAGGGCGATGATGTCAAAAGGTCGACATCGGACTGTCGAGTTGCTTCATTCAAGCCCTCGCCCGGTTCCATCCGATATGAAATTATCGGACCCTTGCCCATGCTCCGCACCTTCTGCTTCATCTTCGCGACTCTTGCCGCCGCCGCCTGCCTTGCGCAGCCGGCCGGGGTCAATCGCGTCTTGCGCACCTTCGACTTCGAAGAGCGCCGCCTCGGCAATGTCGAAGACCTGCCGATGCACTGGAACAAGGTCGATGGCTCGGGCCTGCCGCGGTATGTGAATGGGAAGCTGACCACCGACAACCCCCGCTCCGGCAGGTACAGTTTTCGCTTCGATCTCAACGGTGGGTCGCTCATCTATCGCTACGAACCGGGCCAGATCAAGGTGAGCATCGGGGCGCATTATCGGGTGGAAGGGTACGCCCGGACGACCGTTCTCCCTCATGCGCGGGCGCGGCTGACGGCCTACATGGTGGATGCCGATGGAAAGCAGTTGCCGGAAACGGTGCATCGCTCGGAACTCTACGCGGCGCGCACCGAGGATGAAGACTGGCATCGCCTGGTCGTCGAGCTGTCGGCCGAAACCGAATCCGCGTATTCGATGGTGATCGAACTCGAAGTCTTGCAGCCGCAGCTTTATGCCGCCAATACGCTCGGGAAGCGCACCTTGTTTTCGCAGGATATTCGCGGCTCGGCGTGGTTCGACGATGTGATGGTCTCGCAGGTGCCGAGGGTGAAGATGAGCACGGACCGGCCGGGCAATATCTTCCGGCGCGGCGAGCCATTGCGGATGCAGGTGCTGGTGAGCGACCGCTTCACCGATGATCTGGCGGCCCAGCTTCTGGTACACGATGCGATGGGCAAGAAAACCTATCAGCGCAGCGGGGCGCTGGATATTGGCTCGGCCGAGACGCTCGGGCCCGGCCGCAAGCGCCTGGGCGTGCTGCTGCCGGAACTGACGCCGGGTTGGTACTCGGTCTCGCTGGTGATGTCCTCGCGCGGGCAGTATGTGGGGGATCAGAAGCTCGATCTGGTCGTGCTGGCGGACAACGCGCCGACGGCGACGCCCGATGGACGATTCGGCGTGGTGGCGACGGATCTGCCGTTCGAGGGCTGGACCGAATTGCCCGAAGTGCTGGCGACGCTGGGGACCGGCCGGGTAAAGCTGGCGGTCTGGAGCGCGACCGAAGATGTCGAGAGCATGGACCCGGCCGCGTTCGATCAAATCCTCGTGAAATTGCAGGAGCGGCATATCGTTCCCACGGCCTGCCTGGTGGACCTGCCGCCCTCAATCGCGGATAAATTGCTGGCGCGGCAGCGCATGGTGCAGGCGGCGCAGACTTTCGCGGGGACCGCCAGCCAGGGCGCGGCCATGGATTCGAACTGGCCTTACCTGCTCAAGGCCGACCCGGCCGACTGGCAGCCCAAGCTCTCGCAACTCCTGGCGCGGCACGCCAATCACCTGGAGCGCTGGCAACTCGGGGCCGATGGAACCGACTGCTTCGTCACCCAGCCGGGCATGCGGAAGGTCTACGCGATGGTGTACGACCAGTTCGCCGGTCTGATGTTCAAGCCCGATCTGGCGATGCCCTGGCCGGCCTGGTACGAGCTCGATGGCACCGCGCCGGCGACGGTGGCGCTATCGGTGCCGGCCTCGGTGCTGCCGCATCAGCTGCCGCTGTATATGTCGGATCTGGCGGGCGGCGGGCAGTCGGCAGCGGGCAGTCGGCAGTCGGCAGTTGGGAAGAAAGTGCCGGCCAATCTCTCGATCACCTTGCAGGCATTGGAGAAGGCGCAGTATGGCCGCGAAGTGCAGATTCGCGATTTCGCGCAGCGGGTGACCTACGCGCTGGCGGCCGATGCCCGGCGGATCGATGTGCCGCTGCCGTTCACGGTCCGGCGGGAAACGGATGATGTGATCCAGCAGCCGCAGGAGTTGTACATCATCACGCGAACCCTGGTGACCGCGCTGGGCGGAGCGACATTCAAGGGAAGAGTGCCGATCGCCGAGGGGGTCGAGGCATTCCTGTTCGATCGCGGCGGCCAGGGCGTGTTGGTGCTGTGGGATCGCGGGATGACCTCGGGCATCAAGCAGCTTGCGGTCAACCTGGGCGAGCGGCCGATGCGGATGGACCTGTGGGGAAACGTGACGCCCCTGCTGGGCACGGATCAGGATAAAACCTCGGGCAAGACGCAGTTGTCGCTGGGATCGATGCCCGTGCTGCTGCTGGATATCGATGCGCAAATTGCGCAGCTCCGGGCCTCGGTGGCGATCGATCAGCCGCTCATCGAATCGAGCTTCCAGGCCCACACGCGCAAGCTGCGCTTCAGCAACCCGTACAAGACATCCATCAGCGGCAGTGTCCGTCTCAAAGCCCCGCCCGGTTGGACGCTCAATCCGCCCACGCACACCTTCAGCCTGAACCCTGGCGAAACCTTCGAGCATGAGGTATCCATCGAATTCCCCTACAATTCACCCGGCGGGGCGAAGATTCTCGATGCCCAGTTCACCGTGCAGGCCGACCGCAACAGCAGTTTCAACGTGCCGATCACGGTCAACCTGGGCCTCAGCGATGTGGGCATGCAGACCCTGGCGCTGCGCGATGGGGAGGATGTGATCGTGCAGCAGGTGATCCAGAACTACGTGGACCGGCCGATCGATTACAGCGCCTTCGCGATCGTCTCCGGGCAGGCGCGGCAGGAGCGGCTGGTGACCAACCTCGGGGCGGGTCGGACAACGATCAAGCGCTACCGCTTCCCTGGAAGCGCGATCGCGCCGGGAACGAAGATCCGGGTGGGCGTGAAGGAACTCAATGGGACGCGGATATTGAATGATGAGGTGGAAATTCAGTAGCGCGGATGTCGCCGTAATGGTCGAGCAAAACTAAAAACGAAAAACTTAAAGCGGTGTGCGCAGCTTTAAGTTTTTAGTTTTTAGTTTTATCCGCTGGTTAGCCCGCTTGCTGGCGAGTAAAGGATGGGGAGAATCATCGCGTGATTGCGGCTCCAGTGATACAGCTCGATTCATCGCTGCCGGCTCCAAAGGCGGGGCCGGGGTGGGCGATGCGGGCGTCGCGGGCGATATATAAGCTGCGCGGCCAGGCGAGCGGCGCGGAGCTGGTTCGATGCGACGGAAATAGTACGGGAAGTATCGAACGGCGTTGGAACGATCCTATCGCGGCGCTGCAATGGCTGGCCGAGGAGGCGCGGAGGTTACAAGGCGGGGATCGCTGGGTGGGGTATTTGAGCTACGATCTGGGCCGATGGTTTGAGAAGGTCCCGGAGAAGGCGGTGGATGATCTGGGGCTGCCCCTGTTTTGTTTTTCCCTGCATCGAGGGGAGGGAGGAGAGAAGGCGGAAGGCAGTAGGCAGAAGGCAGAAAGGCAGACCGAGTGGAATCAACATGCGACGGGTTCGGGGGAAGCGGTGATGACGTCCAACTTTTCGAGGCCGGCGTATGAGGCGGCCGTGGCCCGGGCGATTGAGTACATCGGGGCGGGGGATGTGTTCCAGGTGAATCTGTCGCAGCGGTTTTCCGTGGGGCTGACGGCGCAGCCTGCGGAGATTTACCGGCGGCTGCTGGCCCAATGGCCGGCGCGATACGGGGGACTGCTGGATTACGGGGATCATGCGCTGATCTGCAATTCGCCGGAGCTGTTTTTTCGCGTGACGACTGAGGCGGAGGGTCGGCGTCGCGTGCTGACCCGGCCCATCAAAGGGACCCGCCCGATGGGCGCGGGAATGGAAGCAGCGCTGCGCGACTCGATCAAGGACCAGGCCGAACTGAACATGATCGTCGACCTGGAGCGCAACGACCTGGGGCGCGTCTGCGAGATCGGCAGCGTGAAAGTGACCCAGGCGCGGGAAATCGAGGCTCATCCAACGGTTTATCATGGCGTGGCGACCATCGAGGGAATGCTGCGGAACGATGTGGGATTCGTGGAACTGCTGCGCGCGACTTTTCCGGGAGGATCGATCACCGGCGCGCCGAAGATTCGGGCGATGGAGATCATCGAGGAGCTCGAGCCGACCCAGCGTGGGCCGTATTGCGGCGCGATCGGATATCTGGCGGCCAATGGAGAGATGCAGTTTAACGTGGCGATCCGAACGATGATCGTCAAGGAGGGGATCGTGCATATTCCGGTGGGCGGCGGGATCGTGGCGGATTCGAATCCGGCCGAGGAATATGAGGAGACACTGGTAAAGCGAAAGGCGATGCTGGAGGCGGCGACGGGATAGAAGATTCACCGCAGAGAAAATTCGCCGCAGAGGCGCAGAGATCGCAGAGGCGCGTTTCGGGTCATGCTGAGCGTAGCGAAGCATCTTGCGGATGCGACGGGGCGATTCGACATTGAAGATCAGTGCCCCTCCTGCTCGATGCTGGATTCTTCGCTGCGCTCAGAATGACGATAACGCCTCCGAGCCAGAACTCTGTTACCGGTCGCTGACTTCGATATCCGCGATCTTATAAACGTTTTCCAAACGCGTATGGGCAGCGCTGGCTTCGGCGGTTCTCGGGTATTTGCGCATCACCGATTTGAACACTTCGATGGCGGCCTTGGGGTCGCTCTTCTCTTCGTGGCAGTAGGCGATGGCCAGCCAGGCGGGGCGGAAATGGGGGCTGTCGGGGTATTCGATGATCAG
>JBBRTW010000204.1:0-11917 GCA_038244055.1 Tepidisphaerales bacterium | reverse complement strand
GGGGGTCGTTTTGGGCTCGGCTTTCACGGGGGGGCCGAGGCGCTGGATTTGGAACGGGGCGGGTTCGTGGAGCGTGAGGAAGGCCTGGGGGATGGCGTGGGTGATGGGGCTGGGGAGCGGGGAATGGGTGATCGTTCTGGGGGCGGCGGATTTGTCGGGTGTGGATGCGGCGGTCGTGGATTTGTCGGGAGCGGCTTTGTCGGGGATTGTTGCCGGCGCGGTTGCGGTTGCGGTGGCGATGACGGTGAGGGGGAAGTAGCCGGGGTCGGCATCTTCCGCGGCGGTGAGCGTGAAAATGCCGCTGCTGGGCTGGGTGGTGACGATGAGGGGTTTGCAGGTGACGCCCCTGGGCAGGGGGGAGAGGGAGATGGTGATGTCGGGGTTGAAGCCGCCGCGGCGCTGGATGTCGGCGATGACGAGTGTATTGGCACCGCGATTCAAACGAAGGGTGGTGGTGCGGAGAGAGACTTCGAAATCCGGCGGCTGGGCCTGGGGCGGGGCGACACTGAGGCGGTAGCCGTAATCGGGGCCGCCATGATCGACCAGATCGCGGACGGCGATGTAGTACGTTTTGTCCTTGATGGCCGTGAAGACGATGCGGGCATCCGCGCCGGTGTTGGGCGGGGAGGGGTCGTGGTTGCGCTGGATGACATTGCCGGCATCATCCATGAGCGTCAGCAATGCATCGAGGCGCGAGCCGAGCTTGGAGGCGGTGATTTCGAGGGTGACGGGGCCGTTGATGTTGGCGAGTTTGTAGGTGTCGACATCGCCGGGCTTGTCGATTCGGCCATTGATAATGACCGGCGCGGTAATGGGGTTGGCCTTTTCGCGGGTGTCGTTGGGCTCGAATTCGATCATCTCGGGGAGATCGCCGATGGCCAGCGCAAGGAGGTTGGAACTGCCGGCGGGGGTGGTAGCCTGGACATCGTGGATGGGCATGCGGTCGGCGGGGTCGAGGGAGATCGAAAGTTTATGCGCGGGGTCGATGTTCCGGCCGGTCAGTTCAACTTCGACGGATTGGCCGCGCTGTGCGCCGAGGGGGAAGAGGGCATCGACGTAGGGCAGTTCACCAGCGCGGATGCGGTAGGTGAAATCGGGGCCGCCGCGGAACTGGAGGTCCTGGATGCGCAGGGTATATGTGCCATCGGCGGGGACGCTGAAATCGATGAGGGAATCGAGGCCGTTGGTGTCTTCATTGTGGGCGATGCGCTTGCCGGCCGAATCGAGGAGGCTGAGGGAGGCATCGAGCTTGGAGCCGGCGCGGGAGGCCTGGACATCGAAGATGAGGCGCTGGCCTGTCCTGGCGGGGAAGGAGAAACAATCGACGTCGTTTTCGGACTGGATTCTTCCGGAAATGACGGCCGGGAGCTCGATCTTCTGGGGCTGGTCGGGAATGTTATTCGGTTCGACTTCGGCGATGGCGGCCAGGTCATCGACACTGATGAGAAGAGGTTTGGTGACGCCGTTTGGGGTGATGATGCGGAGCTCGCGCAGGCCGCGCGGGGCGGTGGGGGAGGCGGTGAGGGAGAGGAGGAGTCGTTTGGGATTTTTGGGTGCTTTGGGATCGGCGCTGGCGGGGGTTTCGATGGTGGCGGTGACACCGGGGCGGCCGAGGATGAGGGCTTGGGATGCGCCGGCCAGGTTTTCGCCGGTGAGTGTGATGGGGGTGGTTGCGCCGCGCTTGATCACATCCGCCGAGGCGGATTGGATGGTGGGAATAGGCTGGGCGAGGGCGGGGGCGGCGAGGAGGAGGAGGATGGGAAATGGCGAATGGCGAATTACGAATGTCGAATGGCGCATGGTGAAAGATGAATGGCGAAGGATGAAGGATGAATGGCGAAATGTTCGCGGAGATATCTTGCTCGGGAAGCGTGTTCGAGACAGGGAAAAGTTTTTTAAGGGCAGACAAGAATGTCTGCCCCACCGGGGATCAGCCAAATAGATCGTACACGGGTTCGGCTTTGATGAGTTCTCTTGGTTGATTGAGATGGTTGTAGACGATGGTGTCGGGGGCGATGCCGAGGGCGTGGTAGATGCTGGCCAGGATTTGAGTGGGGTGGACGCCTTTGGATTTGGGGGCCGAGCCGGTGGCGTCGGATTCGCCGTAGATGCTGCCTCGGGTAACGCCAGCGCCGGCGACCAGGCAGGTGTAGCAGTAGGGCCAGTGATCGCGGCCGTCTTTGCCGTTGGTGTTGCCGCTGGTGGAGACGCCCAGGCGCGGGGATCGCCCGAACTCGCCGATGGCGACGACCATGGTTTCGGAGAGCAGGCCGCGGGCATCCATGTCTTCGATGAGCGAGGCCAGGCCGCTGTCGAGCTTGGGGCAGTGGAGATTTTTGAGCGGGCCGAAATTGGCGGCGTGGGTGTCGAAGGCATCGACCTGCGGGTTACCATTGGCGACGGCGGGCCAGTTCACCTGGACGAAGCGGGTGCCGGCCTCGATGAGGCGGCGGGCCATCAGCAGCGATTGGCCGAAGGTGTGCATGCCGTATTTCTCGCGGGTTTCTTTTTTCTCCTGCTCGAGATCGAAGGCGTTGCGGGCCTTGCCGGAGATGACCAGATCGAGCGCTTTGGCGTAGTAGGTATCGAGGGCGCTGGCGGCGACGGCCTTCTCGATCTCGGGCATCTGGGCGTTGACCTTCTGGAGGAGGCTGGCGCGCTTGCGCATGCGCTCCTGGGAAACATCGGCGCGAAGCGCCAAATCATCGAGCTTCACCTTGCCGGCGGGGTCCTGATACATGAAGTAGGGATCGTAGGCCGCGCCGAGGAAACCGGCGGTGCCGCCCTTGCCGATGACGTTGGATTCCTGCAGCGGTCGGGGGAGCATGACGAAGGGGAGCATCGCATCATCGGGCGGGCGCATCTTGCCGACGTTGCAGCCGATGCAGGGGAAATCGTTGGGGGCGGGGGGCTCGAGCTGGCCTGATGGAGAGACGCGGTCGGGGGTGTAGCCGGTCATCATCTGGTAAATGGCGGCGGTGTGGTTGAAGAGGCCGGCGGGGGTGTAGTTGAGAGAGCGGACGAGTGTGATCTTGTCCATCTGGCGGGCGAGCCTGGGCATGACCTCGGTGAGGTGGATGCCCTCGACATTGGTTTTGATGAGGTTGAACTCGCCGCGGATATCGCGGGGCTGGTCGGGTTTAGGATCCCAGATATCGAGGTGGGAGGGGCCGCCCTGGAGGAAGATGAGGATGACGTTCTTGGCGCGGCCGAAGCCGGACTTGGGTTAGTCCTTCTGGTTGGGCTTGGCGTCATCGGCGCGGGCTGTTTGAGCGCCCTGGAGCTGGAGGATCTGGGCGAGGCTCAGGCCGATGAAGCCAGCGCCGCCGACGCGGAGGAGTTCGCGGCGGGAGTAGCCGTCACAGGTGCTGCCGGAGAGGCCGGGGATGGAGAGCATGGGGCTCCTTGTAAATTCCGAATTCCGAATGGCGAATGGCGAATCAAAAAAACGAATCAAAAATGGCGAATGACAAATGGAAAAACGTTAACGGTTGAATAAAAACGCGGGGCTATTCATTAAGGCCCAGGCCAGGTCTTGCGCGGCGGGGATTCGGTCCGGGCCTTTGCCCAGGTCGAGGGATTTCTCGGTGTCGGTGGCGGGGCGGTTGAGGATCGCGAGGTAGAGCTCGTCGATGACGGTTTTGTCATCGGGGGTGCTGGTGGTGATCTTGACGATGCGGCTGTCGGGGATGGCGCAGGCTTGGCCGATGGTGGAGCCGTTGACGAGGTTGATGGCGTGGATGAGGGAAAAGTTGCTGGTGCGTTCGCACTCGCAGGCGCTGGAGCGCTTGGGTCGGCCGAAGAGGGCCAGGACATCCGCGCCGTCAACCATGGCATCGGGGACTTCGGCGGCGCGCATGTTCTCGGGCATGCCTTTGAATTTGGGGCGGTAGCCGGTGGCGACGCCGACGGCATCGACGAGCTGCTCGGCCGAGAGGCGGCGGGGGAGGGCGTGGGAGAAATTCACCTTATCGTCGACATTCCACTCGTTGCTGGCGACGGAAAGCTGGTAGGTGCGCGAGCTGACGATGGTGCGCATGAGCTGGCGGACGTCGAACTTGTGGGAGATGAAGTCGGCGGAAAGGGCGTCGAGAAGGGCGGCGTTGCTGGGCGGGTTGCCGGCGCGGATGTCATCGACGGGGTCGATGATGCCCTTGCCGAAAAAGTAGCTCCAGACGCGGTTGGCGTAGGATTTGGCGAAGTACGGATTGTCGGTTGAGGTCAGCCAGCGCACCATCGGCTCGCGGCGGTCGGGGGCGGTTTTGAAATCGGCGGCCGAGCCGTAGGGGACCATGGGGTCTACCGCGGCCTTGGTCTTGGGATGAAGCTGGACGCCGCCATCGGGGTTTTCGTAGACGATGGTCTCTTCGACGAGATGCCCCTTCTTGAAAGAGAGGCTCGCGAAGTAGGAGGCGAAATCGTAGTACTGTTTCTGCGTCCAGCGCTCGAAGGGGTGATCGTGGCAATGATTGCAATTGAAGCGGATGCCGAGGAAGGTCTGGGTGATGTCCTCGGAGGTTTTTTCCTGGGTTTTTTCGGGGGTCTGGAGGGCGCGGTAATAGTTGACCTCGGGGTTCTGGAAGCTCGAGCCCCTGGCGAGGAGGAGCTTGCGGACGAACTGGTCGTAGGGGAGGTTTTGCTCGATCTGGTCGCGAATCCAGGCGCGGAACATGAAGAGGGATTTGGGACCGAGCGATTTGCTGTTGACCTGGAGGAGGTCGCACCACTTGTTGGTCCAGCATTCGATAAACGCTTCGCTGGCGAGGAGCTCCTCGATGACCTTCGCGCGTTTTTCCTGGCTCGGCGTTTTGTCGGCGAGAAAGGCTTTGAGTTTCTCGGCCGATGGGGGCTGGCCGGTGAGGTCGAGGCTGACCCGGCGGATAAACTCGGCATCCGTGCAGAGCTCGGAGGGCTTGATCTTCATTTCGTGCCACTTGGCCTGGGTGTGGTGGTCGATGAAGTTGAGCTCGGGCATGGAGGCCCAGTCATCGCGGAAAGCGGAGCGTTCGCCCATGACGAAGACTTCTCGGGTGGCGTAGTTGCCTTCGTAGCGGACCAGTACCGCGCCTTCGCCGCGGCGGAGGGCTTTGACGGAGTTGTCCTTCACTTCGAGGACTTCGGTGTTGTTGCTGGAGATGACGGCTTCATTGGTCACATCGCGGACGCTGCCATCGGCGTAACGAGCGCGGACGAGGATGTGATGGGACTGGCCGGCGACGGAAAGGTGAATGTCGGCCGGGAGCAGGTCGATGGCGACGGCGCGGGCGGAGAGATCCTGCTGGCGGGTGCCTTCGGCAATCCACTGGCGGATGACGGCGTAATAATCGGAGTCGGTGCGGAGCATCCGGCCGCCTTCGTGCGGGACGCCGCCGGCGGGCTTGAGGAGCATGAGGCTGTTGTCGGGTTCGACGCGGTTGAATCGGCGCGAGCCGAGGTCATCGATGAGGGCGCGATAGTCGTAATCGGGGTCGTAGCCGCGCAGGGACAGCTTGAAGCCCTCCTTGCCCTTGGCCGCGCCGTGGCAGGTGCCGGCGTTGCAGCCGGCGCGGGCGAGGATGGGCTCGACATCGCGGACGAAGCCGACGGTGGCGATGGCGGCGCTGCGGACTTCAACGGGAACACGCGCTTCGAGGCCGCGGGCTTTGACGATGACCAGGGTCTTGCCGGCCCGGGCGGGGCGGATCGCGCCGCCGGGGAGAGGGGTGACGATGCTATCGGCGGTGGAGAAATCGGCCTCGGCGGTGAGGTCGATGCGCTGGCCATCGGCGCATTGGCCGATGACGAGGAGATGTTGGATGTCGCGGGCATCGGAGAGGGTGAGGGAGTCGGGGGTGATGCGGAGGGATTGGATGGGGGATTGGGGCGGGGGAGTGGTGGAGTTGCGCTCGCTGTCGGGGGCGGCGAGGGCGATGCCGACGAGCAGCAATGCCAGTGTGGCGATGGAGGCGGATGCGAATGCGAGTTTCGACGCGGAAGGGGTCATGAAGGCCTCGATGAACATCGAACAATCGAACAGTTGAACGTCGAACAAAGAACATCGAACATCGAACAACTAGCAACTAGCAACTAGCAACTAACAACTACTTTGTCCCGATGGGTACGGCCACGAAGGCCGCGATGACTTTGCCGCTGGGGATCTCGAAGATTCTGACGATGCCGTCGTAGCCGCCGGTGGCGATGCGTTTACCGTCGGGGGAGAAGGAGATGGCGAAGATGCCGCCTTCGTGGCCGGGGAGTGTGGCCAGGCGCGATCCGGTTTTGGCATCGTAGACTCGGGCTTCGCCTTCGCTGGCGACGGCGATTTGCGTGGCGTCACGGTTCCAGGCGATGGCGTTGACGGCGGCGGGCTGGCGCTCGAAATCTTTCAACAGATTCGTGTCGTTTCGGCCGGCGGTGCGTTTCTGGTTGTCGGCGATTTGGTAGGTCTTGACTCCGCCGAGCGCGCCGCCGTAGGCGACGATGTCTTCCCCGGGGCTTCGCGCGATGCAGAAGATGGGCTCCAGCGGATTGTTCACATCATCGATGAACTGAGAGTTGGCGAGGCTGGAGAGTTTCATGGCCTGATCGCGGCCGGCCGTGAGGAGGCGCTTGCCATCGATCGTGAAGACCGCGCCGAGGCACCAATCGGTGTGCTGATCGAGCTTGACGAGTTCCTTGCCATCGGCGGCGGAGATGACTCGGGAGGATTTGTCGGCGCACCCGAAGGCGAGCTGAGAGCCATCGGGGGAGAAGGTGATGCCGAAGAGCGTATCGGCGGTGTATTTCCACGAGCCCGAGAGCGTGCGATGCTCGACATCCCAGACCTGGATATGGCCATATTGAGCGGGAGCGCCGCCGCTGGTGGCGAGCTTTTTTCCATCGGCCGAGAAGGACATGGCCAGGATGCGCGGCGAGCCGCCGAGCAGACGCGCGGCGATGCCGCTGCCGTCGGTGCGATGGAGGAGGACTTCGTAATAGCCGCTGACGGCCAGCATGGAACCATCGGGTGAGAAGGCCATCGCGCTGATCACGGGTGGAACGCTGTAAACCGGCGGCGCGGTGAGCGGGGCCGGGCCGGGGAGCGCGCCGCCGGCGGTGGCGACGAGGGGGGCAGAATCGTCCTTAGCGCCTTCCTTGACCCATTGGGTGATGATGGCGACTTCGGCCTTGGTGAGAGGATCGCCCTTGGCGGGCATTTCGGGTGTATCCCCGGTGATCTGGGTAATCAGAGCGCTCAGTTCGGGGGCGCTGGGTTTGACGATCAGGCCGTTCTTGCCGCCGGTCATGGTGCCTTTGAAGGTCGTCAGGTCCAGTCCGCCTTTGAGTTTGCCGGGTTGATGGCAGCCGGCGCAGGCGGCATTGAAGAGGGGGAGGACTTGCTTTTCGAAGCTGATAGGGGACGGGTTTTCGGCGGCGGATTGGGGGGCGGAGAGGAACAGGGAAAGCGCGACGGCGCAGAGGGGCAGGCCGCGAATTGCAGTGAATAGGTGCTGGATGGGGGCGCGGTGTCTCTTCATGGGGCGGGCGGTTGACGCGAGAGGTGAAGCCAATCCCGAAACGAAGGGCTGGCCTGTTGATTATCATACTAACTCTGAATGGGGGCGTTGCGAGGGGAAAAGGGTGGGTTAGGGGAGAATCTGGTATGAGAATGGGTGGGGCTAATAGCAGGATTTGAGGCGCTCAACATAAGGAAATCTTTTTGGGGCAGACAAGAATGTCTACCCCACCGGTCACTTGTCGTCATCATCATCCGCGTCTTTCCTGGCGGCGGCGCGTTCTAGTTTCAGGCCTAGCTTTTCGAGTTGGCCGCCGTGAGCGCCGGCGAATTTGGTGGGGTAGGGTTCTTCGCCTCGGGCGGCGTGCCAGAGGATTCGGTTGAAGACATCATCGTTGATCAGGTCGGGCTCGCTGAGGTCCATTTTTTCACCTTTGATGGCCAGGGCGCGCTGCGTGGGGGTCATGGCGGCGGGTTTTTTGTTGGGTTCATCGAGGGCGATGGTGACGGGGACGGTGATGAACGGGGCGAGGTCGGGTTTTTCGATGAAGCAATCTTCCATGGTGGGGGCCTGGGCGACCTGCTGGTTCATGGTGGGCAGGCCGAGCATGCGCTCCATGGTGTGGAGGACGGAAGTCTGGTTGTAGAACTTGCTGACGACCTGGCCGCGCTTGGTGTAGGGGCTGGCGACGAGGCAGAGCGAGCGGTGGCCATCGACGTGGTCGAAGCCATCCTGCGGATCATCCTCGTTGACGAAGATGCAGGTCTTGTCCCAGAAGCGGCTTTTGGAGATGGCCTCGATGAGCCGGCCGAGGGCGAGGTCGTTGTCGGCCAGATGGGCGCGGGGGGAGGGGGCGGTCGCCTTGGTGCCGCTGGTGTGGTCCTGGGGGAGGTAGATGATGACCAAATTCTCCCATTGCCCGGTTTTCTCGGCCGCGCGGAATTCCTTGAGAAACTGATCGACGCGATATTGATCGGAGAATTTCATCTCCCAGCCTGGGAAGATGGGGCTGGTGTATTTCTTGAGCGTGTCGATGAGGATTTTCTGCTTGAAGGTGACATTGCTGGTGCCGTTGAGTTGATCCTTCCACGCATCGCCCCAGGTGGCTTTGGCGGGGACGATATCGGGGAAATCGAACTCGCCGTAATTGCGGAAGGACCGACCGGCGAGGAGGGCGCTGTCCCAGAGAAAATTGCTGGAGGCGTAGCAGAGGGCATCGGTGCCGAAATCGTAGGAGCGGGCGAAACCGCCGAACCCTTTTTCCTGGTAGGCGGAGACCAGGCCCTGCGTGGCCCATTGGTGGCCATCGGCCGAGATGACGCCGTTGCAGTAATAGTTGTCGAGCAGGACGAACTGGTCGGCCAGGGCATGATGATTGGGCGTGATCTCCCTGCCGAAGATGCAGAGGCGAGGGTCGCCATTTCCTTTGGGCAGTTCGCCGAGGACCTGGTCGTAGGTGCGGTTTTCCTTGATGATGTAGACGACATGCTCGAAGACACTGGGCTCGCCGACGCGGGCGGGGACAGGGAGGGGCTTGATATCGCTGCGGGCTTTTTCCAATGAGAGCAGGGCCTGGGGAACGCGGGCATCGGTCAGGACCTGGGCAGTGTGCTTCTTGAGGTCGGCCAGTTCCGCGAGATCGATGCGCGAGAGGCTGCCGACGTAGCGCGTGGAATTGTAGATGCGATCGAACGCGCCGCCCCGGACGGCCGAGGGGTTGCGCGAGCCATCGCCTTTGACATTGGCGACGAAGAGGCTCTTGCCATCAGTGAGGACCGCGCCGGGGAACCAGGCGGTGGGGAGGAAGCCCTTGACGGCGCTTTTCTGATTGGCATCGGCGCTTAGGACGACGACCGCCAGCGCGTTGTTGCCGCCATTGGCGACGAAGAGGGATTTGCCATCGTGGCTCAGGGCCAGCGCATTGGTGATGCTGCCGAAGGGAAGAAGCGGATCGGGGCGGACGGGGATTTCTTCGATGACTTTGTCGGTGGCGAGGTCGATGCAGCTTACGCTGTCGGAGTTGGCGTTGGCGACGAATAGTCGCGCGGGGTTTGAGCCGACGACCATGCCGGCGGGGTGGAGGCCGACGGTGATTTCCGCGATCGATTTCCCGGCGGCCAGGTCGATTTTGGAAAGGGTTCCACTCGCGCCGATGCCGCGGTCATCGACGATCATTTCCGAGCCGGCGGTGTCGGCGGTTTTCTGGCCTTTGGTCGGGCGAGCGCCGCCGAAATTGGAGATGTAGGCGGTTTTTCCATTGGGCAGGAGAACGATGTCGTAGGGGCAGATGCCGACATCGATCTGGCGGGTGAGTTTGCCGGCGATCAGATCGATGACGCCGATGGTGTTGTTGCGGGAGAGGCAGATGTAGGCGGATTTTCCATCGGCGGAGATGGCCAGCCCGAGCGCGTCGGCGGGTTTTTTATCCGGGCCGGGGAGGGGGATCTGGCGCGCCCACTGGGCTTTGCCCTGGGGATCGATGATGGCATGCCAGAGAAAATGCTTCGCGCCGGTGAGGTAGACATTTCCATCAGGGGCGACGGCGATGCCGTGCATCGAGCCGGCATCGGTGTTGTCGGCATCGTCCTTGAAAGGCAGGCGCTGGCGGATTTCCCAGGTGGCGGCGTCGACGATGGTCAGGCCGGCGGTGTCTTTGACGAAGAGGGTTTTCTGGTCGGCCGACAACGCCATGTCGAGGGGGCGGCCGAAATAGCGGAGGATGGACCCGGCGGGGCGAACGGCCTGGCCGGTGGGGACGATGGTCCGGCCATTTTCGGGAGAGCCGACGCGTCGGTCGTCCTGGGAGGCGGGGTCTTCGGCATGGCAGATGCCGATCAGCGCGGTTTGCAGGATCAACGCCAGCATCAGACGATACGCCATGAATTCTCCCAACTGTCGGAATTGCGCCCTTGCGATGCGCCAAAACCTATCGGGAAGATTGGGCGATGCAAGCGGGCGGGCGTGGCGACTGCTTTCAGAGAGGCAATTGATTGAGAGGCGTTGCGATGGCCGTCACCCAAGGCCGAAACCCCTCACCCCCGCCCTTGTATCTTGCTCTCCCACGCGGCGATTGAGCGGCGCGGCGAATGGGCTCAACCTGCGCCGCTTGGGAGAGGGAGTCAGAAGGGCCGATTGAATTCGTGGCCGAACGCGACGGGATGTGGCGAAGTCGTAATGGTTTGACGTCTGGGCGGCCGCGATGAACAATCTGCTCCATGTCCATCCGACCTTATCAACCGGGCGACCTGGAGCGGCTGCAGGAGATTACGGGGTTGACGTTTGGGCCGGTTTCCATCGATCGCAACATGGAGAATGCGCTCGGGGCGTTCGGGCAGGGGGACTGGCGGACGCGGAAACTCGCGGCCATCGCGGAGGATTGCCGGGTGCAGCCGGATGGGGTTTTTGTGGCGGTGGATGATGATGGCGGGAAGATTGTGGGGTATATCACGACGCGATTGAACCTCATCAGTCGCATCGGATGGATACCCAATCTGGCGGTGGACCCAGGCAGTCAGGGGAAAGGGATCGGCCGGGCGCTGATCCAGTTCGCGGTCGATTTCTTCCGACTATCGGGAATGGAAGTCGCGAAGATCGAAACGCTGGAGCAGAACCCGGTGGGGCAGGGTCTGTATCCGAGCATGGGGTTTAAGGAGGTGGGGAGGCAGATTCATTATGGGATGAGGATTTAGTTGATGGTCGATGGTTTATGGTCAATGGTCAATGGTCAATTGTCCATTGTTCGTTGATCGTTGTCAGGTGTCCGTTGTCAGTTGTTAGTTTGCTCTGCTGAAATCCGCATTTCAGGGTCAGGAGCCGGCCACCAGGAATGCCCATACGCTGATCATCGTTCCCCGGCTCCTGACCCTTTCGGCCGATCAGCGGATGATTTCATTGTTAGCTGTTAGTTGTGAGGGTTTTGATGGTCGAGACGATGGACTATGGACAATTGACAATGGACATCAACTACTTGAGGGCTTCGACCAGGAACCATATTCCTCCAGCGCAGATGAGGGCCGAGCAATAGCGCATGGCGGCGGTGGCGACCCAGGGGCGAGGGTGGTCGGCGGTGCGGCCTGCGTATCTGGCGGCGTAGAGGAGAATGAAGAGGGGCAGGACGATGATCTGGTGGCCGAGCTCGACGCCGAGGCTGAAGGAACCCAGGGCGGTGGCCATGGTGGAGCCGGGCATTTCGGACATAGCTTGCTTGAGGCCGCCGGCGAAGCCCAGGCCGTGGAAGAGGCCGAAGGCGAAGGCGATGGCGAGGCGGGCTTTTCCGCGGGCGGAGGTGGGCCAGAGAACATTTTGCAGGGCGATGGCGATGATGCTGGCGGCGATCATCAGTTCGACGAAACCGCGCGGGACGTTGATCCAGTTGAGCGCGGGCCAGGTGAGGCTGAGCGTGGACAGGGTGAGGGTGAGCGTGTGGGCGAGCGTGAAGGCGG
>JBBRTW010000203.1:0-11980 GCA_038244055.1 Tepidisphaerales bacterium | reverse complement strand
CGCTCGACCTCACCGGCGGCTCGGGCATCTTCAAGCGCAACCGCGTCGAGCAGAAGGCCGCCAACGCCGCGGTCGAAATGGCGGCGGGCCATCCCGAAAACGCCGCCGAGGAACAGAAGAAGGCGCATAAAGGCCTTGAGAAAGTGGCCGAGGCGATCCAGGCGGCCAACGATGCGCGGGCCACGGGCCACGAGGCCGAACTGAAGCGCGCCCGCAACGAAGCCGAGCGCGTGAAACAGGCTTTGGAGCAGGCCAATCCCGCCGACCGCAAGGCCGAGGCGGAGAAAGCGGCGGCCGATGCCCAGCGCCTGGTGCGGCATCTCAAGCAGCGCGATTTCGTCAAGGGCGATCCGGAGTTCGACAGGGATTCCAAGAAGCTCGAAGAAACGGCCGCCGATCCGGCCAAAGTTCAGAAAGCCGTCGAAGATCCCAAGGCGAAGGAGTCGGATTTCGCCAAGGTCGTCGCCCGGCTCCACAATAAGCTGGAGGCCGAATATCAGGCCACGCTGGCGGCCAAGAGTCTGTTCTCGGCCCAGCGCGAAGAATGCCCGCCGCAGTATCGTCAACTTGTGAACCGGTATTTCGAGGCCTTGTCAACCAAAAGAGAGTGACCCCGTTGTTTCAGTGGCTTTTCAATCATTCGCTCGATAACTTCGGCGGCGGCAAGCTGGTGTTTTCCAGCCCGTTGGCGGGGGAGCTGCGATTTTTGCTGTTTGCGGCGGCGATCGTGGGCGTCTGGTTCCTCTATCGCAAGGCCGCGGCACGAACATCGCGCAAGACTTGGCGCGTGATCCTCGGATTGCGGCTGGCGGCGATCGGGCTGCTGTTTTTCATGCTCGGAGCGCCGGTGATCCGGTCGCAGGCCCCCAGGGCCGGCGGAACCTTTGCCGCCGTGATGGTGGATAGCTCGGCATCGATGTCAATCGCCGACCCGGCCCTGAGCAATCGCCCGCGAATCGATCTGGCGAAAGAGGCTATTTTCGGCGCTGGCCCGCAACAGGCCGGGCTTCTCAAGGCGATTGCCGGCCAGTGCGAGACCGTGACCTATGCATTCTCCGATTCGATCAAGCGAATCGACGCGCCCAATCAACTCGATGCCCAGGGGCAGGCGACCAATCTTTTCCGGGCCATTCACGATGTCGATGCCGAGTTGCGCGGCGTTCCCCTGGCGGCCGCGGTTCTGGTAACCGATGGCTGCCGCAACACCGGCGGCAGCGCTGAAGACGCCGCGAAAATGCTGCAGGCGCGGGGCGTGCCGCTGTATGTTCTGGCGCTGGGCGATCCCAATCCTCCACCCGACCTGGAAGTGGTGCAGGTTCTCGCGCCCGCGCGGGCGCGGCGGAATTCCGAAGTGGAGCTGGACATCACGGTTCGCCATACCGGCTTCAAGACGCCGTTCGACCTGCTGCTCAAGCGCGGTGACACGATCATTCTTACCCGGCGGATCGAACCCGATGGCAGCGGCGATCTCACGCGCCTCCGCATGGCTTTCACGCCCGACCATGAAGGCAGCGCAACCTACCGGGTCGAGATCCCGGCCGCCAAGGAAGAAAAACTCGCGCAGAACAACGCGAAGGATTTCGTGCTGGACCTCCAGGATGATCGCCTGCCCGTGCTCTACATCGAAGGCAGCCCGCGCCAGGAGTATCGGTTTCTTCGGCGGGCCTTGTTCCGTGATCCGGATTTCCGTCTGGTCGGCGTTCTGCGACTCGCGCCAAAACGGTTTTACGTGCAGGGGGCTAATGGCAACGAGACGTACCTGAAAGACGGCTTCCCAACCACCGCCGAACAGCTCTTCACCTATCAGGCGATCGTGCTGGGGGATATCGAGGCCGATGTCTTCTCCCCGCAGCAGTTGCAATTGCTCGAGCAGTTCGTGAAGGTCCGCGGCGGCGGCCTGCTGATGCTCGGCGGGGTGAATTCGTTCGGGCTGGGGCATTACGCGCCGACGCCGGTGGGGCGGATGCTGCCCGTGTCGATCTCGCCCGGTGATCCGCCCTATTCCGATGAGCAATACGCGGCCTCGGTGGTTGAGAAGGCGATGGCCCATCCGGTGATGAAGCTGGCTTTGGATGCTGGCGAAAACAAGGCCCTTTGGGACCACGCGCCGCCGCTGGTTGGGATTACGCCCGTTACGGGGCTCAAGCCTGGCGCGACAATGCTCCTCGAACGTCAGAAAACCGGCCAGCCCGTTTTGGCCGTGCAGGACTACGGCGCAGGCCGCGTCGCGGCATTTACCTCGGGCGGGTCCTGGTTCTGGCGGATGTCCAAGCCGGCCAGCACCGAGTTCCACGAAAAATTCTGGAAGCAGCTCATCCGCTGGCTCGTCGTGGGGGCGCGCGAGCAATTGATGGTTTCAACCGATGCGGAGATCTACACCCGCCGCGATCCCGTGACCGTCCGCGCCACCGTTGTCGGCAAGGACATGACGCCGCTCAATGAGGCGAAGGTGGTGGCCCAGATCACGGACCCGCTGGGCAACATGCAGGAAATCCCGATGGACTGGATTCTGTCGGAAGAGGGTGTCTATGAGTGCCATTTCCTTCCCGAAACCGAAGGGCAGCATAAGCTGGCGGTGCGGGTTGAGGGCTGGGAAGCCAAGCCGGTGGAGAAGGGGTTTCTGGTGTCTCAACCCGTGCTGGAATTCTCCGATGCGGGGATGAAGAAAGAGGTCCTGATGCGGATGGCCGAGGCCACCCACGGCGGCTACTACGAACCGGCGCAGTTGATGGCTATGATTGACGCGGTGAAGGCGCGCGTCACCCAGGCGGCGCTGGAGTCGGCGGTCCCGCACGATCAGCCGCTTTGGGACATGCCTATGCTGTTCATCCTTCTGCTGGGCTTGTTCAGCGCGGAGTGGATCATCCGGCGGCGCAAGGGACTGGCCTGATGTTGTTGTTTGCGAGGAATGCAAGATGAGACGAACCCCCAATCAACCGATTCGCCAACTGCCCATCGATTCGATTCGCGATGGCCTGACCCGCCGCGGGTTTCTTCGTCGCGGCGGTTCGGCCATGGCGGCGCTGGCGGCGGCGGGCTCGGGACTGCTGAACATTTCCAGCCCGGCGCTGGCCGCCCCGGCCGTAAAGACCGGCCAATTCGTTTTTCCGCGCCTCCAGTTCACGGTGTACGATGAAACCGTTGACCTCTGGAATTGCGGGCCGATCGGGGATGTGAATCTCCGCAAAAAACTCCAGGAACTCACTAACATCAACGTCAGCCAGGAGCCCAAGGTCGTCCACCTGAACGATTTCGATGAAATGTGCCGCTATCCCTTCGTGTTCATGACCGCCGAAGGTTATTTCAAACTCCCGGAGATCGAGGAGAAAAACCTGCGCGAATTCCTGGAGCGCGGCGGATTCGTGCTGGCGGATGATTGCGTCTATCTCGGCAAGCAGGACCGGTTTTTCCGGTTTTATGTCGACCTGATCAAAAAGCTGTTCCCCAACAACCCGATGCGGAAAATCCCGCTGGATCACGAGATTTTCCATTGCTATTACGACCTCCCGCAAGGCGCGCCGCATTGCCAGGGCGTGCCGCACGGAGCATACGGGCTCTTCGAGCCCGGCACCGGCCGACTCATGACCGTGGCCACGCCCGGCGATATTCACTGCGGCTGGATGAACCGATTTTTCACGCCCGAGCTCAATGAGAAGTCGATTCAAATGGGAATCAACACGATCATCTATTTCTTGACCCATTAGACGGGATTTGATGTGAGCAACACGCGTGGAAATCCAGTGCCCTCTCCAGCCATGCCCGGCCACCGCCCAGGATCAGCGCGACCGGCGATCACCGTCGCGCTGGCGCTGATCGGTCTGCTTATCCCTGCGCGGCTGGCCCAACCTGCCGAGCCGAGCGGCGATGCCACCATCGCCCCGGCTCAATCGCATGTGCTCATCCTGACCGGCTCGCCCGGAACGCCGCTGTACGCCCGGCATCATGCCGACTGGGCCGGACGTTTCGCGGCCTGCTTCGGATCAGCCGGCGCGAAGGTTTCCTCTATGTCCGGCCCGGCCTCGACCGCAACGGGAATCCGCCAGAAAATCGCGGAAATCGCCTCCCAGGTTCGGCCAAACGATCAGTTTGTCCTGGTGATGCTCGGCCACGGCGGAACCGAGGGCGCGTTTGTCGTCCCCGGACCCGATCTGGGAATGAAAGAGCTTGCCGAGAGCCTGGCAACCATCAAAGCCCAGAGCATGGTGATCTTGAATTTCACGTCTTCATCGGGCGCGGCATTGAAGGACCTGCGGCAGCCCGGGCGCATCGTTGTCACCGCAACAAGCCCGATGGAAACAGGCGATTCAGATTTCGCCGAGTTCTTTCTGCAGGCCCTGGAAAGCGCCAAAGGCCGCCCCATATCGGTGCTGGACACTTTCAATCAATCCTCCTACGAGCATGCCCAATGGATCACCCGGCAGCGCCAAACCGAAGAGGGATGGGCCGTTGAAGGGCGAAAATCCCTGGAGATTTTCAAGAAGCTGTATGGCGGCCAGGATGTCCCGGTATCGCGGCGGCTGGCCGCTTCTGAAAGCGATGGCATCAAGGACGATCCAACCCTGCCGCTGGTGCCCGATGGAAAGGTTGATTTCTGGAAGGGCCGGCGCCTGGTGAGCGAGCACGCCCTCCTCGAAGACACCGGCCAATCCGAAGGCGCGGCGGCCGTCGACGCGGATGGCCATCACCCGCTCGATCCAAAAAAAGATGATGATGCGGGTGCCCTGGCGAAACGCGTGGTCCTGCCGCGGAGCGCCCCGAAGGCGGGAGGGGCGAAATGACAAATGCCGGCATGCAGGTGATAAAACGGATCACGCATCAAGTTGCTCTGCTGAAATCCTCTCCCGTAGCATGGGCATCCTGCCCGTGTCAGCAGCTTTCGAAGCAACATTGCCTCCAAATACGGAGGATTTCAGCAGAGCAGCCTCAAGTCTCCGCCGGCGTTGATGCGCGCCGCACTTGCCAAAGCGCTGGACAGGCCGGGATGATCAATCTATTCGTCACCTCGGCGCAACACATCGCTTCAATCGCCCTCATCCTGCTATTGGCCACCTTGCCGGCCGCCGCCCAGGACCCCGCGCCCGCCGAGAGCACGCCCGCGCCCGGCCTCTTCAACACCGTCGCGATCAATCAATGGTCATCCATCACCCGCCATGCCGGTAGTTATCCCGATCTGCAACTGATCTGGCAAAAAGTCGAAGCGGCGACCGATGTATTCGGCATCTGGCCGCATCCGCTGTTGCCAGCGCGCGCCTGGGTCGCCACCGGCGCCGGCCTGCTGGTCACCGAAGATGCCGGCCGAACCTTCAAACCATTGCCCGAGGGCTCGGCCGAAAAGATCGGTGCGGTTACCGATATCGCATTTCCATTGGATAGCACCGATGTATGTTTTGTCGCCACCAAAAGGAAAGGGATCTGGACCAGCGGCGACAATGGAAAAACGTTCAAGCAGATCGGCTCGAAGGCAACCGGCCTGGCCGGAGATTCGGTGCAGTTCCTGGACATTTATTCGGGCGATTTGACCGGACGAACGATCCTGGCCTGCCATGGCGACTCCGCGCCGGGCCTGTCGCGCTCGACCGATGGCGGCCAAACCTGGTCGGTGCTCCATAAAGAGTATCATGTGTTCCGCGCCTATACCGCCCGCGCGGCTTCCGAGGGGATCTACGTCGCCGCTTCGAAGGCGGCCGATCCCGATGTGCAGGGGCTGTACCGAATGCCCTCCTTCACCGAGCCCTGGCAGGAGATGGTGCGCGATGTCGTCTGCACGGGTTTTACATCGCCGATCATGGGCGATAGCTCCGTCCTGGCCAGCACCGCCGAGCGCGGCCTGCTCCGCATCGCCCGCGGCGGCGGCGTCGTCAAGCGCATCGGCCCGGCCGATATCGATTCATGGGCCGGCATCGGCGCGACTTGGGGCCCCACCGCCGACAGCCAAATCGTCTTCGCATTCGATCCCAAAACCATGGGAATGGCGGCCTGGACCATGTCCTCCGAAGGCGAAGGCCAGGAACTTCTCGATAAGGTTCCTTTCTCCGATCCGCCCATCGCCCACAGCAAAGGCCTCTACACCAACGCGATCGTCCGCGAAGGCGCGCAGCTTCGGGCCAGCGCAGATGGCGCGGTCTTCTACGCCTCGATCAACAGCATGCTCTATCGCGCGGCGCGCGGCGGCAACGGCGTGCGGATCGTCGAAGCGTCCATCAAGCCGGCGGTCAATCGTTTCGATCCGATGAGCCAGCAGAATTCGCTGGATCAGGTGCGCGATGCGCTGGCCCAGTTCCCTAAACGCCCCAACCTCGCCGGCGCCGGCGCATCGATGCTCGAGGTGTTGAAGACCCACGATCAGGCGATGGCCGGGCAGCGAATCATCATCAGCGCCAAGGTCCGCTCCGACGGTCCCAAACCGCCTTCGGTTACGGTTGACCTGAGCCGCCTTGGCCTGTCGCCCACCAGCGCGCTGCTCGATGATGGCCAGCACGATGATGGCGCGGCCGGCGATGGCGTCTATTCAAATGCATTCGCCCTGAACCTGCTTACCTATCGCCGGCCGGACAAAGACTGGCGGCATTCCTGGCCCGGCGTGGTGGGGCTGACCATCACCGCCGCGGCTGACAATGGCAACCTGGCGGGTGTGGTGGTTCCTTATTCGATCGTAAACCCCGCCGGCGGCGTTCCTTTCTGGGAGCGCGAGCAGTGGCACGATATCGCCATCGAGCAGGGCAAGATCAAACGCGGCACCGCCACCTCGCCGCAGGGAAAAAAGCGCGGCCTGCTGCTGGGCATCGAACTGCCCGGCCCATGGCGCGCCCGGGTGGGCGGCTCGCGAAAAACGCTCGATATCACCGGGGCCGCGGCCCTCGTGCTGCAGATCCGAACCGCCGAAGATTCCACCGATGATATCTCCATCCAACTCCGCGATGAGCCCGTCTTCGCCCAACCCGCAACCACGCCGGCCGTTCCCCTCCTGGCCGAAGGCTTCGTGCCGGCCAAAAAGTTCACGACAACCTACCAGCGCATCGTGATCCCGCTGGCCCGGTTGCTCAAGGATGCCGATGAGTTTCAACCGGGAATCACCCATTCGATCATCCTGTCGGGCAAGGCGGGAAAGCCCATGCAGGTCATGATCGACGAGGTCATCTTCAGCTATTCCGAAGCATCCGAGAAAGGGAAGGTAACGCCATGATAAGCAGAGGTACGAAGAAGGGTTCAGGGTTCAGGGTTCAGGGTTTAGCATTCGTGTCGGCTGCGTGCCTTCTCCTGTCGCCCTATCTGCCATTGGCATTGGCGAAGGATGCGCAGTTCGATCAGGCTGAATCGCTTAAATCCAAGCGTAAACTCGATGAAGCGATCGTGCTCTATCAGGCCGTCATCGCCCGCGCCGATGCCGAGCCGGACAACAAAGTCCGCAGCAAATGGGCCATCATCGACTGCCTGCGCCAGCAGAAGAAGTATGAAGCATCGCTCGCCGAGGCGATTCAGTTGCATGATTCGCTCGCGTCGGACCATTTTATGAAGCGCCAGGCCGCCGGCGCGGTCTGTGACCTGCTCTCCCAACTCAATCGCCACGATGAGGCCGCCGCCGTGGCGGCGCAAACCGCCCAGGCCGCCGCCGATGAGCGCGAGGTGGCCGCCGAATGGCGCATGCGCTGCGCCAATTTGCTGATCCGCGCCAAAAAATACCCCGAAGCCTACGAGCAGGGGGCCAAGGCGCTGGCCGCCGCCAAAGAAACCGAAGAGCATCGCCGCGTTCTCGATGCGCTGTGGCTGCAGGCCGATGCAATGTATCTCGCGCAGGACTACGCCCGGTGCCTCGTTCCGCTCAAGCAGTCGCTCGAACTCAAGTTCGAAGATATCCCCGATAACGCCTGGCTGTGCTTCAAACAGCGCATTGGCGACTGCCATACGAAGTTGAACGCGCTTCCAGAGGTTCGCGCGGCCTACAAGACTTTTCTGGCAACCGAGAGCGATGCCCCGCAGCGGCAGCGCTGGTGGCTGGGAATCGCCGCGACCTGGGAAACCGAGAAAAATGCCGCCGAGGCGATCGCCGCCTACGACCAGGTGATCGCCGATCGCGCCGACTTGCTATGCCGGGATCACTGGCAGGAGGCCCAGTCCGCGATCCTTCGCCTGGCCATGCAGGATGCCGATTCCACCGCCGCGCTGAAGCTGCAGCATCTTTCGATGGACCTCGCCGACACTCGCGAGCGCATCCAGCCGGCCGCCATGCAGATTCTCAACCTGCTCCGAAAGGCCGATGGCAATGCCACGCGCGCCAAGGCGTTCGCGGCCTATCAGCAGTTTGGCCGCGCTGGCCCCGATGCCAACCTGGGCACGTCCGACGATCTGGCCGATCCTCTCGAATCCATCGGATATCCCGCCAATCCCGCCCGCGTCACCGCTTTCGAAGCCGCCAGCGCCAAGCTCGGCAGCGATGCCCAGGCTTCGCTCCATCGCGGCTGGATGTGCCTGTATATCGGCCGGCCGAAAGAAGCCACGTCCTGGTTTCTCGATGCCTGCCGGCGCGGGGCGGGCGATGAATACCAGTCGGCCGTGCATGCACTGGTCTTCTGCAGCGCGCGGGCCGCCACCGGATCGATCTCCGATGTCGAGCGGCTCGCGGATTTCATCCTCCATGGCCCGGTTGGCCTTGATGGGAAATCCCCGGTTGCCGACCCCTTCGCCACCCTCGCCGCGCCGCCCGGCCTTCCTGAACCCGCACTGGCAGAAACGGATCGCACCAACCTTCTCGAAGTCGAAAAGCGCCTGGCGGCCGGCCTGGATCAAGGCCTGTGGCAGCCGGAAATGAAACCCGATGTCATCGCTTCGCTCGATCGCGTCCACGGCGGTCTGGGCGACTGGAACACCCCCGGCCTGGCCGACTGGTACTTCACAAGAATGAAATCCGAACCCGTCGCCAAGACCCAGGAGTCAATGCTCCCCGGTGCCCTCGCGGCCGCGCGCGCCGGACAAATCCACATGGCCGGCATGCGCCAGTTCCTCACCCGCCTCGAAGGTGAAGAAGGCTCCAAGCCCATCGTTCGCGAAACCACGCGCAAAGCGTGGGCCGTCTGGATGCAGAAGATCGAGACCCAGAGCCGCTCCAAAACCCTCGTGCCGCGCATGAAGGTGAATTGATCGCGCCTTTAGTTCAATTCCGAGGATCCAGGGGCGGTCGGGGTCGTCATATCGTGCGTCGTATTGTTGCGTAAAGTGCCCAAGAGAGGCCGACGCGTTATCGTCGGCCCTTTTGCTGCGCTTTGGGCGACGGAGGAGTCGGCGCTGAGGCGACGGCCAGGATCTTTACCTCCAGAGGAGGCCTCGGATGAAGAACTGGGATCGATTGGAAGATCAATATATGGAGCAGTACGCCGCGCGTGGCGTGGCAGCGGAGACGGTGAAGAATGTGCGTCGGGAACTGGATCGCCTGGGCTGCTGGCTGAAGGGCCGTCGGCCCCGCCCGGCGCTGGCGGGCTTTCGCGTTTTTTGTTGACCGGGGTTCGGGCGGATTTGGGGCTCGTTCGTCGGTAGTCATCGCGCACGGCCAGGGCCAGTTCGGCCGCCAGGCTCAGGCCCCGGGCGTAGCGCGGGGTGGCGCTGCGGATCGCCCGCCGCACCGGGCGCAGGGCCCTGGCGATGCTCAGGCGCGTTGGCGGCAGGCCCCGGCCCGCCTGCTCGGTCGCGGCCATCAGGCCCAGTCCCCACAGGCTGAGCATCGCCCAGTCCAGTTCCGCCGCCGCGTGCTCGGGGTTGCCGCAGACCATCTTCCGCCGGCCCAGCGTCTGCTTGAGCGAGCGGTACAGCACTTCCACGCCCCAGCGCCGGCGGTACAGTTCCAAGGCCTCCTCGTCCGACAACCGCGCCGGATCCAGCACGTCGCTCAGCAGGTGCATCCGCCGGTTGCGGCCATCGGTGAAGGTGATCAGCCGCAGGGTCAAAGGCGGCCTTTTCGTGCGGCGCTGGATGGCATCGGGCCAGAGATGCACGATCCCCGGGTATTGCTCGCAACACCATCCCAGCTTCCGCAGCAGGGTCACGTTGGAGCCCACGCGAACCAGCAGATGCCGCCCGCCGGCGATGACCCGGGTCATCAGCTCGTAGCCCGTGAATCCCGCATCGGCCACCGCGATCGCCTCCCGGGGCAGCGTATCGAGCATCTCCATGAAATGAGAGCGCTCGCTGGCCTTGCCCGTGCCCCTGCGAAAGTCATGCACCAGGCCCGTGCCCATGTGGAACAACGCGGTCACGAAAAGCTGCGGGCCGGTCTTCTCCCGCCCCGCGCAGCCCAGGGCCTTTTCGTTGGCGGCGCTGCGCCGGCACTCGACGCGCGAGCCGTCGACGCCGAAGGCCGCCCAGCGTCCGATCTTCCAGTGCTTGCGTCCGGCGACCACGCGCACGCAGCGGCGCAGGCGCCGCGTCACGATCGCAAGCAGATCCGCCGAATGCCGGGACAATGCCCGCAGAAACCCCTGCGGATCGCTTCCCGGCCGCCGCCGCGACGGGAACATGGCGGCGACCCCGTCATAGGCCGCGGCAAAGCGGTCGATCAGCGAAGCCGCGTTGTCGAGGGTGAACAAAATCGCCGCGATGACCAGCATGCGCGGACTCCAGCGCGCCGACTTCTTATCGGCGATCAAGCGCAGCCCGACGCGCGGCAATTGCCGCGAGAGGCTCTGATGCAACTGGGCCACCTTGTCGCGCGGCTTGCGTCGGCCGCGTTTGCGGAGAGACTTGGAGAAACGTTTGGATGACGCGCTCCGCCCGGGCGACGGCCGATTCGACTTGACGGCGCTGCGTTTGACGGCGCTGCGTTTGACGTCGGTGCGTTTGATCATGGGGTCTCTTGTCCTTGGTTTTTCTTGATCGAAAAACAGTCTAAGGAAAGAGACCCCTTTTAGCGCGCCCGCGCCACGCGCCAAAATGCGGAAAAACAAGTATATTAATCACGGAAACGACTGGGAACGTCTGCGGCGTTGGGTGGCACGCCCTTTATCAAAGCGGTGCAAGATGCAGGAATCATTCCCGGCATCAAGGTCGACGCCGGCGCGAAACCGCTGGCGGGTCATCCGGGCGAGAAGATCACCGAAAGCCTCGATGGATTACGCGAGCGCCTGGCCGAATACGCCCAAATGGGCGCTCGTTTCGCCAAATGGCGCGCCGTCATCACCATCGGCAGCAGCATTCCAAGCCGCGCCTGCATCGAGGCCAACGCACACGCGCTCGCCCGCTACGCCTCGTTGTGTCAGGAAGCCGGCCTTGTCCCCATTGTCGAGCCCGAAGTCCTCATGGACGGCCACCACACCCTCGACCGCTGCTTTGAAGTAACCCAGCAGGTCCTGCAAACAGTCTTCCGGGAACTGTTAACACAAGGGGTGGCACAGGAAGGCATGATCCTCAAGCCCAACATGGTGCTCCCAGGCTTGGCCTGCCCCACTCAGGAAAACGCCGACCGGGTCGCCGACGCCACAGTGACATGTCTCCTGCGAACCGTACCCGCCGCTGTTCCAGGCATCGCGTTCCTATCCGGCGGCCAATCCGCTGAGCTCGCCTCGGCACGTTTGAATGCCATGAATATTCGCTTCAAATCGCGCATGCCCTGGGCACTCGCGTTTTCATTCGCCCGCGCCATCCAGCAACCGGCCCTGGAACTTTGGCAAGGCAACGAGGCGAACGTGCCGGCCGCACAGAAGGCTCTTTACCATCGAGCCAACTGCAATCGGGCTGCGCGCCGCGGCGAATACAACCCCGAAATCGACGATGGAGGGCCAATGAAAGACTCAAAATGAAAAGGCCGTGATTACTGAATGGAATTCAGGTGACCAAAGGAGATTGCCATGACCCCGTCTTATTCATGATCCCTCCGTTTTTTCACTGACCAAAGCGCGCCGCGCACTGTCTTTTCAGGCAGAACGGTGATCGCGGCCAAGATACAGGAGGTTCACGTCATGGGTGAAGGCCAGGGATGGCTCTGGGAGCCGAGTTT
>JBBRTW010000202.1:0-12022 GCA_038244055.1 Tepidisphaerales bacterium | reverse complement strand
TTTTGCCACAGATGAACACAGATGCTCACAGATGGTGAAGAGAAAAGGCCAGTCTAATTCGGCTCATTCAATTCATCTGTGTTCATCTGTGCCTATCTGTGGCTCATAAGTTTGCTCTGCGGCGAATTCGAATCGTAAATAGTTTGAGGGATTATCTATGCCCACTTCCATGATCCGTAGCGCCCTTGTTTCCGCCATTCTTACCGCGACCGCGGGGGTTTGCTTCGGGCAGCCGGTGCAGCAGCCGGCCGTGCCGCGCGGGGGGCTGAATCCGGATTCGTTTTATGGGAAGGAGACGTTCCAGGGGGTGTCCGTGCGCGATTCGCTGGAGGCGATCAAGAAGCTGGAGGATGCCCGGCGCATGGAGCGGTTGCAGGATTGGAACAAGGCGGCCGACTGGTATCAGGAGGTCATCGAGAAATTCGGGGATCGCGTCGTGCCCTCGGGGACGGATTCGAAGAACAACATCTACCAGTACACGGGGATCGAGCGGCCGGTGCAGGAGCAACTCGCCAAGTGGCCGCCGGCGGGGCTGGATGCGTATCGAAACCGGTACGGGGCGATCGCGGGGACGATGTTCGAGAAAGCGCCGCAGGGAGATCAGGAAACCTTCTCGCGGGTGATGAAGCTGTATTTTGTCACCGAGGCGGGGAAGCAGGCCGGGCTACGGCTGCTCGATCTGCATCTGGAGAACGGCAACTTCCCCGAGGCGGCGCGGATCGGTGACCGGCTGCTGGACTGGCATCCGACTTTGATCGTCGAGAAGCCGCGCGTGCTTTTCCGCACGGCGCTGGCGTATCACCTGGCGGGGGATGTGTCCAAGGCCAAGGCGCGGGCGGACCTGCTTCGCAATAAGTTCGCCGATGCCACGGGCACGCTCTTTGGCAAAGACGTCATTTTATCGCATGCGCTGGATCAACTGCTGAGCAATGCGCCGCCGGTTTCGGTGGCGGCGACCACCGGCGCGGTGCGGTACTATCCGGGCGGCAATGAAGAGCGCTCGCTGATTCCGGGGGATAAGGCCAAGCCGGGGGCGCGGCTGGCAACAATCGATCTGTCGCCGCCGCCGGTGAAGGTGAATCAGCAGCAGCGACAGGAAATGGAGGCCGCCACCGGCCGATCCAGCGGCGGCGCGCCGGCGCTGGGCGTGATGCCGGTGGTCGATAGCGGGGAGCTCTATTTCCAGGATGGCTCGCGCATTTATGCGGTGAGCCTGGCCAGCGGCGTATCGCTGCCGGGGTGGATGCAGTCGTATCCCAACAGCAACGGGCAGTACACGATCAATTCGTGGTCGCCGGCGCGGAATCAGCAGCACACGCTCACCCTGACCGATTCGCATGTGCTGGCGATCATGGGCGTGGGGGATCGGGCGGCGCAGACGACCGGCCGGCTCGGCACCGATGCGGGAACGCGCCTGGTCTGCCTCACCCGCGCCGATGGCAAGGAGCGCTGGGTGGTTCGGCCGAACACGATGCGGGTTCCCGATGACCAGCAGGCCGTCAAGTCGCTGGATTTCTCGGGATCGCCGCTGATCGTGGGGGAGAATGTCTACGTCATCGGCCGGGGCGGGAAGAACTACACCTCCGAAGATTGTTACGTGATGTGCCTCGATATGAACACGGGTGGGTACAAGTGGTCCTGCTTCATCGCCAGCGCCAACAACAACGCGATGTTCGGGCAGGTGATGAGCACGGACAACCTCTCGCACCTGGCGTATTCATCGGGCCGGGTCTATTGCCTGACCAACCTCGGGGCGGCGGCGGCGATCGATGCGTACGCGGGGACGATTGTCTGGCTGAACATCTATCCGCGCGACAGCGCCGGCTACGATCCGCAGATGGGTTTTAGAGGCGGGTTCAATGGGCGCGGGAGCGGGCCGTCGTCGGTGGGGGCCTGGGAATTCAACCCAGTGATCGTTCAGGAGGGGAAGGTCTTTCTGCTGCCGATCGATGGGCGGAAGAACCTGATGGTTTACGATGCGGGAACGGGGGCGGAGATCAAGCGTGTGGCACTGGACGAGTTGGGAGGAGCGGTGAATGTTACTCTCTCGGCTATTCTTGGCGTCGATGGCAATCTCGTCTTCATGACCGGATCCAATCTCGTCTACTGCATTGACTGGGCTGCGTTCGACAAGTCCAAGCCAGAGCAGTGCGTGCAGTGGCGCACCGACTTCGCCAAACAGATGGCCACTCGCTGGGACAAAACCCCGGTCAGTGGCCGCGGATTTGTCACCGCCGATTCGGTTTTTGTCTGCACCACCACCAATCTTTATCGCATCGACCGCACCATTAACCCCAAGACCGGGCTGCCATTTGGCAAGCTCACCGATAGCTACCCTGGCCGGGACCGAGTCTGGGATGAGGGCGAAGGTCCCGGCAATATCCTCGTGACCGGAGATCAGATCATCGTGGCCGGCGCCAAGCGCGTAAATGTCTATGCGGACATGAACCTGGCCCGCAAGCGCCTGGATGATGATGTGGCGGCCGCGCCAACCAATGCCGAGCCGCGCCTGCGATATGCGGAAGTGATGTTCGTCGCCGGCAAGCAGGATGTGGCGATGGAGAAACTGCAGGAGACGGTGGCGCTGCTGGGCGGGATCAAGTCGATGCGACAGGGGCCGGAGCGCGATCATCTTTTCAACGATTGCATCACCTTCGCGACCAAGCTGCAGAAGGACAAGAAGGCCGAGAATATCGAGAAGACGCTCGATCTGGTGGGCGATTTGTACGATATGGCCTCTTCGGCGGCCGATGGCGATTCGCAGCAGGTGAACTACCGGATGAGCCGGGCCCGCTTCAATCGCGATTACAAGCAGGAAGGCTCGCTGGAGGCTGCGGTCAAGCTGTATCAGGAGATTCTCACCAGTCCGAAGCTGCGGACGGTTCCGCTGGCGGATGAAGATGCCGGCGGGGCGACGCAGGCCGCGATTGTGGCGGAGAAGTACATCGGGGAAGTCATCAAGCTCAAGCCGACGGCGTATGCGGCGTTTGAGAAAGAGGCGACCGATGCGCTGGCGGCGGCAGGGAACGATCCTTCGCTGCTGAAGGCGGTGGCCGAGTCGTATCCGAATTCAACGGCGGCGGCGGAGTCGATGACATCGGCCGCGAAGGCTTACGAAGGGCAGTCGGCCTATCGTCTGGCGGCGCATACCTATGGCCAGGTGTACCGCAAGTACGCCGAGACGCTGGAGAAGACCAAGCCGGCGATCAAGATGCGCCTGCTGGAGGGGATGGCGCGGAATTATCTGGCGATGAAGGACCCGGTGGGCGACCGCGTTGAAACCGCGGCTGGCCGGCTGAGCGCGATTGTGTACAAGCTCGGCAATGGGGATGAAAAGCTGGAGAAGGCGCTGAAACTGCCCGATGGCCAGGTTCTGGCGGATGCGGGCGCGCCCTTCAAAATGGCGCTCAAGGCGCTGCAGGCGTATCGGACGCAGGCGGTATCGGCCAAGCTGCCGGATTTCCATCTCACGCCCGCGCCGACCGAGGCTGACAAGGCGAAATTCCTCGAGGATCTGGGCAAATGGCGCGATGCGGGCGCGGTGGCCGACAAGAAGCCCCGGCTGCTGCGCGATCCGTTCAATATGGATCAGCAGGTGGAGATCGCTGACATCGCCGCGCTCATTTCACCGCCCCCCGAGCTGCAGCGGCAGCATTCGCGGACCGATCGCATCGCCGCTTGGACGGGGGGCAATCTGGTGGTCTACCCGGTGGGAGAGAAGACGCCGGCCGCTCAATCCAATGCGTTTACCTCTCCTCCGCGGGCGCTGGCATGGATCGACGATCGCAAGAGCATGATCGCCTGGTCGGAATCGGAAATCGCCTTTCTCGAAGGCGCGAACCTGGCGAAAAAGTGGAAGGTCGATCTCCGCGCCCTGCCGCGCATCGATGTGATCGCCGGCGGGAACAGCGGCGATGAAGCGGTCGCGGCGCGGAACAACGATGCCGATGATCAGATCCTGCTCAATGGCGGGATGCAGCGCGGGATGATCCTTCGCAGGCGGGTCATTAATGGCCGGCTGATTCAGATCGGCGGACAGGCGGCGGCGGTGGCCAACCCCGCGGCGGCCGGGCCGGAGCAGATCGCTTTCGTCAAGCCGGTCAACGACCGCATCCTCGTCTCCACCACGGGCGGGCAGCTCTTCGCGATCAACGCCTCCACCGGGCAACTCGCCTGGCATACGCGCTTGGCGCAGGCCGCGCCGGTGGATCGAATTCTGGCCAACGATGATTTCGTGGTCTGCAAGGTCACGGATTCATCCAACACGCAGCTCGTGATCGTCGATACGCTCACGGGCCAGCTCGTGCGGCGGCTGAATTTCTCGAATGATTCGGGCAACGTGCCGGTGAATCTGGCCCTTGCGCCGGATGGGATGCTGGTATGGACCCAGCCGGACCGGCTCTGCGGCAAGGATCTTTTCGAGCCGCGCCGGGAGCTGAATTACGATCTGCCGGCCGGGCAGGATGAGGTCGGGCGCGGGCCGAACCAGCCGGTGAATGTGGATGCCAATGGGCAGGTGTTCAACCCGATTTACGCGGGCGCGGTGCAGCCGGATCAACTGGTCATCTCTGAAGGCCGGGTTTTGGCTGTCACCCATGCCGGTAAGTACGTCTCGATCTACTCGCTCGAATCGGGCAAGCTGCTGGACTACAAGAATGCCGATGGGCGGCGGGTCCCGGCGCGGCTGGCGACGGTCGGCGCTTCCACCGGCAGCCAGTCGGCCATTACCGATTGGTCGGTGGCGCTCAATGTGGTCGGGCAGTACGTTTATGTGACGACCAGGCAATCCGGGCCGGTGGCGTACAACCTCGATGATCCGTTCAATCTTTTCTGGAACGGAACGATCGATTCCAACACGCTGCCCAACCTGCTGCACAACCAGCCGATGGTCGGGCAGGATTATTTCATCGTGCTGGGCCAGCCGGCGCGGCGCGGCGGCATGGCGGTGAATCCGAATGGCGGCGGCGGCGTGCCGGTGGTGCCGAATGTCGCGGTCGCGCCCAATGCGATGCAGCCTTCCAATACGTTCCGGGTTCATGCCTACACGCGGTCATTGACCAAGGATGGGCGGGAATCCGGCCGGCTGGACCACACGCGCGATATCCGCGATGACGCCGGGATCATCGACTGGGAGCCGGTCGAAGGCGGTTTGTATTACCTGGGCGGCGATAAGAAGCTGCATTTCCTGAAGGGCGGGCGGAACTGAGGCGGACTGCTCTTGGGCGATGCCAATTCGTGTGAATTCGTGGGTTTTTTTGAACTCACATCGGATCGCTGGCGATTCGGGCTTTCCCCTGTCGCCAATTGGCCGCATCGGCTATAATTCGGCCGAGGCCCACATGAGTATATCCACCCAGACACCGCCCCTTCGCGACCGCGTTCAGAGCGTGATCGACCTGATCCGCCCGGCCGTTCAGGCTGATGGCGGGGATATTGAACTGGTCGATGTGACCCCGGCGGGGGTGGTTTCGATACGGTTTCACGGGGCGTGCAATGGCTGCCCCTCGGCCGGGATGACCTTGCAGGATGGGATCCAGCGCAACCTGATCGAGCGCGTGCCCGAGGTGACGAAGGTGATTCCGGTGGCTTGAATGGGGTGCGGGCGAATCGATTGAGGGGCCATCCGCCGATGGTTATCGGCGATCTCAAAACAGCTTTCAGACCGCTTCGTTGGTGATCGGCTCGACCCGATCGCCCATGGCGGATGCGCCTTTGTGGCCGGTCATCTGCATCGATTCGAGGGCGACCCAGAGCTGCCGCTGGAAATCGGGGTTCTGCTTGTTCAGCGAGGCGGCTTCTTCCAGCCGCTCCATCGCCAGATCGAACTCCATTTGGCCGCAGTAGATCAGCCCGAGGCGGTAGTGCAGGTCCGCGTATTGCGGCTTGATCTGGATGGCGGTTTCGAGGGAGGCCAGCGCGCCGGCATCATCCCCGGATTGATGTTTGGTGAGCCCGAGCTGCACCCACGCTTCGACGTAGGCCGGGTTCTCGCGGACCGCCTGCTCGAAGCATTCGATCGCCTCTTCGCATCTCCCGAGCAGCTTGAGGAGCATGCCGCAGCGGACGCGCACATCGGTCCACGCAGGATGCTCTTCCAGGATGGCGCGGTAGCGCTTGACCTGGCCGTTGAGCCATTGCTTCTGCCCGTTTTTCTCAGCCCCGGCGGGTGAATCCGCGCCCGGCTCGGCCGACTGCTGCTTGGGATCGAAGGCCGCATCGGCATCGCCGGCGGCCTCGGCTTCGAGCTCGAGGCGACCGAGCTGGCTCAGGAGCACATCGCTGTTGCCGGCGATTTTCCGCGCCGCCGCCAGCATCTCCTGCGCTTCCTTGACCTTGCCCATGCGGTGCATGGCCACGGCCAGGCCGGCATAGGCTTCGACATTCTGATCGTTCACGCCCATTGCCCGCTGGAAGTGGATCAAGGCGCGCTCGACGCGGCCCATGCGGAGCTGATGCCGCGCCAGGGCGATGTGGCAATCGAGATAATTCGGATGCACCCCCAGCGCCTGCTCGTATTGATCGGTGGCGGATTTGTCCTCGCCGCGCTCGGAGTGGAGGTTGGCCAGGCGCAGGCGGAGATCGGGAAATTCCGGATGCTTTTTCACGAGCCGGCCCAGATGCGCGACGGCGGCATCGGTGTTGCCCATGCGCTGCAACTGCTCGGCCAGTTCCAACTGGAGCTCCCACGAATCGGGCTCCATGCAGAGCGCCTTTTCGTATTCCCAGACCGCTTCCTTATGCCGGCCGAGGATTTGCAGCAGGTGCGCCAGGCTGGTGCGGACGGCCTGCTCCTGCGGTTCAATTTCCAGGATCGCCTCGTGATGCTCGGCGGCGCGTTCGAGTTCGTTGTGTGCCAGGAAGATCGCGGCCAGGCGGTAGTGGGCGAAGAGATCCTGATTGTCGGGGTCCTCCGCCAGCGCCTGCTCGTAGCGAAACGCGGCCGAGCCATGCGCGCCGATGCGCTCCAGGCAGAACCCGGCGGCGCAGGCCAGGGCGGCCCGCGGCGCGGCATCCTGTTCCATTCCGATCAGGGCATCGATCTGGTCGACGGCTTCCGAATGCAGGGCGAGCAGATCGCACACCGCCGCCAGCGCCATCCGCGCTGAGGCGTATTGCGGCTTGGAATCCACCGCCTGCTGGAGATGCCGCCGTGCCAGCCCCAGTTCCTGCCGGCCCAGGTGCGACAGGCCCAGTTTGTAATGAAGGTCCGGATAATTCTGCCCGGCCTCGATGCGGCCGACCAGCTCATCGTGAACGGGTGAAGGGAGAGGCAGCGGCTTGACCTGAAGAAGGTCCAGCAGGTTGCACGGAAGCTGCCGGCCGAGCATCTGAAGGTGTACGCTCATGAGTCGATTCCTTGGGTCGTATCGAGGCGGGGTTTATACCTATGTCGGCCCTTGTGTGTATCGGCAAACCGATGCCGCGACATGGGGGAAGTTGGCGGGTGGGCAATGATTCAAGTCGGGGGTTTGGACTGAACGATAGAGAGAGCTTTTTCGGAGTTCATTGACCTGAACAGGTCAAGGGTGTGGAACTCGTCGCGTATGAGTGTTGCGCGGACATGCTTATCCGCGCCGATGTACGTCACTCAACAGAATGAACCGATATTCGGCGGGTCGAAGCATGGCACCCGAGAAGTTCCTGTTTACGCGGCGCAGCGCTCCAGCAATTCTTTAGCCCGCGCGAAACTGGGGTTCACCCGAATCGCCGAGTAAAGATGGGATCGCGCCGATTCGGCGCGGCCGCGCCGTTCCTGCAACTCGGCCATCTGCACATGCAAGTCCGGCCAATCCAGGCCGCGCGCGATCAGCCCTTCGAGAATGCGCAGCGCGCCGTCGAGATCGCCGGCATCGGCCGATAACGTGGCGTGAAGGCGATGGGCCTGGATGTAGGAGGGGTTGACTTTCAGAGCGCGTTGCACGGAGAGCGTCGCGGCCGGGATCGCGCCGATGCGATGCTGCAGGCGGGCCAGCAGGAGTTGGCGGTCGGCATGGTGCGGCTGGGATTCGAGGAGCTTGGCCAGGCGGAATTCCATCGCCCGGAGCATTTCCATGTCGCATTGCTCGGCCGGCAGGCTCAATAGGCCTTCGAGCAGCTTGGGGTCCTGGACGAGGCGATCGAAGTAATCGGGATCGAGCTTTGGGTTGGTCGAAGAGATGCGATCGGCGGATTGAAGCATGTCGGCGGCCGAGCCCGGCCGGCCCGCGGCGGCGGCGATCCAGGGCTCGATCCGGCTGGCGGCGGATGCGGCGCGATCGGCATGTCGCGAGGACTCGGCCATCTTCCCCCGCGCCCCCAGCAGCAGCGCCGCCTGCTGATGCAGAATGGGCGAATGCGGCAGATGATCCAGCCCCCGGCCGATGACTTTCAGCGCCTCATCGTGCAACCCCAGTTTCCATTCGAGCTGCGCCGCCAGCCGCCACCCCTCCGCGCAAAGCGGCTGCTCGGAAGTAAACGATTTGATGACCCGCCGGGCCGCCTCGGCATCCCCACCATGAATGTACGCGCTGACCAGTCCGCGCGCGATCGCCAGACGGCCAGGCTCGCGCCGCAGCGCCGCCCGCAGGCAGGAAACCGCCTCGATCCAGCGCCCGCCCGCGAGGTGGCAAAGCCCTTCATCGAGCTCGGCGCTGGCATTGGCATTTTCAAAATCCATCGGACACATAGGCACATGCCTCCGGTCCGGTTATCGGCAGGAAAAGGGGGTGGCTGAGGTCAGGGCACTATCATCGCCCCCTGATACTTCGCCCATACCCGCTGTTTAACCGCCAGCGCCGCGTCGTAATTCGCGATCGGACCGACGCGCACCAGTTGCACGCCCGGCCGGGAAGGATCGGCGAATTTCGAGCCTGTCAGCCCGAGTTTCTTGAGTTCGGTCACGGTTGCATCCGCCTGCGCCGCTCCGGCGAAAGCCCCGACCTGCACCCAGAACGCCCGCGCGCCCAGATGCTGGGCCGCGCGGGTGGATTGATCGGTCCCCGCAAATTGCTGTTGGACGCTGGAGAAGGTGCGGTCAGCGAACTCCCACTGGCCCATGCGCTGCTGGCAGAGGCCGATGCGATAGAGGGCCCAGGCCTTGTCGTTGTCGCGCTCGAGTTTTTCGAAGCCGGCGGTCAGTTCGTTAATGGCCGGGGCGAAGCGGTTCTGGAAATACAGGACGTTGCCGATTCCGGTGTGGATGAGCCCTTCCAGGCCCGGTTTGGGCGAACGGCCCATGGCCTGGGTGTAGGCGATGTTGGCCTGGGTCAGATCCTGCTCGGGAGATGGGGAATCCTGCCGCGATTTCTCTTCGAAGGCCCGCCCGCGCAGGTAGAGCGCCTCGGCCGTGCCCTTGCCGTTGGGCTGGGCGGTCAGATAGCCATCGGCCGCCTCCATCATCATCGCGTAGTCGGGGCGGGGCGATTCGAGTTGCTTGTAGGCATCGTTCAGTTTTTCATTGACGGCTTGATCGGAGGCGCAGCCGGAAAGCATCCCACTTATTAAGAGTAGAGACATGCCGCAGGCGATGGCGCGGAGTGGGACGTGGAAGTGGGTCGTTTGATTCCAGCACGGGCGGGACGCCCGTGCCACGGGAAGGCGCTGCAAGCACGGGCGGGACGCCCGTGTCACGGGAAGGCGGTGTAAGCACGGGCGGGACGCCCGTGTCACGGGAAGGCGGTGCAAGCACGGGCGGGACGCCCGTGTCACGGGATGGCGCTGCAAGCACGGGCGGGACGCCCGTGTCACGGGAGAGGGGGGTTGATCGTGTGACATCATGTCGATTTCGTTACTTCGCATCCTTGCCTCCGGGGGATATAGATAAAATGTTAGCCTAGGATAAGATCGCGATCGTTGAATCAGTTGCAAATCGCAACGGTTCCCAAATCGTCCTTTTTTTGACCATCCGACCCTTTCGACCGCACGCCCAACCAACCACCCATGCTCTTCGAAGCACTTTTTACCCACGCCCGGCAAACGCCCCAGGATATCGCCATCATCGATGAGCGGGGCCAATACACCTACCAGCAGCTCGCCGCCGCGGCCGCCGGAATGGGGCTTTACCTGGCCGTGCAGACGCGAAAACCGACGGTTGGGCTGCTGCTGCCGCCCAGCATGGGGTTCGCCGCCAGTTTCTACGGGGCGCTGCTGGCCGGCAAGAGCGTGGTGCCGATCAATTACCTGCTGGGGGATCGGGAAGTGGCCCATGTGATCGCCGACAGCGGGATCGACACGGTCGTCACCATCCCGCAACTGGCACCCCGGCTCAAGGATTCGGACCTGAAGGTGGTGGATCTCACGCAACTGCCGCAGACCCCGCCGATGGCGATTACGCCGAGATTTCCTTCCCCGGCCGCCAATGACATGGCGGTGCTCCTGTATACCAGCGGCACCAGCGGGCTGCCCAAGGGCGTGATCCTCACCTATGGCAATCTCCAGAGCGATGTGGATTCGGCCATCGAACATGCAGCGCTGGTTCATGGGCATAAATTTTTGAATGTGATCCCGCTCTTCCATGCTTTTGGACTCACGGGCGGGCTGCTGGCGCCGATCCAGTTGGGGGCGAGCGTTTTGTATATTGCGCGTTTCTCGCCGGTGGCGATGCTCAATGCGATCCGCGATCACCAGTCCTCCATCGTTTTCGGCGTGCCGGCGATGCTGGCGGCGGTGCTGCATTTGAAGAACGCCAGTGCGGAGGATTTCAAATCGATCTTCGCATTGATCACGGGCGGCGATGCGCTGCCTTCCAATCTGCGCGAGGGATTCAAGACGCGCTTTGGCGTGCCGCTGCTGGAAGGTTACGGTCTGACGGAAACCTCGCCGGTGGTCGCGCTGAACACGCCGCATTCGCAGCGGCCGGGCTCGGTGGGCAAGATGGTGCCGGGGGCCCAGGCGAAGATCGTCGATGATAATGGCAAGGAAGTCGCGGCCGGCGATGAAGGGGAAATCTGGGTGCGCGGGCCGATGATCATGCAGGGTTATTTCAACCTGCCGGCCGAGAGCGCCAAGGCGCTGACGGCGGATGGTTTTTTCAAGACCGGCGACCTGGGGCGGTTCGATGCCGATGGGTTCTTGTACATCACCGGGCGGAAGAAGGACTTGATCATCGTCGGCGGCGAAAAAGCGGTGCCGCGCGAGATCGAGGAAGTGCTCATGCAGCATCCGGCCGTGGCGGAGGCGGCCGTGGTCGGCAAGAAGGACCCCTCGCGCGGGGAAGTGGTGGCGGCCTACATCACGCTCAAGCCCGGGCAGACCGCGACGCCGGATCAGGTTCGGAATTTCGCGCGGGATCAGAACCTGGCGACGTTTAAGGTGCCGCGCGAAGTCATCATCATCGAAGAACTCCCTCGCTCGCCGACGGGGAAAGTGCTCAAGCGGCTGTTGAGCGAGAAGCTCAATGCGCCTCAGCCGGGTTGAACCACTTCAGGGTCAGGAGCCGGCCACCAGAAACGCTCATACGCTGATCACCGTTGCCCGACTTTTGACCCTTTCCGGTGCCCAAACGAACTCTTTCAAGGCGACGCCATAAGGGGTCAGACGCCGGGGAATCTCGATGCTGCTATTGGCGTCGCTGGCGGCCGGCTCCTGACCCCATGACAGGATCAGATCACCCGATCGCGCACCCGTCCCCCCGCCGCGAACGCGCTTAGATTTGCCACGAAATGGTGGACAATCCGAAGAAACTCATCGTGATGCCCCCCGGCCGTGTGGGGGGTGATCCAGCAGTTGGGCGCTGACCAGAGGGGGTGTTCTTTGGGAAGGGGCTCGGGGTCGGTCACATCCAGATAAGCGCCGGCGAGATGGCCCGATCGCAGTGACGCGAGCAGCGCCTCCTGATCGACGGTTGGCCCGCGGCCGACGTTGTAGAAATACGCGCCGGCCTTCATCTGCCCGAAGCGGGCGGCCGACATGAACCCGCGCGTGGACTGGCCGCCCGGGAGAATGTTCACCACATGATCCGCCAGGGGGAGCACGGTATCGACTTCCGTCTCGGCCACGGTGCGCACGCCTTCATCCCCGGCCAGTTTTCGACGGACTGCGATGA
>JBBRTW010000201.1:0-12042 GCA_038244055.1 Tepidisphaerales bacterium | reverse complement strand
GCGATTACCGCCAGCACGAATGGCAAAACGAGCGGCAGGAATGTCGAGAGACGGATGCGCGGCGAACGGGCGATGCGCGGCGGGGCTGCCGTGCCTTGCTCCGACGCTCCAGCTTGCGGTCCTGCTGTGTCCTCGGAACTCTCACCAGCAGAATGGTTTACGAATCTCATAACTGACAATTCTTCGCCGTCTATTTGCGATGTTCGATGAACCTCTTGAGCGCGAGCGCGCCGTTATGCTGCTCATCTTTTGCGGCATATACGAGGGTGACGGTGCTCTTCTTGGCCTTTTGCCGCAGCAGCGCGACCGCCTCTTTGTGCTGTTGCAGCTCTTTCCAATAGCGTCGCTCAAACTGCTTCCACTTTGCCGGGTCGTGCCCGAACCACTTGCGCAGTTCCGGGCTGGGTGCGACGTCTTTCAGCCAAAGGTCCAATGCCGCCCGCGCCCTGGTCACTCCCCGAGGCCACAGCCGTTCCACGAGAATGCGTAAACCATCTTGACGCGAAGGCGGGTCGTAAGCGCGTTTGAGTTGAATCATCGTCGCACCGTGTAATACCGAAGTCCTTCGGCTTCGTGGACGCGCGCATCGTCGAAGCTCGCCAGTGCGAGCGTGTTGCGCGTCAGTGTGATCTCGTCGATGCAGCCCGCCGTTGCCGCATCTTCGCCAACGTCGCGGTGAGATAGCGGACGTATCCTTCCGGGCTCATCCAGCCCTTGGGGCATTTCGCCGGCTTCAGGTCTTTGGCCTGGAAGATCAGAAACTGATGCGTCGCGCTGGTCTTGCGCAGCACGCGCACCCGGTACTTTCGGCCGGACACTTCGCGCACACGACCCACGCGACCGTCGGGCACAAGGACACAATCTCCAACGCGCCATCGTGCCACGATCCTCTTACCTCCTGTCCAGTCTCTGCGGTGACCCAGCGGCTGTCGTCTCGATCGAGGCGCGCTTGTCGGCGATCAATGGTTTCAGGGACATTCGATGCTCCAGGCTGTTCGGGATCTCCCTACTGAACGCTATCCAGCACCCGCTGAATCCACGCGACGTCGGCGCCCTTTCCAAATTCGATCACCGCCGCTTCCGGAGTGCCCTTGCATGCGATGGTCTCGTCTTCGAGCCCGAAAGGAATTCACCTGGTCCGCAGGAGTTCCTCAATTCGGCCAATCTTGGCCGGTTCGATCATGATGTAGGGTCCGCAGTTCTCATCCAGCCGAACTTCGACGTTGTCACCGTTAAATCCATCTCGCATGGCAAACTCCTTGCACGTAAATCATTACTGGCAGCCCATCTGCCTGATCCGGATTCTCCGAATTGTCCGATCCATTTCGTGTCGCGCGCCCCATGTTACGCCCCGGGCTCGGATTGGCGACTCTCGCGCGCACCATCGTGCATCAGCCCGCGGCGATGGGCCATCTGCCTGCCGAGCTGAGCCAACTGCTCCCGGCTAAGCACTTTGCCAGCGAGCGGAAAGATTTCGTGGTCTTCCATATCAATGTGTCTGCGATACATCTCGCGCAGTTCGTGAAGAACCCGCGCCAGCGTCCTCGTCTGCGGGGCGGCCAGCGGCCCGAGTTCAATCCAGCGGCGATACCAGAATTCCACTTCCGCGTGCGTCACGTTCGCCGCCGCGTGTTCCTGTTCGAGCACCTGCATGGCCCTCATGGCGGTCTGCACTGCCGGTTCTCCTGAGGCGCGAAGCAGTGGAAATAACGACTCCTCTTCATCGGCGGTGTGCCGGGGTGCGGCCGTCCGAAAATACTCCAGGGCGGCTTCGACGGCGCGCCGCTGCTCATCGTTCAGCGGTTTGCCTCCCGCCCCATCCATGACCTTTTGCAGAATGGCCAGAAAGCGCTCGATGCGGCGGTGACAGTCGCTTAGCAAGCCCAAGGGCTCATCGAATCCGTGTTCCGGTTGAGATCCAAGTGTAACGGGCATTTTTTCTCCTTCGCGATCGGCGAAACCAGTGGATAACGGACAAGCATTTCTTCATTGCATCGACCGCAGAGCGACACTCTAAGATAACGGCCAATCCAACGGTGTGTTCTCCAGCGGAGAATGATAATGTCGCTTTCCAATCCGCAATCCGCAACCGCCAATCCGCGATGACCCAATCCGCAACGCCCTATTCCGCAATATCCCAATGGACTCCCCGCCCGCCCTCGCTACAATACGCGCGCAACGCCCGAATCCGCCCGTTTTGGAGAAATGCAGTGGCCCAGGCCGACATCATCATCGCCGACGAGAAACTGCTCCCGCAGGCCGTCGACATCTACAACGCCGTCTTCCGCCCCAAGCGTGAGGTGGATTTCTTCAAGCGCCGCTTCATGGGCCGCTACAATTGCCTCACGCTCATCGCCCGCATGGATAACCGACCGGTGGGTTTCTGGATCGGATTCGAGCTCAAGCCGGGGATGTTTTACCACTGGCTCGGCGGCGTGCTCCCCGACGCCCGCCGCCACGGCGTCGGCCGACAGCTCCAGGAAGCCCAGCAGGCCTGGGCCAAGGATCACGGCTACGAATACATCCGCTGCGAATGCATGAACCACCAGCGCGAGTTCATCCACTTCGGCGTGGAGTTGGGGTACGACATCGTGGGGATTCGCTGGGATTCAACTCACGCGGATAATCTGGTGGTGTTCGAGAAGAATCTGATTGATTGAGCTATGATTCAGCGGCACAATTGCCGGAGCGACACCATGGATGCAGGCATTCTTAACATTGACGTCAGCGAATCGGCGGAGATCGCGTTTTCGACTCTGAACGCGGATGATCGCCGCCTGGTGAGCGCCTGGTTCGACCATCTCAAAAACTGGCGAAACGATGATTTCATCCGGTCACGCTCGCGGGCGTTGGATGATGCGGGCAACTTCATCCTGCAAACCAGCGGCGACATCCTCGTTGCTTTCAGGATTGTCGGCGATCGAGTGACCATTCTCTCGATTTTCCGGCGTGAGATGGTCGACAAGTTCCGCAAACATGCGGAGCATATTTCCCCATGAGTCAACTCCTGCCGCTGGAATTCGATCCCGCGCGCTGCCGCGCGGAACTCGATCGATTTCATGATCTTCTTACATCAAAGAAGGAATTATCCGAGCGCGGCGACCTGCAACCGCTGTTGAAGCAGTGTCCCCAACTCACCGCCTTTCTGGGGGCGACGATTTCGGATATCGGCATCGCCAACCGAATCGCCTATGAGTTTCCTATCTTTGGGAGCTATTCGGCCGACATCGTCATCGGCAACACCGATCGCAAAACGTATTGCGCCATCGAACTCGAAGATGCGCGCGCCGACAGCGTCTTTTTCAAGGCCGGCCAAAAGGCAACCACGGAATGGGGCCGGCGGCTCGAGCATGGCTTCAGCCAACTTGTCGACTGGTTTTTTTCGCTCGATGACCACCACAAATCAGATGACTTCGCCCGGCACTTTGGATACGGCCATGTGGAGTTTTTCGGGATGTTACTGATTGGGCGATCCGCGGACATTTCAGAGTACGATCGGACCCGGCTCCGGTGGCGTCAGGGGCGCGTCACGATTAATTCGCACAAACTATATTGCCGTACATATGACGATCTCTACGAGGCGCTCAATCGGCAATGGGAGTTGTTGACACGAGTCAGCCAATCGTAAGCTCGCCCCGGGCTCCAGCGCGTTCATCACGAAATACGCTATACCTTTCTGAAGCCTCAGGCAATGTCACGGCGCGGACTTCAAAATTATAGCCTGCTGATCGTCAGATGGTCCCGATAGCTCTCGTCATCCCCACCAGCCTTGCGAAACGGCGTTGATTCCCGCATTCTGCGGGCCGCCCCCACATAGGCAAAGGAGCCGCACATGGCCAACAAGAACATTTTCAAGTCCATCCTCGGCAAGCTCATCCCCAGGGCCAATGCGGTCAACGAGGCCGGCGGCGCGGCTTACAAGCTCACCCCCAAGGCCGCCCTGGCGCAGTACGCCGCAACCGGCTGCCTCAACGCGACCTACTACGCCTCGGCCGAGGAGCAGTTGCAGACGGTCCTCACCCTCTGCGCCGATCCCTCGGTCAAGGCCGAGTTCATCGCCAAGGTCGCGCTCTACTCGCGCGACAAGGGCCACATGAAGGACATGCCGGCGCTGCTCTGCGCAGCGCTGTCGGTCCACAAGCCCGAGCTGATGGCCCGCGTGTTCGATAAGGTCGTGGATGACGGCAAGATGCTGCGCAATTTCGTGCAGATCATGCGCAGCGGCGTGGTTGGCCGAAAGAGCCTGGGCACCAAGCCCAAGAAGATGGTGCAGGAATGGTTCGAGGCCCGCTCTGATGACCAGATCTTCCGCGCTTCGGTCGGCAACGACCCGAGCCTCAAGGATGTCATCAAGATGGTCCACCCCAAGCCCAGGACCCCTTCGCGGGCAGCGCTCTACGGCTACCTGATCGGCCAGAAGCACGATGCCGATGCCCTGCCGAAGCTGGTCAAGCAGTTCGAGGCGTTCAAGGCCGATCCTTCGGGCCAGGTTCCGGAGGTTCCCTTCCAGATGCTCACCAGCCTGAAGCTGGGCGCGGATCACTGGAAGGAAATCGCCCGCAATGCTCCGTGGCAGATGACCCGCATGAACCTCAACACTTTCGCCCGGCATGGCGTTTTCGACGACAAGGCGATCGCAAAGCTTGTCGCCGAGCGCCTGGCCGATGAGAAGACCGTTGAGCGCTCGCGCGTGTTTCCGTACCAGTTGATGGTTGCCTACACGCAGGCGGATGCGGGCGTCCCGGGCATCGTCCGCGAGGCGCTGCAGGATGCGATGGAGATCGCCACCCGCAACGTCCCGGCCATCAAGGGCCAGGTCTACATCTGCCCGGATGTCTCGGGCTCCATGCACTCGCCCATCACCGGCGTGCGCAAGGGCTCGACGACCGCCGTGCGCTGCGTTGATGTCGCCGCGCTGGTGGCGGCCTGCTTCCTGCGCGTCAACAAGTCGGCCGAGGTCATTCCGTTCAAGGAGGATGTCGTATCGGGTCTCACCCTGAACCCGCGCGACAGCGTGATGACCAACGCCGCCAAGATGACGGCGATCCCGGCCGGCGGCACCAACTGCTCCGCGCCGCTGGCTTCGCTCAACAGCCGCAAGGCTAAGGGCGATCTGGTGGTCTTCGTCTCGGATAACGAGTCGTGGGTCGATCAGGCCCGCGGCCGCGGCACGGCGACGATGGAGCAGTGGAACCTCTTCAAGACCCGCAGCCCCAAGGCGCGTCTGGTCTGCATCGACCTCCAGCCGTACAGCACGGCCCAGGCGAGCGATGCCGGCCGCGATGATGCGCTCAACATCGGCGGCTTCAGCGATCAGGTCTTCGATGTGATCGCCCAGTTCGCGGCCGGCAAGCTCGGCAGCGCTCATTGGGTGGATGTGATCGAGGCGGCCGCGCTGTAACAGTGTCGATTACCCCTGGTTTGAACTTTAACCCCGCCAGCGCGGCCACCCGCGCCGGCGGTTTTCGTATAGGCCAAATGCCTTATTTTGCCTGCGTTTTCGGCCTAGCACGCCCAAATTTCATGCCCCAACCCACATTCCGCCGATCATTATCGGACCAGGAGCGCTCTCCCCATGCCCACGTTCTCGCCTCGCCGCGCGGCCGCCATCATGCTCGTCCTCATCGCCGTCCTCGTCGGCATGGTCACGCGCGTCGCCTACCTCCAAACCTACGGCCGCGAGAAGACCATCACCTCGGCCGAACGCCAGCAGCACATCACCGAAAAACTCGTCTCCCGCCGCGGCTGCATCTATGACGCCAACGGCTGCCTCATGGCCGGCACCATCCAGACCCAGACCGTGTACGTCGATCCCAAGTTCATGCTCGAGTGCTACCAGCTCGCCGAAGCCCAGGCCGCCGAGGAATCCGCCGCCAAGCTCAAAGACCCCAGGCACGTCTCCAAGACCTCCGCCGAGCCCGCCCGCAACCTCACCTCGATGGATGAGGACATCAAGCGCCTCGCCAAACTCCTCGACAAGAACGCCTACGAGCTCTCCAAACAAATCTCCGAGAAATTCGACACTCGCTTCCTGAAGATCACCGAAAACCTCGATCAGCGCGCGGTCGATGAAATCCTCAAGCTCAATATCCCCGGCGTCGGCACCATCCCCCAGAACCAGCGCTACTACCCCATGGGCTCGATCGCCGCCCACATGCTCGGCGGCGTCGGCCGCGATGATTCAGGGCTGGCGGAAAAAGGCCTCGAAGGACTGGAACTCAAATTCAACAAGGAACTCGCCGGCAAAGATGGCAGCCAGCGCGTCCTCAAGGATGCCCGCCGCCGCGCCATTTCCGTCGCGGCCGAGGATTATTTCTCCCCCCAGCACGGCCAGCATCTGATCCTCACGGTCGATTCCAATATCCAGATGATCGCCGAGCAGGAACTCGCCCACACCTGTAGCGAATTCAAGGCCGACCGCGGCGAGTGCATTGTCATCGATCCCAAAACCGGCGACCTGCTGGCCATGGTCAACTGGCCCGGCTTCAACCCGCAGATTCTCGAAGATTCGAAGATCGAAGTCCGCCGCAACCGCTGCCTGACGGATCCGTACGAGCCCGGCTCGACTTTCAAGCCGTTCATCGCCGGCTACGCGCTGCGGAACAACGTGATCCGGATCAACGATATTTTCCCGCTGCATGGCGCGCACTACACGACGCCCTATGGCCGGAAGATCAGCGATGTGCATGGGTACGATCAGCTCGCCATGTGGGATGTGCTCGTCAAATCTTCCAACATCGGCATGTGCATGCTGGGGGAAAAAATGGGCAACGCCAGGCTCCACGCGGCCATCACCTCCTTCGGTTTCGGCCAGCAAACCGGCATCGAACTGCCCGGTGAAAACCAGGGCAAAGTCAGCCCCCTGAAGAAGTGGACCAAATACAGCACCGAATCCATCTCCCAGGGCTACGAGGTCATGGTGACCCCCCTGCAACTCGCCCGCGCCTTCTGCGCCTACGCCAACGGCGGCCGGCTCGTCAGCCCGCGCCTGATCCGCGGTACGCTCGACCCCGACGGCCAGATCGCCACCCGCGAGGAATCCACCGGCATCCAGATCATGCCCGCGGTCCTCGACAAAGGCACGGCCGATGAAGTCCGCCGCATCCTCTGCGATGTGGTCATCCGCGGCACCGCCACCAAGGCCCGCTCCAAATACTGGAACCTTTTCGGAAAAACCGGCACCGCCCACGTCAGCAATGGCAAGGGCGGCTACAGCGATACCAAGTACACCTCCAGCTTCATGTGCGGTGCGCCCTACGAAGACCCGAAAGTCGTCGTCGTCATGATCATCCACGAACCCGACAAAGCCCTGGCCCACTACGGCGGCACTGTCTCCGCCCCCGGCGCGGCCCGGGTCGTCGAACGCACCCTCGCCTACATGGGTGCCCCGCGCTCGAAAGACCTCCCCCTCCCCCCGCCCCAACTCGCCGGACTCCTCTACGGCTCCGATGAAAAGCTCTATCGCCTCCCGGCCATTGTCGAAGCGGAAAAAACCGCCAAAACCGTGACCAACAAGCCCGCCCCGCGCCGGCCTGGGACAGGCGTAAGAAGCGCTTCCGTGGGAGAATAATTGTATTGGGTAATCAGGGCGAATTGACGGGCGCGCTACCCCGCGCAAGTGGACAAGCCGGAACAGCACAGCGATAGAGCCAGGTGCATGAAGGGCTGGAGGTGGGGCAAATCGATTCCACGACCTTCTCAAACGCCTCCCTGAGCCAAAATCGCTGTCCTCGACATCGATTATGCGCCGGCTTGCCCGACCCATATCGGGTTTTAAGATGGAGGGTGTCTATCCAACGAACCCCATTCCAGCCAGTAGAAGATAGGACGGAAACCGCCGAATTCCTGTCTTGCTAATCCATTACGCACGTTACAATAAATCGATCCTATGACCCCTCCACGCACGATCCCTCGCTCCGGCCTGATAATCGCACTTGGGGCATGCCTGTTCACATCCGCCCGCGCCGCCGAGCCATCGCCCAATCCATCCCCCGAAGCCATCAAATTTTTCGAATCCTCCGTCCGGCCCCTCCTCATCGAAAATTGCCAGTCCTGCCACGGTGAGAAAAAGCAAAAGGGCGGCCTGCGCCTCGACTCGGCCGCGTCCCTCGCCAAAGGGGGCAAGAACGGGCCGATCCTCTCTCTCAATAAACCCTCCGATTCCAAAATCCTCCTGGCCATCTCCTACAAAGACAAAGACCTGCAGATGCCTCCGGAAGAGGCGCTGCCGGCCGACAAGGTCGCCATCCTGACGCGCTGGGTTCAGATGGGCGCGCCCTTCCCCGCCTCCACTGGAATCGCCGTCGCCGCCCCGCCCCGCTTCAAGAAGCGCATCATCACCGATGCCGATCGCACCTTCTGGTCCTTCCAACCGCCCCAGGATCAATCCCCGCCGGCCGTGAAAGACGCCGCCTGGTGCCGCAACGAGGTCGATCGCTTCGTTCTCGCCAAACTCGAATCCGAAAACCTCACCCCCGCCCCCGAGGCCGACCGCCGCACGCTCATCCGCCGCGCCTACCTCGATCTCTGGGGCCTGCCGCCCACTCCTGAAGAAGTCGATGCGTTTCTGGCCGATCAATCCGCCGATGCCTGGGAAAAATTGATCGACAAGCTCCTCGCCTCACCGCGCTATGGCGAGCGCTGGGCCCGCCACTGGCTCGATCTGGTTCGCTACGCCGAATCCGATGGCTACAAGCAGGATGCCTATCGCGCTTCGGTCTTTCCCTATCGCGATTACGTCATCCGCTCTTTCAATAGTGACAAACCCTACGATCGCTTCATCACCGAGCAGCTTGCCGGCGATGAGCTCGATCCCAACAACCCCGATGTTTTCATCGGCACGGCCTACTTCCGCCACGGCATCTACGAATACAACCAGGCCGATGTCCGCACCCAGTGGAACTCCATCCTCGATGAAATAACCGATGTCACCTCGGATGCCGTGCTCGGCCTCTCCATGGGCTGCGCCCGTTGCCACGATCACAAGTTCGATCCCATCCTCCAGAAAGATTACTTCAAGCTCCGCGCCTTCTTCGCCCCGATCGTGCAGCGCCACGATCTCCCCCTGGCCACGCCCGCCCAGAAAGCCCAGTACGCCGCCGCCCTCGCCAAATGGGAAGATAAAACCACCGAGCTGCGCGATAAAATCGAATCCATCGAAAAAGCCCCCCGCCAGCGGGCCATCGAAGGCGCGATCAACAAATTCCCCCCCGAGATTCGCGATCTGATCCACAAGCCCGCCGCCCAGCGCACCCCTCTTGAAGAGCAACTCGTCCAGCTCGGCTATCGCCAGGTCATCGAGAAATCCGAGAACGTCACCGCCAAGCTCACCGGCAAGGCCAAGGAAGAATACGACGCCCTCCGCCAGAAGCTCATCGAGACCGAAAAGGAAAAGCCCGCCCCCCTGCCCGAAGCGTTCATCGCCACCGATGTCGGCCCGGCCGCCCCTCCCATGTTCATCCCCGGCCACGATAAAGAGCCCCTCGACCCCGGCTATCCCACGGTTCTCGATTCCCAGCCCCTGAAAATCCCCGACATCAAGCCCACGGATAGCTCCACCGGCCGCCGCACCGCCCTGGCCGCCTGGCTCACCCAGCCGAATCATCCGCTGACCACCCGCGTCGCCGTCAACCGCGCCTGGCAGTATCACTTCGGCCGGGGCCTGGTCGGCACCTCCAGCGATTACGGCAAACTCGGCGATCACCCCACCCACCCCGAGCTTCTCGATTTCCTCGCCCGCCGATTCCTCGATGGCGGCTGGAAATTCAAATCCCTCCATCGCCTGATCCTGACCTCCGCCACCTATCGCCAATCTTCCACGCGCCCCATGCCGGAAGTCGCGAAGATGAAGGACCCGGATAACCGCTTTCTCTGGAAATTCACCGGCCATCGTCTCGACGCCGAGCAAATCCGCGATGCCATGCTCCTGGCCAGCGGCGAATTGAAGTTCGACATGTTCGGCCCGGCCGTCGATGCCGTCTCCCCGCGCCGCTCGGTCTACACCAAGGTCTGGCGCAACGTCCGCGATCCCGTCCTCGATGCCTTCGACCTTCCCGATGCCTTCGGCTCTTCCCCATCGCGCAACAGCACCACCACCGCCACGCAATCGCTCCTCATGATCAACGGCGACTGGCCCCTCCGCCGCGCCCAGCAGATGGCCGGCCGAATCCAATCCACCCATCCCAAGAGTCCCGAAGAAGCCGCCTCCGCCGCCTGGCGCATCGCCTACGACCGCCCCCCCACCAAAGAAGAATTAACCGCCGCCACCCAATTCCTAACCCGCCCCCAACTCGCCCAATCCGCAATCCGCAATCCGCAATCCGCAATCGCCCCCCCCACTCCGGACTCAGCACTCAGCACCCAGGACTCTCCCGCCAACTCCCCCGACTCCCTCGACACCAAACCCGTCGTCAAAATGATGCCCCAGACCGGTAGCCAGGCCATTCTCATCCGCCAGGCCCGCCCCGATGACATGCTCCGCCTGCCTACCCCCACCGGCATGCCCTCCGATGATTTCACCATCGAGGCCGTCATCCTCCTCGATTCCATCTACGAAGATGCCTCCGTTCGCGTCATCGCCTCGCAATGGGATGGCAACCAGAAAAACCCCGGCTGGTCCCTCGGCGTCACCTCCCAGCGCTCCAAGCACGAGCCGCGCAACCTCATCCTCCAACTCGCCTGCGACCCCTCCAAACCCGGCGGCGGCTATGAGGTCATCGCCTCCGAGTTCCGCATCGAGCTCCACAAGACCTACTACGTCGCCGTCTCCTTCAAACTCAAGGACACCTCCGAATCCGGCGTGACCTTCTATCTCAAAGACATCACCGATATGGATGCCCCGCTTAAATCCACCAGCCTCGCCCACAAGCTCACCGGCGCCTACGCCAACTCCAAATCCGCTCTCATCATCGGCGGCCGCGATGGCCCCAAGCCCCACGGCTGGGATGGCCTGATCGATGATGTCCGCATCTCCCGCAAAGCCCTGACCAAAGAGCAGCTTCTCTACTCCGATCCCAGCCCTTCCAAGACCAATGTCGTCGGCTACTGGTCCTTCGAAGACCAGCCCGGCATCATGAAAGACTCGGCCGGCGTCCAGAAAGAACTCGCCAAGCTCCCCGCCGCCCCCAATTCTTCCGCCGGCGCATCCGCCAACGCCGGTTCCCCCAAAACCAAAGGCTCATCGGCCTCTTCCGAGCCCCCCGCCCCCAAAGCAGACCCCGCGTTAATCGACCTCTGTCACATACTCCTGAACAGCAACGAATTCCTCTACATGGACTAAACGATCTCCCGTGACACGGGCGTCCCGCCCGTGCGTGCGACAACCGAAGTAAAGAGACCGCCTCGACCATTCAATCTTCCAAACACGGGCAAGATGCCCGTGCTACAAAAATGCTCAACCACACCTCCATCCCCGGCCTCCCCCATCACCACACTCCGCGCACCCGCCGCGAGTTCCTCGCCCGCGCCGGCGCGGGCTTCGGCGCGCTGGCCGCCACCCACCTCCTCAACCGCTCCGCCCGCGGCGATGCCAACGAAATCGCCAATCTCAAATCTCAAATCTCCAACGCCGCCAACCCCCTGGCCCCCCATCAGCCCCACTACCCCGCCACCGCCAAGTCCGTCATCTTCCTCTTCATGGAAGGCGGCCCCTCCCACATCGACACCTTCGACCCCAAGCCCCTCCTCCAGCAGATGGCCGGCAAGCCCCTGCCTCCCTCCTACGGCAATGTCGTCCAGGCCATGGGCGAATACGGCGCGCCCCTCCTCGCCTCCAAACGCGCCTGGAAACAGTGCGGCCAGGCCGGCCACTGGATGTCCGACTGGATCCCCCACTGCCACGACATCGCCGATGACATCACCGTCATCCGCTCCTGCGTCTCCGATGGCATCAATCATTCCGGCGGCGTCTGCCAGATGAATACCGGCTCCATCCTCGCCGGCCGGCCCTCCCTCGGCTCATGGGTCACCTACGGCCTGGGCACCGAGAACCAGAACCTCCCCGCCTTCTGCGTCCTGACCGATTCCACCACCCAGGTCGTCAAT
>JBBRTW010000200.1:0-12191 GCA_038244055.1 Tepidisphaerales bacterium | reverse complement strand
GATGATCGCCGCCTCGTGCGCCGCCCGCGAGCGCGCCGGCATGTATGGGCTGCGCAGTTTCTCCAGCAGGTCCGGTGTCCGCATGATCCGCCGAGCCTCATCCGTCCCCAACGCCTCGGCCGCGAGTTGGCGTTCGTTGTAATCAACACTTCGCAAGAGCCTCTCGACGATGACGCGCACGGCCGGATCAACTTCGCCCAGCGCAATAACCACCTCCAGCGCCGCCGTTCGAACCGCGCCATCCGTTTTCCCAAGGCACAGTTTAAGATTATCGCGAATGGTCCCCGGCCTGGGCCGCAGCAGGCGGATCACCTCGCGCGATTGCCGTTTGCCGGCGGCCATCAGCTCCACCAGCGCTTTTTCACCGCCGTAGGCCGGGTTCTTGCCCGCCATTCGGGCGATCTTCTCGCGAACCACCGGATCGGCCGTCGTCAGCGATTCGGCCAGCACTTTGGCCGCCCAATCGGGACGCTCCATCACTGCCACGAACCAGCGCCGCACATCAAGAGTATCGCCCTGCATCGCCGCGATCTCGCGCGCCTCTTTCGCCTGCTCGCGGTCTTGTAGTTTCCATCGCCTCAGCGGAAACTCGGCCTCCTTTCGGCCCCAGGCCAGCGCTGCCAGGAAATGAGTGACCGCCGTTTCCCGCCCTATTCGCGCGGTCGCCTTGTCCAGAAGTTCAAGGATCATGTCCTGTTGTCTGCCCTGCGTTTCCAACGCCGCATCCGCCAATGCGCCGGCCGCGATTGGATCGAGTTTTTCATCCGTGACCATCGAGTTCAAGAATCTCCGGGCGGCCGGCCCGGCCGGCGAATAAGGGCGGTCCAGATATTTGACGGCCAGGTGAATCGTCCAGCCCACGTAGTTTCGCCCGGCCGCCGCATTCTCCAGCCGACGGCGATCATCCTCGGCGTAGCGGTCCGTCTCGATGAGCAGCAGAGCCCTCCATGCCAGTTCGCTTTCAACCGGCGCATCCGCTTCCGCCAATCGCGCTGCCAGGCCGAACATTTCCATGTGCCTGAGTTGATGCAACGTCACGCTGGCGGGTGTTCGAATCGGGCCGGTGACTTCCCTCATCCGGACCAGTGCCTCCCGGCCGATTTCGTTCAGCACCGGCGCGGCGGAGCGAGTCAGCTTTGCAGCCAGCGCAAAATCCTCCCACCCTTTGATCTGGCTGATCCATTGCCGCCGCGCAACATCCATCAGCGATTCGCCCTTCCCGGGCTCCCCCAGCCATCCCCACCACCAAAGAATCCACCGAACTCTTGCCCAATCGCATTCGTATGATGTTCGTACTGACAATTTCTCCAACCAGGGGGTCCAATGACCGTCGCCTTTCCGCCCAAATCTACCGCGGTTCGTTCCAATTCAATCCGCACCCCGATCTCCGATCGAAAACTCGCCGCCAATCGCCTTAACGCCCTCAAATCCACCGGCCCAAGATCCATCTCCTGCAAACAAAAGGCCGCCCAAAACTCCTATAAGCACGGCCTGCGCCTCACCCGTCTCTGGCACTAACTAACAATTAACAACTAACAACCAGCAACTAACAACTCCCGCGCCGCAACTAGCTCTTAAAAAAGAACACCATGAACACCGCCCCCCAGATCATCCCAAAGGCCACATAGTGATTCCACCGCAGCGATTCATTCAAATACAACCACGCGAAAATACAAAACACGACCAGTGTGATCGCCTCCTGGACGATCTTGAGCGTGGCGGCCGAGTAGCCGGCGTTGGAGCCGATGCGATTGGCCGGGACTTGAAAGATGTACTCGACGCCGGCGATGAGCCAGCTTATCACGATGACCTTCCACAGGGCGACATCCTTGTGCTTGAGGTGGCCATACCAGGCGAAGGTCATGGCGATGTTGCTGATCGATAGGAGAAAAACTGTCCAGAGCATGGAATCCTCATCGGAAAGATGGCGGGGATTGGGGGAAAATTCGAAATCCGAAGTTCGAAATCCGAAACAAATTCAAAGTCCAAAGGCTCAATTCCACAAACGAAGCAGCCCGCCCGTCGTAGGTCGTCCATTGGAAACATTGGGATTTCCGTTCCATTTGGAATTTGTTTCGGATTTCGAGATTCGGATTTCGTGCTTGTCGGGCAAGGGTCGCCCGTTGCGGCGGACTTCAATTTCGGCGAGAATTTGCCTTGATATTCCATTATTCACACGAACGACAGGAGCCATGAATGAGCCAGCCTCCGGAGCAGTGGCAGCAGGGCGGTCCGCCGCCGCAGTGGCCGGGCGGGATGCCGCATATGCCGGGGATGCAGCAGGTGCCCGGGGCGGGGGCGATCTGGCCGGAGCAGCAGGTGGGGATGTTGCAATATGCCGTGCCGGTTGCGCCGCGGAAGCCGGCCTCGGTGATGGTCTTATCGATCATCGGGATCGTGCTTTCATCGCTGGCGCTGCTGGCGGGGCTGTGGGGTTTCGTGATGTTCTTCATCATCACGCGGGTCATCGGCGGGATGACCGGCGCATCGCAGGCCAGCATGTGGAGCGTGCTGATGACCTGGCAACTGATCACCACGATCTCGCTGCTGATCCTGGCGATCTTGCTGCTGACGGTGAGCATCGCCGCCATCCGCATGGCCAGATGGGGGCGGATGGGGATGGTCTGGTACGCGCTGCTGCACCTGGCCTGGGTGGTGGTGCGGGCGGTGCTGGTGGTGGTCTGGCTCATCCCCGAGCAGGAGAAGCAGTACGCCGCCATGGGGGTTACGCCAGGGATGATGCCCTGGTGGGCGACCTGGGGCGGGGAACTGGTTTCGATCGCGGGGCACGCGGCGTTTCCGGTGGTGGTGCTGATCTTTTTCACCCGGCCGAAGGTGAAGCAGGCGTTTGAGATGGCGATGTGATGGAGGCGGTAGCAGGCGAGAGAGTTTTTATGCGCGATTCGGAACGAAATGAACGCCAAGTCCAGAGCGTGCCCGGAGCGGCGGAAACTGCTGAGGGACCGGTGGGGGAGGCGCCGTTCGCGCGGGTGCTGCAATATGCGACGCCCGCAATCGGCCGGCCGACGGGGGCGACTGTGGTGGGGGTGCTGGCGATTGTGTTTGGTATCATTGGGTTCCTGGTGAATCTCATCATCACAGCGCTCGCCATTGAGATTATGACGCCGATGGGATTCTCGTCAGAAGCGCGCGGTGAACTGGCATGTCGATTTGCGGCAGGGGCAGGGGGGATGGGCTGGATGCTCTTTCAAATCATGCGTGGGGGCGGGCTCTTGCGCCGTTCGAATGGATCGCGCCGGCGGATGATGGCTTTTGCGATCGGCTTTGCGGCCTGGACACTGGTCCAGATCATGGTGGCGGCGTTTTATATTATTCCGCATCAGATTGCGGTGATTAAGAGTTTCGATCGCCTAACGCTTCCCGAGGGGTATGTGGCCGCGCAGTATTTGAAGACACTGGGCCTTCTGGCGGTGCCGCTCGTGTGGGCGGCGGTCATCGCGTGGGTGATCTCGCGGCCGGGGGTGCGGCGGGCGTATGGGGATGAACTTATCGAGCCATGAAATCGCGATGCATGGAAACGGGGCGAGCCCAAATGCCGCACGTCAAGCACCTGCCGCTATGAAGCACCTATGCCATGCGCATTGAAATCACTCGGCGATGCGTTCTCTTTACGTTTTCCCCCGACTTACTAGGATAGGCCCACCCTTCAGAAAACGAGGAACCAACTATGAAAATCCGTGACTCTAAATCGTGCAAGTTCGATCTGGTGGCGCTGGGCGAGAGCATGATCCGCATTTCCCCCCCGCAGCATGGGCGCATCGAGTTTTCGCCGCTGATGGAAGTCTGGGTGGGCGGCGGCGAATACAATGGGGCCTACGCCCTCTCGCGATTGGGCCTGCGGACGAGCTGGATCGGCGGGCTCAATTCATCGCCCATGGGCGCGATCATCCGCAACCATGCGCGGGCGGTAGGGATGGATGTCTCCTATGTCGTCGAGCGCAAGTACGATGGCGTCGGCAAGAAGGACCGCATCGGCATCAATTTCACCGAAGTCGGCGTCGCCAAGCGCGGCTCGGTGACGCTCTACGATCGCGGTCACACCGCCACCAGCGGCATGAAGCCGGGCGAGGTGAACTGGAAGAAACTTTTCAATGAGGATGGCGTGCGCTGGCTGCACACCGGCGGGATTTACGCAGCGCTGTCGGAAGGCACCCGCGCGGTGGTGGCCGAGGCGGTCAAGGCGGCCCACGAGGCGGGCACGATCGTCTCCTACGATCTCAATTTCCGCTCCAAGCTCTGGAGCAGCAAGGAAGCCATCGAAACCACCAAGCCGCTGGTGCCGTTCATCGATTGCCTGATCGGCAATGAAGAGGATTTCGAGCAGGTGCTGGGGTATCAGGCCGAGGGCGTCGATGTCCACAAGGCCGGGGCGCTGGATGTCGGCCCGTTCAAGAAGATGGTCGAGCGGGTGGTGAAGGATTACAAGAATATCAAGGTGGTGGGCACGACCCTGCGCGGCGTGAAGACGGCCACGATCAACGACTGGTCGGCCATCATGTGGGCCGATGGGCAATTCTACGATGGCCCGAAGTTCGATGATCTGGAAATCGAAGATCGCGTCGGCGGCGGGGATGGATTTGCGTCTGGGTTTACCTACGGATTTCTGACAGGGAAGACCGCGCAGGAATGCGTGAACCTGGGCGTAGCGCATGGGGCGCTGCTCATGAGCACGCTGGGGGATACTTCGCAGATTACATTGGAGGAGCTCACGCATATCGCGGGGGGGGGGAGCGCTCGGATTAAGAGGTAGGCTCGTTTTTGCAGCACGAATGCGGCGATTTGAAGACCAGAGCGATGTACGAGACCTGCTGCATTGCAGTGCGGCAGTGTTGGTGCTGGCGCCGCCATGGTCGCAACACGCGGTGCGGGCTCGTGCGGTCATCGAACGGCAAGAGCGCCAAATGGCGGCCTCCTATCCAGACTCACGGCTGGACTATTTCGTATGGACCGGCGACGAAGTGGCGAAGAGTCCAGCGGTAATCGAATGGGTAAATCACGTCGCGGGAAGAAATGGCCGTCCCTCAGCCCAAGAACTTAAAGCAGCTATAATTGCCGGCGCAGGATCTAAATTATGGATTCGGGATGGGATCATAGTGGAGTGGGTCCTGAACTTCGATCAAATTAGCGCGGAGGTCATCTGGCGTCGAACCCTTGCTCTCCGCGCGATCCCGTCTTGATCCATGGTCAATATTCCTGATGATCTCTCCCCTGCCCTCCTCCCCCTCGTCGAGTTCGAGCTCTCCCTCGGCAACCTCATCAAGCGCGTGGATGAGAAGTTCTGGACCCGCTGCCCCCTGGCCATCGTCTTCGCCGGGCCGCTCCATTTTGCCCAGGCTCTGGCGAAAGGGCTGATCTCCGAGGGCATCCAGCGCTGGGAGTGCCGCGACCCGCATTACGAAATCGAAGCCGGCTACGTCGATCCGGTCACCTGCCACACGCTCTCCGGGCCAGTTCCACCCGATCGCTCCGAATAGTTCCGCGCCCCTCGCGGTACGGCCCGGCCCGGTATACTATCTGCGCACTTTATAAACCCATTCACGGAGCATTTTGTATGCCTGGCATTTCAATCAAACCCGTCGTTCTCACGGAACTTCAGCGTCAATTCAACCACGAGCTCGGGGCGGCCCATTCCTACCTGGCCCTGGCGGTCTGGTGCGACGTGCAGAACTTGAAGGGGTTCGCCCGTTATTTTTCCAAGCAGGCCGGCGAAGAGCGCGACCATGCGGTCAAGTTCATCAACCATTTGATCGATCGCAGCGCCCCCGTGCCGCTGACCGCCCTGTCCGCCCCGCGCAATGATTTCTCCTCGATCGTCGAAGTCGCCCGCCACGCTCAGGCGATGGAGCGCGCCAACACGGCCGGCATTCACGCCTGCTACGCCGCGGCGCTGAAGGAGAACGACTACCCCGCCCAGGTCCTGCTGCACTGGTTCATCAGCGAGCAGGTCGAGGAGGAGAAGTGGACCGATGAGATGGTGGACCGCGTGGAATCGGCCAACTGCGCCGGCGGAATGGGCGATCTGGACCGGCATATCGAGCGGTATTTGACGGAGGAGGGGGTGGGGGCGGGAGGCGGGGCAGGGAAGTGATGGATTGGGCGCTTGGTTTGTTCATCCAATTCCGCTTGCGGGAACTGAGTGACGCGGTATCGAATCGATGGTAGAATTGATTGCGAGGAGCAGCAATGGTTTCAATGAACATTTCATCGATTCCCGATGACCTTCATGCCCGGTTGCGGGAACAGGCTGTACGGACCGGGAGTTCGATTGAGCAGGTCGCGTTGCGGATTCTGGATAGCGCCCTGCCGCGGATTCCCCCGCTGCGCCTGCCAACGCCGATCGAGCCGCTGCGTCCCATCACCGCGGAGGAGATTACCCGGGCGATCAGGGAGGGGCGCGAGTAAGCGGTGATCGTTTACGATACGCAGCTTTTCGCGTGGCGATTGCCTTCAATATCTCAGCATATGATGCTCAATATGTGAGTCTGGCGCAAGAGCTTGGCGTTCGTTGCTTGACAGGCGACGCACGGGTCTTGAAAAATGCGCCGAGCATTGCGATTAATGTGGGCGATTTCATCAGCGGCTTTTCTCACCCGTAAGGACATGGAAGGAAGCGAGTTCAGCATGGCGCACAGAATATTACTCACCACCACCAGCTACCAGGACACCCCCGGCAAACACCACGACATCCTCAAGGCCTCGGGCTTCGATGTCGTCCGCGCCCGCGGGCCGCTTCCCGAATCCGAAATGCTCAAGCTCATCGAAGGCGAGGGCTTCGATGGCCTGCTCAATGGCGATGATCTGATCACGGCCAAAGTCATCGATGCCGGCCTGGCCGCGCGGCGTCCGCTCAAGGTGATCGCCAAGTACGGCATCGGGCTGGATTCGATCGATGTCAAATACGCCACATCGAAAAAGCTCCCCGTTCTTTTCACGCCCGGCGTCAATCACACCACCGTGGCCGAGCATACCTTCGGCCTGATGATCGCCCTCTCCAAGCATTTCTGGCCGCACCTGCGCTCGACCAAGAAGGGCGAATGGAAGCGCATCACCGGCACCGAGCTTTTCGGCAAGACCATCGCCATCCTCGGCATGGGGCGGATCGGCAAGGAAGTCGCCAAGCGGGCGCGGGCCTTCGATATGAACGTGCGCGGGTACGACCTTTACTGGGATGAGGGGTTTGCCAAGGCCTGCACGGTGGACCGCTGCACGACGGCCGAGGATGCGATCAGGGAGGCCGATGTCGTTAGCCTGCATATGAGCCTCGACGACAACAACCGCCACTTCATCAACAAGGTGCGCATCGCCACGATGAAGAAGACCGCCATTATCATCAACACCGCCCGCGGCGGTCTGGTCAATGAAGCGGATGTCGCCGAAGCCTGCAAGACCGGCCAACTCGGCGGCTACGCCACCGATGTTCTGGATCACGAACCGCAGACGTCCAACCACCCGTTCAAGGATATCGATAACATCATCGTCACCCCCCACGTCGGCTCGCGGACGTTTGAGAGCGTCGAGCGGCAGGCCATGCGGGCGACCTTGAACATCGTCAATTTTTTGAATGGCGAGGCGGATTTCATTCAGGCGAATAAGTTCTAATTTGTTTGTGCGCCGGGCCTGGCGCAGCCGGACCGGTTGCGGAATTGGAGAGCGAAATGGCTCACATGCTTCAGTGCGCGGTTACTGTCGCGCAGGCCGATCCGTTAGTGCCGCGCTTCGTTGTCAGGCTTATCGCGGCGGTCCTGCTGGCCTTGTTCTTCGCCATCGCGATGGCGTTTTATCGTGCGTTTCCCGGCCAGCGCAAGGAAATCTGCATAGGGTGTATCGCGTTTGGATTCGCCGGCATGCTGGCGGGCGCCATTTTTAGTTGGGTGGCAGAGAATGAAACGCGCGACGAGTATGGAATCATCATGCTCATTGTGATGGGCTTTGGGTTCTTGCTGGCGGTCACGGGGTATCGCTTAATTCGAGTCCTCTAGACGCATGGGTGAGATTTCTGGTTTGTCTGCCTTCATTGCGTCCGACCCCGCGCGCAAAGCCGGGGCGGCGCGACCGGGGGATATCGCCCGTTCGCGCCGCCCCTGCAACTTCTAATCCAAGTTAAATCGCGGCCAACCTCAAGCCCTGCCGTTCTTCCGGGCCCACAGATACCAGCCCCCTCCCCCGACCACCGCGATCAACAAGAGCCACTGCCACCAGTCCAGGTACAAAAATTCAGCGACAAAGAGCGACATGACATATCCTCAAGTTAGGAAGACTCGACAGCCGGCGCGGTTCCGCCCGCGCCTGGGATATTGACGTTCTAATACCCTTTTTTCGCGCATATCGCCAGAGGTCGGCCGCCGCGCAACAGGCGGGGACGAAATACGCGGAATTGCCGGATGATCGCGCGCGATCGACCGGCGGCCGATCCATCCCCGCGGAGTGTTTAATTTCACGCAATTGGCCACTGCGCCCCCGGAGGCTTGCCCCCGCCGCGTCCCTGAGTACCTTATCCGCTTTGGTTCCCGTAAACCTCCTGGAGATGAAGGATATCATGCCTGAAACTGCTGTAGCGGACATCGGATTGATCGGACTGGCCGTCATGGGCGAGAACCTCGCCCTCAACATCGCCGATCACGGCTTCAAGGTCGCGGTCTACAACCGCACGACCGAAGTCATGCGGAAATTCATCGCCCGCGAAAATCCCCCCGGCGGGCTGGTCGGCTGCGAAACCGTGCAGGAGCTCGTGCAGGCGGTCAAGAAGCCGCGCAAGTTCATCATCCTCGTCAAGGCGGGTGGGCCGGTGGATGCGGTAATCAAGGAACTGATCGCGGCCGGTGTTGAGAAGGATGACATCGTCGTCGACTGCGGCAATTCCCTCTGGACCGATACCATTCGCCGCGAGCGCGAGTACGCCAGCCAGTGCAAGTTCTTCGGCTCGGGCGTCTCCGGCGGCGAGCTCGGGGCGCGCTTCGGCCCGTCGATGATGCCGGGCGGCGATCCCGATTCCTGGAAACATCTCAAGCCCATCTGGGAGGCCGTTGCCGCTAAGGTCGATGCCAAGACCGGAAAGCCCATGGAGAATTACGCCCCCGGAAAACCGGTGGTCGGGGGCGTTCCCTGCACCGCCTACCTCGGCCCCAATGGCGCTGGGCATTACGTCAAGATGGTCCACAACGGGATCGAGTACATCGACATGCAGCTCATCGGCGAGGCTTACTGGCTCCTCAGCAACCTGCTGGGCATGAAGGCCCCCGAGCTTTCGCAGGTCTTCTCCAAGTGGAACGAAGGCGACCTCGATTCCTACCTCATCCAGATCACGGCCGACATCCTCCAGCAGAAGGACCCGATCAATAAGGACGGCTACTTCGTCGACTACGTCCTCGACACCGCAGGTCAGAAGGGCACCGGCAAATGGACGTCCGTCAACGCGCTGGACATGGGCATTCCCGCCAACGCCATCGCCGAGGCCGTCTTCGCCCGCTGCCTTTCGGCCCTCAAGGACGAGCGCGTCGAAGCCAGCAAGCAGCTCAAAGGTCCCGCCGCCTCATACAGCGGCAATCGCGATGAGCTGATCGCGGCCGTGCGCGATGCACTCTACTGCTCCAAGATCTGCGCCTACGCCCAGGGCTTCCAGCTCATGCGCGAGGCCCAGAAGGAGTACAAGTGGACCCTCAACTTCGCCGAGATCGCCTCGATCTTCCGCGGCGGCTGCATCATCCGGGCGCGGTTCCTCCAGAAGATCACCGAGGCGTACACCCGCAAGGCGGATTTGGTGAATTTGCTGCTCGACCCGTACTTCAACGAGCAGATCCAGAAGGGCCAGACGGCGTGGCGGAAGGTGGTCGGGCTGGCCGCCACCAACGGCATCGCCGCCCCCGCCTTCATGAGCGCGCTCGCGTATTACGATGGCTACCGCAGCGCCCGCCTGCCCGCCAATCTCCTGCAGGGCCAGCGCGATTATTTCGGCGCTCACACCTACGAGCGCACTGATAAGCCGCGCGGCGAGTTCTTCCACCTCGACTGGCCCGAAGCCGGCCGGCCCCAGTTGGTGATCCCGCCCGCGGCCAAGCCGAAGAAGTGACGGGTTTGTTTCGTGGCGATTGTGCGGAATTCGCCCGACCGTTACCCTCCACCCCATGCAAGCAACGCGCCGTTTCAACATCGGATTTTCTCGGCCCCTCATCATCCTGATTCTTTGCCTGATATCCGCGCCCCTTCGCGCTGCCGATGCGCCCACTCCACCGGTCCCTACTGAAGTCGACGCGCTGCTCCAAAAGGCCAAAGACGCCGCCGACATGAACAAGCCCGCTGAGGTCTTCAAGCTCCTCGATCAGGCCGTCGCGGCCGGGCCGAAGGACACGCGCCCCCTCATCTTCCGCGCGGGCATGCGCCAGCACGTCAAAGACTGGGCCGGCGCGGTCGCCGATGCGGATAAGGTGATGGAGATCGATCCCACCCGCAAGGATGTCCAGGGTGCCCGGGCCATCGCCCATTTCATGCTCGGCCACATCAAGGAGAGCGTCGTCGATTTCGATGCCTACGTCGCCAGCCTTCCCGGCGGCGTCAGCCCCAACCAGTGGCAGCGCGGCATCGCCCTCTACTACGCCGGCCGATTTGAGGATGGCGTCAAGCAGTTCGAGGAGCATCAGAAGGTCAACCCCGACGATGTCGAAAATTCCGCGTGGCATTTCTTCTGCATGGCCAAATGGAAAGGCCTTAAAGCCGCCCGGGATTCCGTGATCCCCTCGGCCGGGGATGATCGCGTCCCCATGATGAAAGTCCTGGAAATGCTGCGGGGAACCGCCACTCCCGAAGATGTCATCGGCACCGCCGGCGCGGGCAATCTCAGGCAGAAAACGCTCAACCGCCAGCTTTTCTACGCCCACCTCTACGTCGGCCTGTACTACGACAGCATCGGCGAAGGAGCCAAAGCGAAAGAGCACATCAAGACCGCGGCCGAGAAGTACGTCGTCCCGGATTACATGTACGATGTGGCGAAGGTGCATATGATGGGGGCGGAGAAGAAGTGAGGTCGAGAAGTTAGAAGCGAGAAGTTAGAAGTTAGAAGCGAGAAGTTAGAAGCGAGAAGTTAGAAGGAAGAGCGAACGAGGATGATGAAGGGGCGAGTGTCATTCTGAGGGAGCTTCAGGCGACCGAAGAATCTTGCCACAACGGATTGGCCCCTCCAACATTACGAACGGCCCGCGACGACCAAACCAGATCCTTCGGTCGCCTTAGGCTCTCTCAGGATGACGGAACCCTCTCCTTGTCTCAACTCTCACCAACGGTATCCTCACCACCGTGCTCCGCCGCAACATCCTCATCTTCCATCTGGGCGCGCTGGGCGACTTCATCGTCTCCTGGCCGCTTGCGGTCGCGCTGGGGCGGTTGCATCCGCAATCGCGGATCATTTACATCAGTCATGGTTCGAAGGGGAAGCTGGCGGAGAAGGCGCTTCGCACCGAATCGGCGGATATTGATAGCGGGGCATTTCACCACCTTTTCGGCGACGCGGAATCACTCGGTTCCCTCCCCGAGCCCTCGCGCAAGCTGATCGAGAATGCCCACTCCATCTTCACGTTCATCGCCGCAGCCGGCGATGCGTGGAGCAGGAACATCAGCGCGATCAATCCCGAGGCCAAGGTCATTCACCTCGCGCCGCGCCCGCCTGATTCGGCCGGCTCCTCCAACGGCTCGGTCCGCGCCGATTCGTCCAGCGGCACCGCCGTTTCCAACGCTTCGGCCGCCGCAGGCTTCCCAGGCCACATCTCCGCGTGGCTCGAATCCCAACTCACCCCCGCCCCCGCGATCCGGACCGCCTATCAGCAGATCCTCCGCTCCGTCCTCACCCGCGGCATCGGCTACCGCCGTTCCCCCGAAGGCGTCATCTGCATCCACCCCGGCAGCGGCTCTGAGAAAAAGAACTGGCCGGTCGGCCATTTCATTCAGCTCACCCGCAAGCTCGTCAAAGCCCGCCACCCCGTGCGCGTGCTGATCGGTGAAGCGGAGAAAGATCGCCTGACCGCCGAAGACCTGGCCCACTTCAAATCCGTCGCCGAAGTCGTCAACCCAAAGGACTACATCGAACTTCTTGTCCAACTCGGCATCGCCGATGCCCTCATCTGCAACGACACCGGGCCAGCGCATCTCGGAGGCATCATTGGCACGCCGACGTTCGCGCTGTT
>JBBRTW010000199.1:0-12217 GCA_038244055.1 Tepidisphaerales bacterium | reverse complement strand
GGATCCCGATCATGCCGGAGTGTTCAGCACCACCAGGATCGAAGACATCGAGGTCGGGGACTGGGTCTTGTCGAAGGATGAGGCCGACCCCGATGCCCCGCTGGAGTACAAGCAGGTGACGGCGGTGTACCAGCACCTGGTCTACTCCACCACCGATGTCTACGCGCTGCACGCGGCTATTTCATTCCATCCCGCTTGCTCTCAATCCCCTTCAACGCCTCCGGCGACAGGCGCTTGGGCTCATTCGCCTTCAGCCTGTCGTTGAAATCGATCGCCCGCTGATTTTCCTTCGCCGCTTCGGCCTTGTCATCCGCGGTTGCCAACTGAGATAATGCATCGCGTTCATCGGGTCGGTCACCTCACGCCCGCATATCAACTCTCTTTTGAAAGCGTCAGCCTCCTCATGCTCCTCGATGTAAAAAAACTCTCCTTCGCCTACCGCTCGGATGTCCCGGTGCTGCGGGATATTTCATTATCGGTGCAGGCCGGGCGGGTCACGGTGCTGATCGGCCCCAACGGCTCGGGGAAATCGACGCTGCTGCGGGCGCTGATGGGGCAACTCGCGATCGCTTCGGGCGAGGTGCTGTGGGATGGCCGGCCGGTAGCCCGCTGGCGGCCGAGGGAACTGGCGCGCCTGGTGGCGTATCTGCCGCAATCGCCGGTGCATGAGGCGGGGTGGACAGTAGGCGAAATTCTCCGCGCTGGCCGGACTCCCTATTTGCAGGCATTCGGCGTGGAATCGGAGAAGGATGTGGAAGTGATCCGGCAGACGGCCGGCATGCTCGAATTGGAGGACCTGCTGCATCGGCCGATGGAAGAGCTCTCCGGCGGGCAGCGGCAGCGCGTTTTCCTCGGGCGGGCGCTGGCGCAGGAACCGCAGGCGCTGCTGCTGGATGAGCCGAGCACCTTTCTCGATCTCAAGCATCAAGTCGAGCTCTGGCGGCGGTTGAAGGAGCTGGCGGAGAAGCGCGGCATGGCGATTCTGGCGGCCAGCCACGATCTGCAACTGTCGGCGGCATTTGCCGATGAATTGATCCTGCTGGATCGCGGCGCGATCGCGGCCAGCGGCGCGGCGGCGGCGGTGCTGCGCCCCGAGGCGCTTTCGGCCGTTTACGGGCTGCCGATGGAATGCATCGATCGCGCGAACCGCCCGCCGCTGATCGCGCCGAAACTGGGGTGAAAACAAAACGAGCCCGGGACCTTTCGGCCCGGGCCCGTCTTTCAAGTGCTGAGTCCTGAGTGTTGAGTAGGCTCAGTTGGAGGCTTTGAGGAACTCGAGGATGGCCCTGGCATCTTCACCCGTCAAATTGGCGCGGATCTGCATGTGGAGCATGACGGTGGTCCACTCGGCATCGTTGTAGCTGTCGGGCGAGCGCGCGTTGTGGCAGCGGTTGCAGTTTTCGGCCCAGAGCTGGGCGCGGCCTTTGCCGGCCGCGGGGGCGGCGGCTTTGGCGTCTTTTCCGGCCGTGCTGAGCAGCGCGGGTTGGCCGGGCGCATCGGCGGATTGGCTCATGGTGCAGCCCGCCGCGATCAGTAGTCCGCCGGCCGCAATCGCGGCAAGCGCGAGTGAATTTCGAAGGTTCATGTGAATATTCCTTGTTTCGCAGTAGTTGAGATCATCCTAATCATAGCACGGGAGCGGAGGGGAAGTTCAATCGGCCAGCGCCGAATTAAAAGCCCATGGCCGCCTGAATGTAGAACGAATCGCCGCTTCCATCGCGCTGGCGGTCTTCGCACTCGTAGGCGGTCTTGATGACCGTGCTGGCGTTGAGCCAGTAATCGATGCCGAACTCGAAGCGCTGGGTCCAGCCGCCGCCGGGGGCGTTGCTGGAGATGTTCATGCGATCGTAGCGGAAGACGAACTCGACGTTCTTGAGCACCGAGTTTTCCACAAGCGTCGGGCGATAGGCAACCTGCACATATCCGGAGTTGCGGCTGTTGTTAAAGCGAATCGGGCCGAAGCCATCGGGGCCCGGAACGCCGTAGGTGGCTTTGGAGACATTGGAGCAGACCCACTCCACGCGCATATCGATCTGGCCTTTGATGGCCTGATACTGGCGCGTGTAGGAAAGATCGAAGGCCTGGGTGAAGGCGTGGACATCCTGCCCGAAGCCGCGCGGATCGACCTTGGCCCACTGGAAGGAGTAGCCGATTTCAAGTTCCGGCATGGGCTGCCAGCCGAGGCGCCCGCCGACGGCCTTGTTGTCGTTCTCATCGACGAAGTTGTCGAAGTCGAGCGTTCCGGCGGTGTCGGCGCTGTCGGTGTTGAGGGTCGGGCCATTGCCGACGTAAATGTCGTAGTTGAACTTGTGGGTTCCCAGCGCGAACCCGCCGCGGGCGAATACGCCGAGCGTGGCTTCCTGGGCGATGCCGGTTTCATCCGCATAGGGCAGCGGACGATCGGGCATCTTGTTGATCCACTTGGATTCCAGGCGCGAGTTGAAGATGCCCAGCGGCGTCTTGAAGCGGCCGCCGCCGACGGTCAGCCAGTCGGTCACGACGTAGGAGAGGTCGGCGAATTCGAGGGCGAAATCGGTTCCGCCGCCATCGGCCTTGGAGTTCAGGCCGACTTCGAATTCGGTCTCGAAGAGCAGCCTGTCGCCGATGCGCCAGAGAATAATCGGGGCGACGCCGGCGCTGAAGGAGGAGACGCTTCCGCGATGATCCTCAAACTGGGCGAAGCCGTAGCCGGTGACGATGAACTGGTGGCTGCCCGGCCGGTAGGAGTCGGCCTGCTCGCGCACCTGGCGCAGGGTTTTGTCGACTTCATCCAGCGCGGCATCGATATCGGCGGTGGTGTTTTTGGCGCTGACGGCGGGGGCGGCCTGCTTGGCCTTGACCTGATCGAGCTCGCTGGCGACCTGGTCGAGGCGCTTGAGGATTTTCTCGTGCTCCTCGCGCGTGACGTACTTGCTGGGATCGAACTTCTCGGGGGGCTGGCCTGCGGGTTGGGCTGTCGCCGTGGTGGCGCACCAAATCAGCAGGGCCGATCCCGCGATGGCGACCGGTTTCAAAAAACTCACTTGGAGTCTCCTTCCTGGGGTTGTTCCGAGGCCTGAAGGTGAAGGGGTAGTTCGCTACCCGTCACCGCTTCGCCTTCGAAAGAGGCTGTACTCGTGGACGAGAGAACGACGTGGATCGGTTGCTGACGTTCCAGAACGGTCGTTCATTCGCCAAGGACTTTTCGCGGCGCGGCACCCATCATTGGGGACAAAACCCAGATGCCGAAACGCGTTAATATTGTCGGACTCCGCGGACAAGAGCCAATAGAGATTTGCAGGAATCGCGGAAATAGGGTGTGCCGCATGCACTTCGTTTGACGACTCACCGTTATTTCATGAAAGTTTTGCAGCGGCGGGTAAGAGGCGAGGTCGCTACGCTTTCGCTGGGAATGTCCTGCCCGCGCATCGGGGTTTCAACCTCATGAAGTAGTCGGCTGGGAGAGTGCGAGGTGGCCGCGCGAGAGGGGGCACTCGTGGGAGGGCGCGTTTCCCCGCACCTCCTTTCGGCGGTAGTATTCGCCGAAAGCCATGCTCCTCGTTTCCTCCGCGATCATCGTTGTTCTGTTGCTGGCCCTGGCGGGGCTGATGTGGTTCATCAAGCGCCGGCGGGCGCAGGGAGCGGGGACTTGCGGGAAGTGCGGCTATAACGTCACTGGCCTGCCGACGTTCATCTGCCCGGAATGCGGGTCCGATCTGCGCGATGTGGGGATCAACCAGGGCGGCGGATCGGGCGCTGGTTCGCTCAAGCCATCCCGCACCGCCATGGTGCTGGGCCTAGAATTGACGGTCTGGACTCTTCTGTATGGGGCTCTCTATGGCTTCATCGGGGCCCGCTCCTACCCCTCCAACCCGGTCAGCGCGGCCGGGCGGAAACTGGAATATGGGCTGGTCGATGCATACCTCTGGCCCTACGAAGGCAAATCGACGCATTCGGTGACATTGACCCCGAGTTCCGGCGGCTATCGCGCGATGACCGTGACCGAACATCGCGAAGCGCTTTTCAAAGGCTGGCGGCATGCGCCGATCGTCAACTGGTCGGGCAATGGCCCATCTGCGGGGCTGTCGGAGTTCACGCTCACACTCGATTTCGAGCCGGCCGATTCTCCCGTGCCGCGGCCGGCCAAGCCGACGCAGTTTCACGTCGATCCCGCGACGCTGGCGTGGCATTTCGAAAACCCGGCCACCGATCCGCCCACGCCAATGAGCGGCACCGCCCCGGTGACGGGGCAGAATATCTATGGATGGATGCTCTGCAATGGGATCGATCTGCCCTCGCCGGTGGTGCGGCAGGAGGCCGATGCGCTGGCGGATTTGATTACGACCTCGGCCAGGGCGGGCGTGGTCACCGGCCCGGTTTATGCGACGGGCCGCCTCGAGGCGATCGCTGCGAACCAGCGCGGCTCGCCGGCGTACGCGGCCGAGGGATTTCCCTTTACGCAGATGCGCGGGACGGCGCAGGATTCCTACGGGCCCGGTTGGAGCATTTACTGGTTGTCGATTCCATTTGGGCTGGGGCTGTATACCTACGGGACGAATTGGATCTGGGCGCGGCATCGCAAGCGGCGCAAGCGAAGAAAGAGCGCGCCGGGCGATGCGGCAGCGGGATCATCGGCCGGGGGATCAGCGGGATATGCCGCGCCGGCGGCAGCGGCAGCGGCCGCATCGACGGGCAACGGGGCGACGCCACCATCGGCGCTCTCAGGGCTGGCTGGTTCGAACGGGCCGGCGCTCGATCCGCAGCGGTCGCGCACGTTGACGATTCTTTTCACCGATCTGCAGGATTACACCGCCAAAACCTCGGCCAACTCGCGGGCCGATCTGCTGGCGATGTTGAAGGTCAATCAGACGATCGTCGAGCCGGCAGTGATGAACAATCGCGGCACCGTGATCAAGACCATCGGCGATGCATATCTGGTGACCTTCGAATCGGCCACCGATGCGGTCAAGGCGGGGCTGGAAATCCAGGCCGGCGCGCTCAAGCACAATGAGGCTGCCCAGCCGAATGCGCGGCTGGATTATCGCGTGGCGGTCTGCACGGGCGAGGTGGTTTTACTGGGCGGAGATGTTTTCGGAACGGCCGTGAATATGGCGGCGCGGGTGCAGGCGGTGACCGAGCCCGGTGAAGTCTATTTCACCGAATCGACGTTCCATGCCATCAACATGCCCGACATTCCGCATGAGGAATTGGGGTCGAAGGAGCTCAAGGGGATTCCCAATCCGGTGCGACTCTACCGGGCCAATCATCCGGAATAGGCGTGTGGCCTCGACGTTCGAAGCAAGATTCTTTGCAGCTAGAGCGGAAGGGCCTTAATTGGCGGTCTTTACCAATTCACATCCCTGCGCGCCTCAATCGAATGCTTCTCCTGAATCTTCGCCAGGTGCTCCTTCGATTCCGCGTCCAGATGCTTGGGCACCAATACTTTAATCACGCAATACTGGTCGCCCTTTTCCGCGCCCCTGTGAATTCCGCGCTCCTTGATCCGCAGTTTCGCCCCGCTGCTCGTGCCGGCCGGCACGGAGATCGTCACCTGGCCATCCAGCGTCGGCACTTCCACCTTCGTTCCCAGCATCGCTTCGTACATGGAAACCGGCAGATCGAGATAGATATCCAGCGCCACCCCCTCGCGCCGGAAATACGGATGCGCCAGCACGCGCGTGACGATGAAGAGATCGCCCGGCTCGCCGTTGACCTGCTGGCCCTGGCCTTTGAGGCGGATGCGCGAGCCGTCTTTGACGCCGGCCGGAATTTTCACTTCGATGGTTTCGATCTTCCCATCGCGGGAAATTTGCAGCGGCAGGGTCATCCCCCGCGCGGCCTGCGCGAAGGTGAGCGTGACGGGGTATTCGATGTCTTCTCCGCGCGGTGTGTGGGTTCGACGCGAGCGCGCGCCCGATGCGCCGGGGGCGGCCGCGCCGCCCTTGCCGAAGAACTGATCGAAGATGTCGGCGAACTGCCCATCCGCCCCGCCGGTCTCGAAATCCTCCACCGAGACATTGGGCGCTGGCCGCCAGTTGCGCTGCCCGGCCGGCCCGCGCGAGCCGCGCCCCCCGCCGGCCGCCTGCTGGCGGCGGAGAAATTCGAAGGGATCCACGCCACCCGGCGCGCCGCCGAAGCCTTGCGGGGATTCGGCGTGTCCAAACTGGTCGTAGTTGGCCTTTTTCTTCTCGTCCGAAAGAACGTCGTACGCTTCCTGGGCCTCTTTGAACTTCGCCTCGGCCTGCGGATTGTTCTTATTCACATCCGGATGAAACTGGCGGACGAGCTTGCGATGCGCCTTTTTGATTTCATCGGCGCTGGCGTTTTTGGACACGCCGAGGATTTCGTAAAAGTCGCGCTTGGCCATTGGAGTAGTAGGCAGAAGGCAGTAGGCGGAAGGCAGAGGGACATGACCGGTTTGCCTTATCTTGTTCGTGCTGTAGTTCTTATCGGCTGGGAGGCCGGTCTCGGTTATACGACAGAAGTCCCAAAAGGATCATAGCCGGGGGAGGGGGTAGAGGGTAGGGGTCTGAAGGATGAAGGATGAAGGATGAAGGATGAAATGATACGATCGTCGTCCTTTCTGCCTACCGCCTACTGCTTACCGCCTACCGCCTACTATTCCATATGCCCAACCCATCCTGCCCATTGCCCGGCCCGCTGGAAGCATCGGAAGATCAGGCCATCCCCGCAATGCTGGCGATGCGCCGGATCGCCGTTGTCGGCGCGAGCAACGATGAATCCAGGGCCGGGAATTATGTGGTGGCCTATCTGATGGAGCATGGGTATGAAGTGACGCCCGTGAATCCAATGCATCCGAGCGTGCTGGGGCGCCTGAGTTATCGGACGCTGGCGGAGGCGCCGGGGCCACTGGAGATGGTGCTGGTGTTTCGCCGCCCGGAGTTCTGCGCGGACGTTGCAAGGCAAGCCGTGGCGGCCGGCGCTACGGGAATCTGGCTGCAATCCGGAATCATCAGCGCCGAAGCGCGCGCGGTGGCAAAGGAGGCGGGGATTTGGTTCGTGGAGGATCGGTGCGCGATGGTGGAAGTAAGGAAAAACGAAAAACTTGAGTAGTTATCTCCATCATCTCTCTATGCCTTTTCTCGCCAGGTAAGGGTGATGGTTTCATCATCGCACAGGCGGCCTTCGATGAGCGAATCGGCGTCGCCGATTTTGACGGGGATTGTGAAGCGGGCGGGGTCGATGGGGTCAGGCTGGCCGGCATAGAGGCGGACGGGCTGGTCGGGGGGCGGGGCGAAGTTGGCGCAGGCCACCCATGAACCGAGGCCTTCGGCGTTGGCGAAAACGCGAAACGGACGCGGCTGGTCACAGAGGAATGCCGGCGCGTCGAAGGTAACCATGGTGAGTCGATTTAACCCAGAGGGCGATTGACGCTCGTGCATAAACAGGAGGACAGAGCATCGCTCATCTTCGGTGTGGCCGGTGTCATGGTCGACCCAGGGGGTATGGACGTTTAAACCATGGCCGCAGCGGACGGCGTTGGAGTTGAGTACCCGATGCTGTTGGAACTGTGCATCGAGCTTCTCCCGCCACGCATTTGGCATCGAGAGCAGGTCCCAGCTTTCGCCTGGCTCCGGTTTGGTTGAATACGGATTTTCGCGGGATGATCGGTAGGCTGGCGAATCGTGCCCGGATGCCTTGCCGGAATAATACAGAGCAACGCTTCGGCGGTGAACCGATTCATCGAAAACCAACTGCCCGGGTGAACGCGTATACTCCATGCACGCCCGCAAGGCAGCGCGCTCGCTGGCGACCGCGCGAAAATAGTCGCAGGCGCGGGGGACAATGCGGGCGGCGGCGAAACTCAGGGAGGCGGCGATGGCGAGGAGGATGGCCCAGCGTTTCCAATGGATGGCGCGGAGGCCGCGGGGGGCGGGGGCGTATTGGAGAGAGATAAGATTGGGAGACGGGAGCATGGGATTGTGAATTCAGAGCGGCGAATCTTGCCGCCGTGCGCCGTCTATTATATCGATGTTGATGGGCGAAGATACAGTCGATGAGCGCCATCGCATTAGAGGATCGGATCGCCCGCCGGTTGGGGATTCGGAGTTTGGGCATGCGGGTCTTTGGATGGGGCGGCATGCTTCTCCCGAAACGCAAAGAAAAACATCCCCGTCCCCACCAGGCAGATCACTCCCGACACATTAAACGCCAGCGCCAGACTTTTCTCGGCCAGATACCCGGTCAGGAACGATCCCAGCACCCGCCCCGCTCCCGCGAAGGCCATCGTGTACAGGCCCTGGATGGAATTTCGGTAGCGGTCGGTGGCATGGTTGTTCAAGAAGATTGGCGGGGCGATGTGGATGACGATCACCGTCAGCCCGTGGATGCCCTGGCTGGCCATGGCGATCCAGAGGCCGGGGTACTGCGCGAGGATAAAAAGCCGCACGGCCGTGATGAACGTGCCGGCGTACATCAGCCGGCGCAGCGTGAAGCGTTTGCACAGCCAGCCGAAGCCCAGGATGTAAGCGAGTTCGAGCGTGGTGCCGATGGCCGTCACCGGGCCGACCCACTCCTTCTTCAGGCCCGATCGATCGACCAGATGCAGCGGATATCCATAGTAATAAGCGGCCGCCGCGAAGTGGACCAGGAACATCGCGATGCAGAAAATCAGCACATGCGGCTCGCAGATCGCCCGCGCCGCCGCGGCGGTGGGCAGGCGGCTGTGCGATTCCGCGCGGCTGGGCGGCGGCGTGCGCGGGAGCAGGAAGAGCGCGTAGAGCGTCCCGGCGATGGAGCACCCGGCCGCCACATAAAGCGTGGCGGTCATCGGCCCGCCCTGGTGCAGGATGAACCAGAGAAGCAGCATGGGGACGATGTAGCCCACCGACCCCCACATCCGCGCCGCCTGATACGGCACTTCCGAAAGCCCACGAGATTTGCGAACCGACTGCGCCGCGAAATGGATCCCATCCTGTAGCGGGAAGATCGCCTGCAGCGAGAAAGAGTGCAGCGAGTAGATGATCAGCACCGGCCAGAAACCCTTCCAGGGGATCAGCATCGCCGCGAACAGCCCCGCCAGCGCGAACAAAAATGCCATCAAAAGCCGCCCCGCGAACGCCGTATCGGCCAGCAGCGTCACGATGATCGGCGTGAGGACAATCCCCAGCGACGACAGCCCAATGACATACCCGATCTCGGTTTTAGACAGCCCCCGGTCGGCCAGGAAGATGGAGATGAACGGCACGACCGACCCGAGGACGGCATAGGAGAGGGCGTACTGAGGTTTGGTGGAAGAGGACAGTGGGGCGGCGGGCACGCAGAGGGAGGTAAGATGGCAAAAGTTAAATGTCAAATTGCTCTGGTGAAATTCACACGTCAGGGTCAACACACCTCAGGGTCAGGAGCCGGCCACCAGGAATGCCTCATACGCTGATAATCGTTCCCCGGCTCGTGACCTCCTGACCCCTGACCCTTTCGGCTAATTCAGCGGAGCAATGTCAAATGTCAAATGGGCCAGGTGTAGTGGAAGCGGGAAGTGAGAAGCGGGAAGTGAGAAGCGGGAAGTGAGAAGCGAGAAGAAGCAAGCCCATCGGCCGCATTGCTCCCGCCGCCTTTTCCCGCACCGGTCGCCGCGATATCATCCATCCCATCGCAGAAAGCCCTCGTGGCGGAACGGCAGACGCTACGGACTTAAAATCCGTTGACCTAACGGTCGTATGGGTTCGATTCCCATCGAGGGCACTTGGAGACTTTTTGAAATTCTTGGCTCGCATCCGCGCGGTCCACAACGGGACGTGTTGGATATCCGGCGAATAACCGGGGTATTCACCCTTGGAAGGGGCGATTGCGGCGGCGGGCTAGGGAAACTCAGGATGGCTCGCGGGCCGAAATGTGGTAGACTCGGCAAATCGGCTCACGGCAGTCGTGTTGCCATTGCCCGCTTCACTTAAACAGGATATCCCGCCTGATGACTCATCCCCGCATCATTCAAGGCGGCATGGGCATCGACATTTCCAACTGGCGATTGGCGCGCGCGGTTTCGAAGATGGGCCATCTCGGGGTCGTGTCGGGCACCGCCTTGTCGGTGATTCTCCTTCGGCGTCTGCAACTCGGCGATCTCGATGGGCACATGCGGCGGGCGCTGGCCCATTTTCCGGTCGAGCGCATTACCAAACGCCTGCTCGATACCTATTACATTCCCGGCGGCAAACCGGCCGATCAGCCCTTCAAGCTGTCGCAGGTGCTCGGGGTTCAACTGCCCAAGGACCTCGAAGAACTGACCGTTGCGGCCAATTTCGTTGAGGTGTTCCTGGCCAAGGAAGGGCACTCCGGGCTGGTTGGGGTCAACAATCTGGAGAAGGTTCAGTTTCCAACCCTGCCATCGCTTTATGGGGCGATGCTGGCGGGGGTGGATTATGTGCTGATGGGGGCGGGCGTTCCGCGGGCGATTCCGGGAATACTGGATAAGCTGGCCGGGGGCGAGGCGGTGGAGTTGAAGATCGACCTGGTGGGAGCGGTGGAGGGTGAAGATGCCGTGAGCCGGTTTGATCCGCGCGAGTACATGGGCGAAAACCCGCCCGCGCTGAAGCGGCCACTGTTCCTGGCGATCGTTTCTTCGGCGACCCTGGCGACAGCGCTGGCGCGCAAATCCAGCGGGAAGGTGGATGGATTCGTGGTCGAGCTGGCGACGGCCGGTGGTCATAACGCGCCGCCGCGCGGGGCCTACGAGATGAACGAGCGCGGTGAGCCGATTTACGGACCGCGCGATAATCCGGATCTGGAAAAGATCAAAGACTTGGGCCTGCCTTTCTGGATGGCCGGGTCCTTCGCTGAGCCTGAGAAACTGGCCGAGGCGCTGCAGGCGGGCGCGGTGGGAATCCAGGTGGGAACGGCCTTCGCCTTCTGCGATGAATCGGGCATGGATCCCGAACTCAAGCGCCGCGCCATCGATAAGGCGTGCGACAGCGCGGTCGAAGTGTTCACCGATCCCAAGGCTTCGCCGACCGGTTTCCCATTCAAGGTGCTGCAACTGGAGGGGACGTTGTCGGAGGCCTCGGTTTACGAAGCGCGCAGCCGGCTTTGCGATCTGGGCGGCCTCCGCGCGGCCTATCGCAGGGAGGATAGTTCGATCGGATATCGCTGCCCGGCCGAGCCGGAGGCGGACTATGTTCGCAAGGGCGGTAACCCGGCCGACACGGCCGATCGCAAATGCCTCTGCAATGGCCTGCTGGCGACGGCCGGCCTCGGGCAGACTCACGCCAATGGGGACATCGAGCCGCCGATCATGACGGCGGGCGATGATGTCGCGCATGTCGCGCGATTCCTGGAGCCCGGCAAGCGCTCCTACTCGGCCGCGGATGTGCTTCGATATCTATTGACGCCATCCGCAGCGCCCTGCTCCGCATCGGGCAACCCGCAGTCGGCTTGAAGCACCTCAATGAATTTGCGGTTGCGCGGGCGGCCCTTTAATTTACTCATCGCGTACCTCCCAAAATTCTCCACGGAGCCACGATGAGCCTGCCCACGTTTCGCTACCACCCCGATCCGATCCTCAGCGGCAGTGTCATCGCCTCCGACAAGAAATGCCGTTCCTGCGGCCAGAAGCGCGGGTACATCTACGCGGGGCCGGTGTATGCGGAAGATGAGCTCGATGAATCGATCTGCCCGTGGTGCATCGCCGATGGGTCGGCGGCCGAGAAATTCGATGCGACCTTCGTCGATACCGAAGCCTTCGCCGATGGCACACCCGACTCGGCCATTGAAGAGATCACTCAGCGCACGCCCGGCTTCGCCGCCTGGCAGACCGAGCATTGGCCGGCCTGCTGCGGCGATGCGACCCAGTTTCTCTACCCGGCCGGGATCGCCGAAATCCGCGCGAGAAACTACGAGCTCGAAGGCCACATCATGGGCCACGTCGTCCACGAGATGAAAATCTCCGGCGGGGCGGCCACCCGCCTGGTCGATTCGCTCAATAAGGACAAAGGCCCGACCGTCTACGTCTTCCACTGCCCCAGGTGCCTCAAGCACCATTTCCATATCGATTCCCTCTGATTTCACACATTCTGGATGCGGATATCCATTTTATAGCAACGCGGCGGGGCGATGGGTCTATAACGGGTGGAGATCGGCTTTGTCTCAATGCTTTCCCGTGACACGGCCGTCCCGGCCGTGCTGGAAACATTGAACTAAAAACTTCGGCGAATTTGCGTCCTTTTCCACTCCATGTCGCCAGCACGGGCGGGACGCCCGTGTCACGGTGGGGTTTGAGACAGAG
>JBBRTW010000198.1:0-12342 GCA_038244055.1 Tepidisphaerales bacterium | reverse complement strand
CCCTCCCCTTCCCCCGCCCGCCGCGTTACCAAATCCCTGAACCTACAACGAACCCCCCCTGACCCCCCTTCTCCCCGCGCTCTTGCTCTCCACGATCCTCACCGCGATCCCCGCGCTCCCCCTCACCGCCCCGGAACCCCCCCCCGCCCGCCGGCCCAATATTCTCTACATCATGGCCGATGATCACGCCGCCCACGCCCTCTCGGCCTACGGCTCGAAGATCAACCGAACCCCCAACCTCGATCGCATCGCCGCCGGCGGCGTCCGCTTCGACAACGCCTTTGTCACCAACGCCCTCTGCGGCCCCTCGCGCGCCTGCCTGATGACCGGCAAATATTCCCATATGAACGGCTTCCCCGACAACAAGCCCAACGCGAAATTTGACGGCTCGCAGCAGACCTTCCCCAAGCTTTTGCAGCAGGCCGGGTATTCCACGGCCATGTTTGGAAAATGGCATCTGGGATCGGACCCAACCGGCTTTGATTTCTGGTCGATCCTTCCTGACCAGGGTCGTTACTTCGACCCGATCTTTGTCACCAACGGCAAGCGCGGCATCGTGAAGGGCTATGTGACGGACATCATCACCGATCAGGTCCTGGACTATCTCGAGAAGGTCGACAAATCCAAGCCCTTCTGCGTTCTCTATCATCACAAGGCGCCGCACCGCGCCTGGAACCCCGATGAGAAGCATTCCAAAATGTACGAGGATGCCGATATCCCCCTGCCCGAAACGTTCTGGGACAAGTACGAGAATCGCGGCACGGCCGCCAAAGACCAGGACATGACCATCGCCAAGACCCTCACCAAGACCGATGTCAAGATCGATCCCCCGCCCGGCCTGACCGGCGACAAGCTCACCGAATGGAAATACCAGCGCTTCATCAAGGATTACCTGCGGGTCATCGCGGCCCTGGATGACAATGTCGGCCGCGCATTGGATTATCTCGACAAGGCCGGCCTCGCCGACAACACCATCGTCATCTACACCTCCGACAACGGTTTCTTCCTCGGCGATCACGGCTGGTTCGACAAGCGCTTCATGTACGAGCAATCGCTGCGCGTGCCGCTGCTGATCCGCTACCCCGGCCACATCAAGCCCGGCACGGTCGCCAAAGAGCTCGTCACCAACGTCGACTTCGCCCCGACTTTCCTGGACTACGCCGGCGCGAAAATCCCGGAAGACCTTCAGGGCCGCAGCCTCCGCCCCATCCTCGAAGGCAAAACCCCCGAAGACTGGCGCAAGAGCATCTACTACCCTTACTACGAATTTCCCCAGCCCCACCATGTCCACCCCCACTACGGCGTTCGCACGGACCGCTACAAGCTGATCTATTTCACCGATCTCAACGAATGGGAGCTGTACGACCTCCAGAAAGATCCCAACGAGCTCAAGAACCTCTACCTCGCCCCCGACTACAGCGAAGTCCGCGATATGATGACCAAAGAGCTCGAGAAGCAGCGCAAGCAGCTCAAAGACACGACGCCGTGACCCTTCATTGCCGGCGCATTAACCCAGATTTCTACTCTTCTCCAGTCCTCTTCGTGCCCTTCGTGTTTTTCGTGGTTCATCTGAATTATTCGCGTTAGCCCGCGCGGGACCGTTCAGGTCATCACGATGAACTTCGAGCGCACCTGCTGGCGGACGTAGGTGCGGGTGATGTCGACGTGGGCCGGGGAATCGGCCGCCTCGTGCTCGAAGCGGCCGTGGGTGGCCAGCCATTTCTGGCCGCGCTCGAAGAAGGTGTCGAAGGATTCGGGGGACATCTCGGCCGCGAAATAGGTATCGCGGCGGACCGGGATGATCCGGCAGATCGGTTCGCCTTTTTTAATGGTGACTTTTTTCTCGCGGCGATCGAGCTCGATCACCGCGTGCCAGGGATAAGAGGCGGGATACCAATCCGCATCGACCAGCCCGCTCATGGTGCGCCAGGGGCGGGAATCGGAGAGGTTGGGAATATCGGTGAAGAGGATCAGCTCGTTGGGGTCGGTCTTGAGGAAGAGGAAGGTGGAAATCTTCACCTGGTTGTTAATCTCGCTCCAGACGTTGTCGGAGATGGCGTGGGGAAGTTTCTGGCCTCTTTCCCAGAACCAGGCGTACTGCTGGGTCAGGGGCTGGCCATCGGATTCCTCGGTGGAGGCGTAGTCGAAATCGGAGGCGATGACGACATCGGGATCGACCTTCCACGAGCCATCGCGCTTGCGGGTGAAGGTGATGTCGAAATTGGCGAGGAGGTCGAAGCCAAAACCGTTGGCCGCGCGGATGGGGGGGCATTCTTCGGGCCAGCCCTTGCCCGCGCCGCGCTTGAGGTAGGCATCGCTGGCGGGGACGGGGGCGAAGAGGTCCTGGCGGAATTTGAAATAGTGGAGCATGGGTGAGGGCGATTGTGGAGGACGGGAAGGAGTTTGCAAGAGGATGGATGGTGGAGGAATTTCGAATGACGAATTTCGAATGGCGAAACAAATCGGAAGGCGCAATGATGAAAATTCGAAATGAGGAAGGGGTGCGTGCCGTGCGACAGTTGGCCCACTTGCGAACGACGCCATCCGGGATGGCGCTTTGGTCGCTGTCGCTCCCGACGCTCTATCCCGGCTTGTTCCGTTGTTCACCCGGCCAGCGCTGCGCGGACGCCTTGATCTTCCAGGGCGCGGATTACGGCGGCGAGGGCATCATCGGGTTTTTCCATGGGGGCGACGGCCTGGGCTTTGAGGACGGGGGGTTCGCCGGTGCGGCGGCCGACGGCGGCGGTGAGGTGGATTTGCGGGCCGGTGATGGTGGCCCAGGCGGCGATGGGGGAATGGCAATCGCCATGGAGGGCGGCGACGACTTTGCGCTCCAGATCGACGCAGGCGAAATCGGTGGGGTCGTTCAGGGCGGCCAGGAGGGCGCGGGTGGAGGCATCATCCTTGCGGCATTGCAGCGCGAGGGCGGCCTGGCCGGCGCAGGGGACCAGTTCATCGGAGGGGACGGCGTTCATGTCGGTGTCATCGTAGAGGCCGGCGCGGCGCAGGCCGGCCATGGCGAGGAGAACCGCATCGAACTCGCCGGCGCGGAGCTTCTTGATGCGGGTGTCGACATTGCCGCGAATGAGCTGGACATCGAGGTCCGGGCGGAGGGAGAGAATCTGGCAGCGGCGGCGCAGGCTGCCGGTGCCGACTTTGGCGCAGCGGGGGAGGCCGGCGATGGTGCGGGCCTTCTTGGAGACCAGTACATCGCGAGGGTCCTCGCGCTTGGGAACGGCGGCGAACACGAGATTTTCCTGGGCGACCAGGGGCATGGTCACGGGGACATCCTTGAAGCTGTGGACGGCGAAATCGACCTTGTTCTCCAGGAGGGCGATTTCGAGTTCCTTGGTGAACACGCCCTTGCCGCCGACTTCATGCAGGGGGCGATCCTGCACCTGATCGCCGGTGGTCTTGATGAGGACGAGCTCGATTTTCAGGCCGGGGTGGAGCTTTTCGAGGGCATCGGCAACCCATTGGGACTGCATTCGGGAGAGGAGACTGCCGCGAGCGCCGAGGCGGAGGATGGTTTCGGTGGTGGGGTCTGGCATTGAGGTGGGGGTATTGTACGGCGGGAGGGGGAGAATGGGAAAAGGCGGGCGAAGACTGCAATGATTTGATTGCAATCATTGAGCTATCAACGAATCTGCCTAGGCCTTTTTTCGCGACTCGAAGACCCTCACCCCCGCCCTCTCCCGAGTACAGGAGAGGGAGTAAAGGCTCTCCCGAGTGAGGGAGTTAATGCTCAGGCCGCGACGGGGACGGCGGTTTGGAACATCATGTGGACGCCGTTGTGGCCCCGGCCGTAGTAATCGGGGAGCACGCCGATGTTGACGAAGCCGAGGCGCTGGTAGAGGCGGACGGCGCTGATGTTCTCACCTTCGACTTCGAGGTAGATGCGGCGCGCGCCCTGGTCGGCTAATGATTCGATCATGGCGCGCAGGAGTTTTTCGCCGACGCCGCCGCGGCGGCGGGCGGGGTCGACGGCGAGGCTGTAGATTCGGCCGGAGATGCCGGATTTGTGGTGGCGAACCAAGGCGATGCCTTCGCCGACGATTCGGCCCTCGGCCTCGGCGACGAGGAAGACGGCGGTCTGGCGGGCTTGCAGGTAATTGAGCTGGCGGCGGTTGAGCTTGTAGTGGGAGAAGCAGGATTGCTCGATGGCACAAACGCCGGAGAGATCGGTGCGGGAGGCGGGGCGAATCGTCAGGTCTGGGTCTGCTTTGGCGAAACTCTCCGCTGAATCACGAGAAAGGGTCAGGAGCCGGGGAACCCTCGTCGGCGAATCGGCATTGTTGGTGGCCGGCTCCTGACCCTGAACGAGGCTTGCGGATTGAAGACTGATTGAAGAAGCGGCCAGCGCGGCTTCTTCATGTTTCATGTCTTCATGTTTCACGTCTTCATATTTCACGTTTTCGATCGAGGGCAAATGATTCGACGCGGGGAGGGACATGGTTGCGCGGACGGGGGTCATGACGTATTTTTTCAGGAGTTTGACTGGCCGATAGCTGTTCTTGGTCCAGGCCAGGGATTCGAGGCCCCAGTCGTCGCCGGCGTTGACGAGGGGGTAGGCGGACCAGGCGGTGGCGCAGAACTGGCTGAAGATGTATTGGGCGAGGCCTTTGCACTCCAAGTCGGTTTTTTCGACGACGATGGAGCTTTGATCGGAGCCGAGGGGTTCGCCGAAGGTGAAGCCTTTGATCTGGTCTTGGCCGGTTTCATCGCGGACGTAGACGACCATGCCTTTGAGGCCGAGCTCATCGGCGCATTCGAGGGTGAGCTGGGTGGCGAGGGATTCCTTGGTGCGTTTGATGGCGCTGGAGGTTTCGCCGGCGTGGGCATCATCCTGGCGGTCTTTCCAGAGGTTGAGCAGGTCGCGGCAGGGCTCGAAATGCTTGGCGCGGTCGTAGGGCTCGGAGCGGAAGGCGTAGTTGCGCATGAAGCGGTTCCTGGCCTGTCGCTTGGAGGCGAGGTCGCCGCCGGCGAGGTCGATCATGCGGGAGACATCGTAGAGATAGTCGCTGCCCTGGGGGGTGACGGTGAGCTTGGCGGCATCGAAGCGATTCAGGAGTTCTTCGCTGACGTATTCGATGCGGCTGCGCTCGGGGCAGTGGTGGGCGGCGTTGTAGGCATCCATGATTTCGAACGCGCCGGCGAGGGCGCGGTCGGAATGGGTATCGCCGATGGGCGGAATTAAAAGGGTGAGGTCGCCGCTGCCGTTGGCGAAGACGCAGAGATGGTTCTCCACGATCGTCCAGGCGATGCGCAGGGAATTGCGCCAGGTGAAGAGCTGGGAAAACGTATAGTCCGAGAGGGGGAGTTTCAGGGACTGAAAGAAAGGCTCCATGAGGGGCCTGTCGGTGAGGGTGACAGGGTGGAGGCCCCAGCGAGCCAGAGGGTCTGTGGACATAAAGGTGACGGTTTCCTCCTGAAAGGCCCCGGCGGAACGTCCGCAAACCGCGTGGGGCACATGATGTAGGTATATCGGGCGGGAAGAAGGTTAGATTAGAAAACCCGGGGTGATGCGCCGCCGCTGGACCGATAAATGAACCTTGTCAGTGGTCCACCCAGGTCATCGTCGGCGAAGGCCTCGGAGCCGGAGAACCTTCGTACCGCCTGCTATATCCTCGTTCATATAGAGTACCGTCTTAACGCATTTGGTTGTATAGAATTCCAAGAATTTCTCATAATCGGCACTAGGGGTGGGGGAGGGGAGGGTCAAGACGGCAGGCGGAACGTTCGCACCACAAATAACAAATGCGTGGACGAGACCACAACGTCAGAAATCGAATTTATCGATATTGTCCTTGTCAAAGAGGAAGGGGGTGCCGAGGAGGATGTTGTCGCCCTTGATTTCGATTTTGCCGATTCGGCCGCCGTTCATGGAGGTATCGCCGGGCTTGAGGGTGCCCTTGGCGAGGGCATCGGCGGCGAGGACGGTGAGGTAGCCGAGGTCCATGGTGTTCCAGAGGATGACGGCGTCGGTGATGCCTTCGTGGACGTATTTTTTATTGTCGTTGGGGAGGCCCAGGCCGATGACGTGGACATCCTTGCGGCCGGACTGCTTGACGGCCTCGGCCGCGCCGGGAACGGCGGGGGAGCAGATGGCCATGATGAGTTTCACGTTGGCGTATTTGTTGAGGATGGTGTTGGCCTCGGTAAAGGCTTTATCCTGTTTGTCGTCGCAGGGGCGGACATCGACGAGGGTGATGTCGGGGTATTTGGACTTGAGGCGGAGATCGATGTTCTTGCGCCACTCGTTCATGTTGGAGGCGGTGAGTGAGGCGGTGATGATGGCGAACTCGCCCTTGCCGCCCATGGATTTGGCGGCGGTGTCCATGAGGGCGAAGCCGATGCCCTCGGCGGTGGCTTGATTGACGAAGAAATCGCGGGCCTCGGGCTGGGAATCGGCATCGTAGGTGAGGACTTTGATCCCTTTCTGGCGGGCCTTGCGGAGGGCGGTGGAGATGCCGTCGCGGTTCTCGCAGGCGACGGCGATGACGTCCATGCCGGCCGTCACCCAGGTATCGACGATTTCATTCTGCTTGGCCGGGTCGGGCTCGGTGGGGCCATCCCAGTGGAGTTCGACGCCGAGCTCTTCGGCGGCATCTTCAGCGCCCTTTTTGGCGGCGATGAAATAGGCGTTGCCGATGCTCTTGGGCATGAAGCCGATCTTGATCTTCTTCGCGGTGGATGGGCCGGGGCCGCCGCCGGCGACCAATGGGCCGCCGGTGCGGCCGGCGAGGGATTTGACGAGGATGAAATTTCCCCCGACCACGATGAGCGCCGCGACGATGATCACCGCGCAGAGCACGGCCAGTTGCGAATTCTTCATTTCGAACTCCTCCGAAGCCAGGCCGGCCGCCGACGCCACTTTGGCGCGGCTGGGCCGCCAATCCAAACCAATCGCCACCAGTAATAGAACGCCCGTTAAAATGCCCGCCAGTTCCGGGCGTAAGAATGCGAGTCGCAATCCATTTTGCAATATTGCGATTGCGAATAAACCCATCAAAGTGCCGAGGATGCTGCCGCGCCCGCCGAAGATGGAAGTGCCGCCGAGGACGACGGCGGTGATCGCGAGCAGTTCGTAGCCCATGCCGGCATCGGCCTTGGCCTGCCCGACGCGGGCGACGTAGACGATCGCGGCGAGGGATGACATGAGCCCGGAGAGAACGTAGACGAGGGTGATCCGCCGCTCGACGGGAATGCCGGCATAGCGTGCGCCATCGGGGGAGAAGCCGATGGCCGAGAGCGCGCGGCCGATGGTCGAGCGATGCACGAGGAGCCAGAATCCGACGGCGGCGAGGATCAGGATCGGCAGTTGGGCTGGAACCGGACCGAGATTTTCGTTTCCAAGAAAGAGGACTGAGGCGGGAAGATTGGTGAAATTGTCGACGCCGCGGGTGAGGCCTTCGGCGAGGCCGCGGAAGAGGGAGAAGGAGCCGAGGGTGACGATGAGGGGCGGGATGCGGAAGCGGGTGATGAGCAGGGCGTTAAACCAGCCGGCCAATCCGCCGAATCCGATGGCGGCAATCGCGGCGAGCCACGGCGGGAAACCGGCATCGCGCCAGAACTTTCCAAAGATGACGGCCGACAACCCCATCAGCGAGCCAACCGAGAGATCGATGCCGCCGGTGAGGATAACGGGCGTCAATGCAAGTGCGAGGAGGCCCAACTCGACATTAAGGCGCTGGACGCCAAAGAAGTTGTCCCAACTGACGAAGTTATTGCTGATCAAAGAGAAGACCGCCAACTCCAGCGCCAGCAGCGCGGCCAGCACAATCTGCTGCGGGTGAAAGCGCGGCCGGTGCAGGGCATCGGGGCGGAGGGGCGCGGCACGATCGACAGCGCGACTCATGAGCGCCTCCGGAAGAGTCCATCGGAGGCGACGGCGAGGAGGATGATCGCGCCCTGGATGGCGCGTTCCCATGAATTGTGAACATTGAGAAAGACCAGGGCCGAGCCGATGGCACCGAGGAGGGCGACGCCGATGAGCGTGCCGAGAAGCGTGCCGCGCCCGCCGGAGATCGCGACACCGCCGACGACGACGGCGGCGATGACCTGGAGTTCCTTGCCGACGCCGGCGTTGGGGTCGACTTGAGGCAAGCGCACAGAGCCAAGAAGGGCCGCCAAGCCGGTCAGAGCGCCCATCAATGTGAAAATATTAAACACCACCCGCCTGGGCCGGATGCCCGAAAGGCGCGCGGCTTCGAGATCGGAGCCGACGGCGTAGACCGTCCGCCCGGCCGCGAGGAAGCGCATGGCCCAGGCGAAGACTGCGAAGATGACGACGGCCGCGGCGACCACCATGACCTGCCCACCGGCCTGCGAATAGCCGAACCACTGGAACGAATCGGGCAGGCCGCGCACGGCGTCTCCCTGGCGGGCCCAGCGAAGGGCTTCGCGCCAGATGACCATGGTCGCCAACGTCACCACGATCGAGGGCAGGCCCATGAAGGCGATGAAGAGGCCATTGAGCGCGCCCATGGCCGCGCCGCAGGCGAGCGTGCAGAGGGCGACGGCGGGCATGGGCATTGCGGATTTGGCAAGCAGGCCGGCGACGATGCCGCAGATGGAGAATTGCGAGCCGATGGAGATATCGATGTGCCGCGCGAGGATCACCAGCGTCATTCCCACCGCCAGGACGAGCACGGGGGCGGCCGTGACCCAGCCGGCCACGAACTCCGCCTGGAAATAGCGCGGCGCGAAGAGCAGCAAGATCAACAGCAGAAGCACATACGCGCCCAGCACCGAAATCTCGCGCACATAGCGAAACCAGAGCCCGCGCGCGGGCGGGCCGGACCCGGGCAGATCGTTCATCGGGTTAGCGCCAAGTTGACTCATGCGGCCACCCCGCTGCCGGGTGGATGGCCCAGCGCCAGTTCGAGGACTTTTTCCTGCGTCGCCTCGGCGCGGGTTAATTCGCCGACGATTCGGCCGGCGTGCATGACGGCGATGCGGTCGCACATGCCGAGAATCTCCGGGAGCTCGGAAGAGATCATGAGAATGGCCAGGCCGCGCTGGGCGAGCTGGCCGATGAGGTGGTAAATCTCGGCCTTCGCGCCGACATCGACTCCCTGGGTGGGTTCATCGAGGATGATGATGGAAGGCTCGGCCGCGAGCCAGCGGGCGAGGGCGACTTTTTGTTGATTGCCGCCGGAGAGGTCGCCGGCGGGAGTGGCGGCGGATGGGGTTTTGACGCCGAGGCGCTGGATGAAGGAATCGGCGATTGCGCGCTCGCGGGGGAAATCGATCAGGCCGCGTTGAGTGAGACGGTCGAGGATGGCGAGAGTCATGTTGGAGGCAACGGGCATTTCGAGAATGACGCCATGGCGGCGGCGATCTTCGGGGACGTAGGCGATGCCGAGATCGACGGCGGCTTTGGGAGTGTCGATGATGACGGGCTGGGATTTGAGGAATATCTGGCCGGTGTCGGCGGGGGTGAGGCCGAAGAGGATGCGGGCGAGTTCGGTGCGGCCCGCGCCGACGAGGCCAGCGAGGCCGAGGATTTCGCCGGCGCGGACGGTGAGGTTGATGTTTTCCACGCCGGCATCGCGGCGGCCGAGGTTGCGGGCTTCCAGGATGACATCACCAGGGGGAACGGTGATGGCTGGATAGACGGCATCGAGAGACCGACCGACCATGAGGCGGATGGTTTCGGCGCGATCGACCTGGGCCATGGGGCGGGTGGTGATGAAGTTTCCATCGCGGAGGATGGTGATGCGGTCGGCGATCTGGGGGAGTTCCTCGAGGCGATGGGAGATGTAGATCATGCCGACCGCCTGCTGGCGCAGCTCGCGGATGACGCGGAAGAGGTTTTCGACTTCGCGATCGGAGAGGGAGGCGGTGGGCTCATCGAGGATGAGGATGCGGGCATCGCCGCCGAGCGCGCCAGCAATCTCGACGAGCTGCTGCTGGGGCATGGTGAGCTCGCGCACGAGGGCATCGACCGAGATGGAAGCGCCGACGCGATCGAGAAGCTCGCGGGCGCGGCGGCGGCGCTCGGCCCATTTGATCAGACGCCATAGCCCGCCGCGCTCGAGGCGGAGGGCGATATTCTCGGCGACGGTGAGATCGTGGAAGAGGGCGGGCTGCTGGTAGATGACGGCGATCCCGAGCGATTTGGAGAGGGTAGGGTCGTTATCCTGGATCAACTGGCCGTTGATGGAAAGAGTGCCGGCATCGGGTTGAAGCGCGCCGGTGACGATCTTGATGAGGGTGGATTTGCCCGCGCCGTTTTCGCCGACCAGGGCATGCACCTCGCCGGGCAGGAGATCGAAGGAGACGCCCTTGAGCGCCTGCACGCCCGCGAAGGACTTGACGATTCCGGAGAGGTTGAGAAGTGCGCTCACGGCCGGCTCCTGCTAACCCGAATAATTAAGATGAACCACAAAAAACACGAAGGGCACGAAGAAGACCGGAGAAGAGTAGAAATGTAATTCGCGCCACGTGCGTTCACCGTTTACCTACTTTTTGACTGTAAGCCCTTTGGTTCATTCCTCTTCGTGCATTTCTTTTTTTTCGTGGTGAATAAGTTTTTCGGGGTCAATAATCTGGGCTAACGCCTGGAGAGTTCATTGCGCTCGTAGGCGCGGATTTCATCGAGCCACGCCAGCCCGGATGGGACGGATTGCTTGAGACAGTAATAATCCCAGATGGCGGCGAAGGGGAGGGTCTTGGATTCTTCCAGCAGGGCGAGGCGGGCGGTGTAATCGCCGGAAGATTCGACATTGCGGAGCATCTCCAGCGGCTCGAGCAGGGCGATCAGAAGGGCCTTGATCATGCAGCGCGTCCCGATGACCCAGGCGGCGACGCGATTGATGCTGGCATCGAAGAAGTCGAGGCCGATGTGGGTGCGCGGGAGAAAATCGCCGCGGACGAGCTCCTGGGCGATGGCGAGCAGTTCATCGGTCAAAGTCACCACATGATCGCTATCCCAGTGGACGCCGCGGCTGACGTGAAGGAGGATGCGATCGAGATGGGCCAGCACGGAAGAAATCTTGTCGGCCAGCGACTCGGTGGGGTGATAGTGGCCGGCATCGAGGCAGACGAGTTTCTTGCGCGAGATGGCGTAGCCGAGGTAGAACTCATGGGAGCCGACGACGTAACTTTCGGAGCCGAGGCCGAAGAGCTTGCCTTCGACCGCATCGAGATTGTGGGCGGCATTCAGGGGGGCGGCGAAGATTTCATCGAGGGATTGCGCCAGGCGCTGGCGCGGGGCTTTGCGATCGACGGGGGTATCTTTGTAGCCATCGGGAATCCAGACATTGGTCACGCAGGGCGTGCCGAGGGCCTGGCCCATGGCAGCGCCGATGGCGCGGCACTGGAGACCATGTTGAACCCAGAATTTGCGGATCGATTCATCGCGATGGGAGAGGGTGAAACCATCGGCCGCTTTGGGATGTGCGAAGAAGGTGGGGTTGAAATCGAGGCCGATGGCTTTGGATTTGGCCCAGTCGATCCAGTTCTGGAAGTGGGAAGGTTCGAGGGCATCGCGGTCGACTTTTTTCCCGGCGGTCTCGGCGTAGGAGGCATGGAGGTTGAAGCGATGGCGGCCGGGGATGAGCCTCATCGCCTTATCGACATCCGAACGAAGCTGGTCAGGCGTGCGGGCTTTGCCGGGATAGTTCCCGGTGACGGCCAGGCCGCCGCCGAGTTCAGTGCCGCTGTTTTCGAACCCGCCGACATCATCTCCCTGCCAGCATTGCAATGAGATGGAAATCGATGAAAGGCGGGCCATGGCCCGATCGACATCGACGCCGAGCTGCGCGTAGCGCTCGCGGGCGAGAACGAACGATTGCTCGATGGATGTGGATGGGTTGGTCATTTCTATCGCCTTGACCGCTGAATGACCGCGCGCGATTTGGCGCTGTCGGCAGTCGATGCCATCCGGGACGGCGCTCTGTCGCTGCGCTCCGGCGCTCTGTCCCGGCTTGTCCAGAGGCGCGGAATTGCGCTCGGTCATTTGGAGCGGGGGCATCCTAGACGATGGGTTTGCCGGTGTCGATGGCGGGCTGGGATTGCTGGTTGATGAGTTCAATCGCGGCGGCGGGATCGCGGAAAATGTGCGGGCTCCAGACGCGGTGGAGGGTCCAGCCTTGCGACTCATGGATGGCGGTGCGGAAGACATCCCACTCAACGGGATCCTCGGCGGCGGCGTAGCGGGTGGCGTCGCAGAGGAGGCCGATGGTCACCGTGGCCGGCTCGGCGGGGCTGCGCAGGGCGATGTCGACGCAGAAGCCATCGTTGCCCCAGTAGAGGTCGGAAGGAATTTGGTGCTCGCCGGCCCGGCGCGCGGCCAGCGAGGCGGCGAGGGGCCTGGGGGAGCGGGTGGGGTGGGTG
>JBBRTW010000197.1:0-12380 GCA_038244055.1 Tepidisphaerales bacterium | reverse complement strand
GGCGCTCTGGGCTTACCTGCACTGGCGGAAGAACAAGGCGCTGGGGTGGATGGGGGTGATGAGCATCGCGGTGGGGTGGGCGGCGATCACCCGGCCGGTGGATGCGGTGGCGCTGGCGCTGCCGCTCAGTATCGCGGTGCTGTGGGAACTTCGCGGAGTTGGCCGGGGGCGCGCCCTTAAATCGGTTGGTTTCGGTCTGCTCTGTGTGGTGCCGTTCCTCACGCTCCAGGCGATTCAAAACAAGGGGATCACGGGCAGCTTCACGAAACTGCCGTGGGCGTTCGATGCCGAGCGCGATGATCCTTACGACACGATGAGTTCAGTTGCTTTCAATCCCGATCTCAAGCCGCAATCGAAATTGGCGCAGAAGCAAAAGTTTTTCCAGACCTTCACGGTCAAGTATTTCAAGGAAAAGGCCGCCAAAGGTTTCAGGCAGACACTGGTCAATGACCGTTTCGTCCCGGTGTTGCGCAGCGACCTGCCCCATGCCTTGGCGCTGATCCTCCTGCCGGTGGGCCTGCTTGGGTTGGCCCGGCGCGGGCGGTGGATTCTGGCGGTCTTTCTGCTGCTTTTCCTTCTGCTCTACAGCAAATACACGTTCTTCATTCCCATCTATCCGGTGACCGCGATACCGGCGATGTTTCTGATCGTGCTTCTGGGGTGGGATGCCATGTCGTCGAGTCTGCCCGGCGATCTCGGGCAATCGGCTCGGGTGGTGATCGCGGCGGCCATCCTCGTGGTGACGGTGTTCACGTTTCCCCAACTGCAGTCCGATCCGCCCGAAGAAGAGTGGGGCGAGCTCGCTCCGATGCTGCGGTTGTTCGATCGGCAGATTGGAGATGCGGTGGGGAGCAAGCCGGCGGTGGTGCTGTTTCGCTTCCACCCGGCGGCCTACGAGCATACCGAGCCGGTCTATAACTGGACGACGGCACGGCCGGAAGAGGGGCGGATTATTCGGGCGCACGATTTGGGCGAGGCGGAGAATCAGCGCATTTACGCGTGGTTCGCCCAGCGCGATCCAAGCCGCGCCTTCTACCGCTTCGATCGCGATCCGGCGCTCTGGCAGCGGCCGATTTCGTATCTGGGGACGGCGGCGGAACTGGCGGGGAAAAAATGATCACCGCGGAGACGGAGTGACTGAGGCGGGCTATGGCGGGGAGACCGCGGTGTTGACGAACTGGGCTACTATTTGTCGTCCCTGCGGGACTAAATCACAGTCCGCGCGACCCTTTCACCCTGAAAAGGGCATCCAACTGTTCCAAATCGCCTTGTGTCCATTCTCGCGGCAGCCGTATAATCTAAGGGCTGCGCAGAATCCCTTTCGTACTTCTTTGGCCGATTTGGCCGATTTGTTAACATGGGTGCCGCCACCGTGGAATCCTTCGGAGAATTTGCCGCCACACAGACGCTGCATACCGGCGTCGAGACTTCTTTGCTGCGTGTGACGCATCCGAAAATCCCCGGGCCGCTGGTGGCCAAGGTTTGTAAGCCCGTCGGTCTGCCCGGCCCCGACACCCCGGCCGAGAAGACGATCAAGGAGTTTGTCGCCGTCTCCGCGATTCTGCAGAAGCTGAGCGCTCCCAACTGGATCAAGCCGGTGGCGGCCGGGCGAACCGATGACAGCGCCTGGTATATCGTCCCCGAGGCCGAGCGCTCGCTGCGGAATGTCGGGGACCCGGCCCATCCGGTGGATGATGCGGGGCTGTCGGCAATCATGAAGGCGGTACTGGATGGCCTGCTGATTCTGCGCAAGAAATGCCGCCGCACCCATTCGAATCTGGAAGCGAATAATATTCTGATCCTCGGGCCCGGCCCGCTGATCGAGTGCAAAATCTGCCTGACCGACCCCGCGCCGGCGCGGGCGGCGGCGATCGGGTCGGAAGAAGAGGATCTGGCGGCGCTGGGGCGGCTCCTGCGCCCCCTTTTGATGAACGCGGTTCACTGCGCCGACAGCGCCACGCGCATGCCCCTGGCGGCCGCGACAAAGTGGGACAATATCTGCCAGCGTCTGACGGCGCGGGATCATCCCGATGGGCCGCTGCGCATTGAAGATGCGATGACGCTCCTGCAGGGGGGCGAGGTATTTCCGCTGGAGCGCAAGCGTTCGCCCCTGGTGGCGATCGCGACGATGGCGGTGCTGATCGCGGTGGCGGTGTTGGCGCTGCCGGGGCTGTGGACGAGCCACGGGAACTCGACTTCATCCACGCAGACGGTGGATGATGGCTCGCATGGGCGGATCGCCCTGGCGACCACCGCTTCCGTCGTGGCCACGGGTCCGGTCGTCACGGCCACTACTGGCCCGGTGGTCGCAACCACTGGCCCGGCGATCGCCACATCCGGCCCGGTGGTTGTCGTGCCGGCAACGGGTCCCACCACCGTCGTCGTCACGCCGCACATCGATGAAGCGCCGTTCATCGCCGCGGCGGCCCAGATTCAAAAGCTTCTCGATGCCGGCCACGCATTGGATGCGCCGCCGATCGGCTCTGCCGCCGCCATGGCGGACCACCAACGGACGCTCCGCTTGGCTCCGCGCGATCTGTCGGCCGATACGACCCGGGCCATCGCCGCGGTGCGCGAGCGCATCCGGCAGATTGAATCGGCGCAGGCGCTGCACGATCGCGAGCCGCTGCTGAGCCTTCTGGATCGCTCGACCGATCCGGCGATTTTGTCGGTGGCGTTTCTCAACCTGGGCGATGCCGATGTGGCCCCGACGCCCGCGCAGTTCGAGCGCGAGATCGGGGTGACGCGCAAGGTCGCGGAAAAACTGGATCCGCTTCTCGATACGATGCCACAGGCGCGGGCCCAGCGCGTGGCGGCCACGCTGCGGCGAAGGTGGGATCGCTATCTGGCGAGTATTAGTAATCCAGCCGATGCGCTGGCGACCGTGGTCATTCTTGAAAAATCGGATCAGACCAAGGCGCAGGCTCTGGAAGCGCGGCTCCGCGCGGCCGATCTTTACCGCGCCTCCTCCGGCTATCGCGATCTGCCCCGCTCCCTGGCGCTCTACCAGGAACTGGCCACCGCCACGCCCAATCGCGATGGCGATCCGCGGGCGGGGCTGATGGCCGGCCTGCTCCGCGTGCATGGCGTGCGCCTCGAAGCCCCGGATGATGCCACCGGCCCGGCCGGCTGGTTCGACAAGGCATCGAAACTCGGCCCCGTTGCCGCGCTCCACAAGGCGCTCTTCCTGGCCTCGACTGGTGAGTCTCCGGAGAGCGACCCCGCGCTGGCGCGGGCCGCCCGCGAGAATCTTGCCGCCCTCAAGACACTGGCCGATCAGAAGGACCCGGATGCGCTTTACCTGCTGGGCGCGCTGCACTATCTGGGCGCGGGCGTGGAGCGCGATCCGGCCGCCGCCCGCGATCTTTTCCAGCGCGCCGTCGATCTGGGCGATGCCGATGCCGCGGCGGCGCTGGCGCAGTCGCTCGATCCCGCCGGCCCTCAGCGCGCGGATCATCTCAAGTACAATCGCGTGGCGGCATCGGCGGGGTATCCCGATGCGATGGTGGAGCTTTTCCGCACGCTGCATTCGGGCTCGATCGCGGAAAAATCCGAGGGCGTGAAATGGCTGCAATCGGCCTGCGCCGGCAATTATGGGGCGGCCTATGTGGAACTGGCAGGAGCCTTTTCATCAGGCACGCTGCCGGGCTATTTCCCGAAGGATCGCGGGCTGGCGCTGCAGAACTATCGCAAATCGATCGAACTCGGCGAATCGGCGCGGGCGCTCGATCCGGCCACCCATCTCCTGCTGGATGAGGAGGCGACAGCGGCGCAGCGGATGGCGTATCGCGATCTGATCGACAAGGCCTGCACGAGGCTGAGCGCCAATCCCGCGCCGCTGGTGCTGCGGGCGGTGACGGCGCTGGAATCGAGCGGCGATGGCGGCGGCGCGAACGCGGCCGCCGATCTGGAGCGGGCGGTGACGGCGGCGGGCGCGAGCGGGACGAAATCGGCCGCGCCGCTGCTGCTGCAATGGCTCTACACCAAGGGCCGCGGCGATCTGCGGGCGGATCCGGTCAAGGCGGCCGTTTACGCCAAGGCCTATTCGGATCGCGAGGCGGGGGAGCTGATTCGGACCATTCCGCAGCCGTTTGCGCGGGAAGTCATTGCGGTGCGGGCGGCTTCGATGGCGGCGACAACCGTTCCGACCACCGGGCCGGCGGTGGTCATCGCAACGACTCATCCGGCGACGAATCCGGTCGTTGTCACTCCGGCGACGAATCCCGTGGTTGTCGCCACGACGGGGCCTGTGGTTCATCCGGCGACGAATCCGGTGGTTGTGGCGACCACCGGTCCATCGATTGTTCATCCAGCGACGAATCACGTGATCATTGCGACGACCGGCCCGGTGGTTCGACCGGCGACGAATCCCGTGGTGGTGACGCCGGCGACCAAGCCTGTTGTTGTTGTCGCGACCACGAATCCATTTGATGTGACACCGGCGACCAATCCGGTGGTGGTGACGCCGGCGACCAAGCCGGTGGTCGTTGTCGCAACGACAAATCCGTTTGATGTGAACCCCACGACCCATCCGATTGTCACCAAGACCACCAACGATGACCCCTTCTCGCCCGCGACCAGGCCGGTGGTCATTGGACCGACAACGGGCCCGGTGGTGATCGCGATGAACACGCATACCGGGCGCGATGATCCGGCCACCCGCCCTGTCGTCGTCGTTCCCGCCACCAAGCCGATCAACGTTGAGCCCGCCACCAAGCCGGTGGTCATCACGCGGCCGAGATTTCTGACTTTCCCGGCCAATACCGATCCGATCGTGTTCAAGGGGGACAAGGCGCCGATCAAGTTCATCTTTCTGCGGGTGGGGAACTTCATCATGGGCAGCCCGGCCGACGATCGCACCCGCGGCCCCGACGAGCAGCAGCACGCGGTGCGGCTGACCTTCCCCTTCTACATCATGGACAGCGAAGTGACGCGCGGGCAGTGGAAGGCGGTCATGGGGGAATTGCCGGAGGACCCGAACAACGCGCCGGAACATCCGATCACGGACGATCATCCGATCACTAATATCACCTGGGAACAGGCCAACGACTTCTGCCGCAAACTGAGCGACCGCGAGCGGCGCATCATCCGCCTGCCGAGCGAGGCGGAGTGGGAATTCGCCTGCCGGGCGGGGAGCAAGACGGCTTGGAGCTTTGGCGATTTCCCCGGCCCGGGACCGGGCAATTTCCGCATCGGCGACAGCAACTGGCAGACGCCGCGCCCGCCCAAGCTTTACAAGCCCAACAGGTGGATGCTCTACGATATGCACGGCAACGCGGCCGAGTGGTGCGCGGACTGGTACGGGGATTTCGCGGCCGATCCGGTGACCGATCCGATCGGGCCGGCCGAAGGGAAGTACCGGGTGGTGCGGGGCGGATCTTACGTCTCGCGGCCGGAGCGGACGCGCTCGGCGGCGCGGGACAAACTGGCCCCGGATCAGAAATCGCCGACGGTTGGGTTCCGGGCGGTGATGGAGCCGGAGTGATTATTTTGCGCATTGCGCATCTCATGGGGATTCAGCAAAGACGACCACAGAGGACACGGAGAACACGGAGGGCACAGAGGGAATTCCATTTTTTGATTTGTTCAGAAAAGAATTTCGTTTGGTTTCTTCAATCAGGACTTTGTCCGTTTTCTCTTCTATGTGTTCTTGGTGTCCTCGGTGTTCTCTGTGCTTGAATTGGGCTGATCGGCGCGAGTGGACAATGATCATCGGACGATTCACAATCCGGGAATGTCTGAACCTGATGTCTCCGCGCTCCTCACCGTCGCCCAGGCCATCGCCATTCTCGATGCCGCTCCGGTTTCCCCGCGCATCATCCGGGCTTCGCTATTGGAGGCCAACGGATTGCGGCTGGCGGAGGATTTATCGGCCGACCGGGATTATCCGCCTTTCGACAAGAGTTTGATGGATGGGTATGCGGTGCGGACGGCGGATGTGGCGGGTGCGCCGGTGGAGTTGGAACTCGCGGGCGAAATTGCGGCGGGGGCTACGCCGATGCAGGCGCTGGCGGCGGGGCAGACGCATGCGATCATGACGGGCGCGCCTCTCCCTCCCGGCGCGGATGGAGTGGTGCCGATCGAAGAGACCACCCGCGCCGGCGATACCGTTCGCATTCTCCGCGCGGATCACCCTGGCCGGTATATCTCCCGGCGCGGCGCGGATATCGCGGCCGGTAAGCCGGTGCTGGCGCGCGGCACGCTCATGCACGCCCCGCAGATCGCGGCGGCGGCGACGATCGGGGCGGCGCAGATGTTGTGTTATGCGCGGCCGAGGGTGGCGATTCTCTCCACAGGCGATGAACTGGTCCCCGCGAGTCAGACTCCCGCCGGCGCGCAGGTGCGGAATGCGAATGGTCCGATGCTGGTGGCGCTGCTGATGCGGTGGGGTTGCCACGTCGTGGATTATGGGATCGCGGCCGACAAGCCCGAGGAAATCCGCGCCGCGATCCGCGAGGGGCTCAAGAGCGATGCGCTGTTCATCACGGGGGGCATGAGCATGGGGGCGTACGATTACGTCCCGGGAATTTTGAAGGAAATGGGGGTGGAGTTGAAGATCACGAAATTGAGGATCAAGCCCGGCAAGCCGTTTGTGTTTGGTGTGGCGGGGAAGGAGGGGGGTTCAGGGTTCAGGATTCAGGGTTCGGGGGAGAGAAGCGAGAAGTGTGAAGGCTCGTTGTCCGTGGTCAGTGGTCCGTTGTCCATTGCATCAGTCGGCCCTTCAAGCTCAACGGACAGCGAACAACGGACAACGGACAACGGACAACGGACATCTCCCAACTCGCAACCCGCAACTCGCACCATGCCTGTCTTCGGTTTTCCCGGCAATCCGGTGAGCACGTTTGTCTGCGCGGTGCGGTTGGCGTCGCGGGTTTTGCAGAGATTGGCGGGAGCGCCAGCGCCGGTGGAGCGGTGGACCAGCGCGACACTGGCCGGGCCCCTAGGCGCGAATGGCCCGCGCGAATTTTATCAGCCGGTGCGGTTGGACCGGTCGACGATTCCGCCGGCCGCCCATCCGCTGAACTGGAAGGGGTCGGCGGATGTGTTCACGCTGGCGCTGGCGGATGGGTTATTGGCGCGGCCGGAGAATGATTTGGCCCGCGCTGCCGGAAGCTCCATTGAGGTTTTGGAGTTCTGAACGTGCTACGGGACCAATAAGCCGCAAATCGCGCTCGATGATACCGCGCTCCGTGACGATCGCGGCGATAACGCCCCCAATCACGCCGCGCACTACACCTTATACCCTACACCCTACACCCTATACCCTATACCCTATACCCTACGCTTTCACCGCCGCCACCGCATAAAACGGCCTGCCTTCCCGCTTATACTTTCTCTCGAAATTCGTCCCCACGAACTCCCCCTCGGCGGCGGCACCGGGGCGGTTGTACTCCACGATTTTCAATTTCGATGCCTTGACCACCGCATCGATCTGCTCGAAGTAATTCAGGTGATCGGTCACGATCTGAAGGCGGCCATCGGGTGTCAGAACGCGTTCGATCTCGCGCACGAACGGTTCCTGGATCAGCCGCCGCTTGTTGTGCCGCTTCTTGGGCCAGGGGTCGGGGAAGTAGATGTGCAGCACGGCCAGCGAAGCATCGGCGACGAACTCTTTGACGAAAAATCCCGCTTCGTTGCGGATGGTGCGGGCGTTCAGGCAGCGGTTTCTCCGCAAACGGTCGCTCGCATAGCGCCAGAACCAGTTGGCCCACTCGATCCCGAAAAAGTTTACCTCCGGCCGGGCCTTGGCGGCCTCGGTGATGAAGGTGCCCTTGCCCATGCCGATTTCCATCTCCACCGGATGATCGTTGCCGAAGAGCGCGGCCCAGTCGATGGGCTTGGGCAGCGCCTCGGCGACAACGCCGATCGGCTCGACAATCAGTTCGTGGTTCGTCTGCATGGGACGGGGAGTTGTCTTGTGGGAGGGGGCAATTGTCAATTGCCCATTGTCAATTGTCAGTGGTCCGTTGTCAGTTGACTTTCGTTGAGAGGATCTATCGGCGTACGGTGGCGAAATCGCCGTGGTCGGCGTAGGCTTACGGCAATGCCAGCTCCGCTGGATTACGAACCCCCGCGCGACCGCGCCACACGAAGCCGCGAGAACCACGAACTCCAGCCCCACGGCCGCCTCGGTGTCTACGCCGTCTGGATTCCCGTGATTGCATCGATATTCATCTACGTCTTCAACTTCATCGGCCCGAGTCTCGAAGTGCCCGGCTTGATGAACTTCATCGTCGCCGCCGCCTATTTCACCGTCGCCTTCGTCGGAATGCCCCTCTCCATCATCGGCCTCTGGGAAAAAGATTGCCGCATCACCCTCGCCTGGACCGGCCTGGCGCTCAATGCCCTCTGGCTCTTCTCCTGCTCATCGGTGATCTGGTTCATTACTCATCTCGCCATCGGGACGGGGATGTAGCGCGGATGGCTCCCTGCGTTGCAACTGCTCAGGTCCCCGCGCCACATTTGACCTTTGACATTTGCCATTTGACATCGCTGTTGACTTTTAACACCTGCCATTTGAAATTGCCTCCAAATGCCCCTCCCCCCCAATCTGCTTTTCCAATGGCTCCTCCGCCCCGACGTCGCCTTTCTCAACCATGGCTCCTTCGGCGCTTGCCCGCGCGAGGTGTTCGAGATTCAGAACCAGTGGCGGCGGCGGTTGGAGGAGGAACCGGTTGAACTGATCGCCCGGCGCTGGCCGGAGATGCTGGAGGTGGTCAAAGCCGCCATCGGCCAGTTCCTCAACATGGCGCCCGCCGATTTCGGGCTGGTCACCAATGCCACCGAGGGGATCAACGCCATCCTACGCTCCCTGCATTTCAAGCCCGGCGATGAGCTGCTCACCACCACCCACGTCTACAACGCCGTCCGCATGGCCATGCGCGATGCGGCCGAGCGCGCTGGCGCTTCCTATCGTGAAATCGACATCCCTCTCCCTCTCGAAGATGCCTCCTCGATCAGCGCCATCATTACGGCCGGCCTGTCCGACCGCACCCGCCTGCTTGTGGTCGATCATGTCACCTCACCCACCGCGCTGGTCTTCCCGATCAAGGCGATCACCTCCGCCTGCGCCGCGCGCGGGATCGATGTTCTGGTCGATGGCGCCCACGCCCCCGGCATGCTCGATCTGGATGTCCCGGCCACGGGCGCAACTTACTACGCCGGCAATCTCCATAAATGGTGCTGCGCCCCGCGCGGGTCGGGCTTTATCTGGGTGCGGGCCGATCGTCAGGCCGGCATTCATCCCTGCGTGATCAGCCATAATTACGGCAAGACGATGGCCGATGAATTCCAGTGGCAGGGGACGCGCGACGCCAGCGCCTGGCTCACCATCCCGGCCGCGCTGGAATTCATGGGGCGCCTGGGCTGGGAGAAGGTCCGCGCCGCCAACCACGCCCGCGCCATCTGGGCCCAGGAGCTGCTCTGCGGGCGCTGGAATGTCCCCCCGCGCACACCCCTCGATGGCCGGCTTCTCGGCTCCATGGCAACGATATTACTCCCCGGCAAACTCGCCAACCTCACCGAAGACTCCGCGCGAAAGCTCCAATCCGATCTCTACCACCAGCACCAGATCGAAGTCCCCTTCATGCACCGCGGGCCGGTGTGTCATCTGCGGGTTTCGTGTCAGGTGTACAATGTCGAGGAAGATTATGTGCGGCTGGCGGAGGCGATCGAGAAGACAATGAGACAATGAGACAATGAGACAAATGGACAATAGGGACAATGGGACAATGCGAACTGTGCTTCGCCCCCGCATCCCTTCTCATTTCCTGATTTCCGCATCTCCCTTCTGCACATTTAACTTTTCACGTTATACATTTTACATGCCGCGTACCGGGCACGCCTAACTTCCTGCGACCAAAAAACACCGTAAAAATAGCCATTTTATACTGGCTTTCGTCCTCGTCTCGATGGCATGCTATGCCTCGTTGGAAGAGGTTCATTTCGGCAGGCACATCCGTAGCCAGCGAGTCTGTCACAAGTAAACCGGCCGCGAACATTGCGACGGTAAAATCAAGACTCGATCCATCGCCGCGAGGTGTGCAGAAACCTCAGACAGGAATGCGCTCCGCACGGGGACCCCGGCGGAGGGCATAGGCGTCGTTCCCCCAATACGCCGCGGGGCACGGAATCGAGAATCGACGAGAGCGCAATTGCTTAAGCACCGTCGGAACGCGATTCTGAAAAGCCCGTGGGCGGATGGGTCCCGGAAGCGGGACCGGAGAACGGCGGCCGGCGGATGGAGATATTGTCGAGCCGGCCTCGTACGGCCAGCCTCCATCATGCATAGCGGCGAGCGGCCATCTGGTCCTGGCCGGAGCATTGGCGTCCCGTAAAATCGGACGATCCAGTGGCCGAGCCGGGGATGACCGGTTCCAAAAACCTGAGAGAGGAAGCAAAGCCCAGGGCAGTATGGATCGCATCGATCGACAGGCCCAGCGCCGGCAGCCACGGCAGGCCATCATTCGAAGCGATCGGCTGATGCAGGAGATAATCCCAGAAGCCGGAGCCAGGAAATCCGCAGGTACGCCTCGTTTGAACCCATATTGGCGGCCAGCGCGACACTAAAAAGACAGTTCGACGTCGCGCGTGGAAGACTGGCGAAACGGCATGTGGGATCGCGGCCAAAAGCAACCGCCGCAATCGTGCATCGGATCAACACTGCGAAGGGCCATCAATCCCATGAGCGCCGCCGGGAGCTCGACAAGTCCACCCGGCCAGGCCGCGATCAGTCCGATCGGGTTATTCGTCTGGCCCCGAAGCGCCGGCGAATTCTCGAAGCGGGCGGCGTCGATGACAGGATCACATGCGATCCCGGCGCAAGGCAGAAAAAACCGCAAGGGCGAATCGAAGGACGCCGTCAGCATCGTGGGTGATGCGACATTCGATAACGCCGAAGCGGAATTCTCCGGAGGCCGGCAGCCCCGGAGCGCACGGCGCGGCCAGGTTACGCCGCAGGGCAGAAAAACCTCATGAGAGTCGGCCGCCGGTTGAAATATCGGCGGCCCGGTGACGACGGTGAAAACGCGGCCTGCTTTCGGAAAGACCCCGTGTCGATCCAGGGCAGGTCCGGCGCTGAAGCGAGTCCGGAAAGCGAAGGCCGATGCCCGATAAGACGCCATGCCCCATGAGGGAGGCCAGCAGCGTCAAAGGCGTCAGCCGCGAGGTCGAAAACCGCGAGCAGCGGCGGCAGGCAAGCCAATATGCCCGCCCGATCGAGCGGCCCATGTGCCATCGCCAGGCGAATCCAATCGCCACGCGAGTGATATCGCGGCACGGATAATCGCACGAGCGTCAAGGCAGGCCGGCCAGCAATGCCCGAGCCGCCAGCCGGTGGTCGCCGTGAAACTTTGGAGAGGCGTCGGCCGAGGTAATGCGACAACTTCCAACTTTCTCGCCTGGAGACGGGCGGCCGAGTCCTTCGGCCGCCCTTTTTATTAGACTGCGATTACGCGATGAATCAGGATGAACAGCGGCTATGACCCGCGCCATGCCGGCCCCCCCCCGGCCCGCGCCTGGAGATTTGCCCGGAGTGGGGGCGTAGGCCTTGAGCCGCATGTATGATGTCGGGCGCGATGACGCGCATACTCCGCATTCTCCGCCGATTGCCCGAGGCAATTTCATTCCTGCTTTTGCTGGCCGTGCTGGCGGCGTGGGTGCACGGATACTGGGCCAAAGATCTGCTCGGATTGCGGCATTACAGTGTTGCGGAACCTTGCGCCGACATAGCAAACCCGACCGCGATCGATATACTTTTCCCCCTTCAACCAACGGAGAAAAGTACATGACCGATTATCAGCCGAAAAAGATCGTTCTCGCCTATTCCGGGGGCCTGGATACGTCCGTCATCCTGCCCTGGCTCAAGGAGCGCTATCCGGGCGTCAAGCTGGTCGCGTTCGCGGCCGAGCTCGGGCAGGGGGATGAGCTCAAGGGAATCGAGGAGAAGGCGTACAAATCCGGGGCCGATGAGGTGGTCGTCGGCGATTTGCGCCAGGAATTCGCGGAGAAATACTGCTTCCCGATGCTGCGGGCGCATGCGATTTACGAGCAGGATTATCTGCTGGGCACCAGCATCGCCCGCCCGCTGATCGCGGCCAAGCAGGTTGAAGTGGCCCATCAGACCGGGGCCGATGCGGTGGGGCACGGGGCGACGGGGAAAGGGAACGATCAGGTGCGGTTTGAGCTGACGTACATGGCGCTGGATCCGAAACTCAAGATCATCGCGCCGTGGAAGGATACGAAATTCGAGCTGCGCGATCGCGAGAGCGCCATCGATTACGCGCAGAAACACGGCATTCCGATCCCGGTGTCGAAGAAAAAGATTTATTCGCAGGACCGCAACCTCTGGCACATCTCCCACGAGGGGGCCGAGATCGAGC
>JBBRTW010000196.1:0-12395 GCA_038244055.1 Tepidisphaerales bacterium | reverse complement strand
CTGGAGGCGCTGTACCAGAGCAATCTGTGGGAGAAATATTGGGCAAACGCCCTAAGTCACTCGAATTAGCTGTGGCCCGGATTATTTGGCGCACCCGTTCTCGGGGTTCGCATTGCTTCGCATGGTCGCATTGCAAGATCGACCCCGCCGCTTCATATTGCCCCAGGCCGCGGACGAGGCCCGCACCTCCGCATGCTTATTGGGGCGAATCGAATCCCGTCCCCTTTTCCGATCCCCGCAACACTCTCCATCCTGCTCGCAACTCGCAACCCGGAACTCGCAACTCGTTCCCCGCGGGATGGTGGGCTGGGCTTTCTCTGGGCCGCGGTCGGAGGGGAGCAACACACCCGTCGGTACTCCGTCCACGCATTTTTCTTTCCGCCGCCCCCCCCTTTACAGCGCAGCGGCGGCGGGATAGTTAGAGAGGATGCGGCGCGAGAGTGGACGCTTATCGTGAAATCGAATCCTGTCCCGTTTTCTTCTGCGCGGGCCATGATGGATGAATCATATCCGCCGCCCGGGAGATTTGCAGGGGGGGCGAGGGGGGGCACCCTTTGCCGCTCGACACCCCTCGACACCCCTCGACACCCCTCGACACCCCTCGACACCCCTCGACACGACGAGCCATGAGTCCGTAGGGTAGCCAGATGAGCCGCGTGAAAGACCATCGCATCCATTAAGGCTTCCCGGCTCGTCTGCCCACCGGGAGCCGTCATGATGCGAGCCCCGGCCGCCCGAAGGGTGGGCCGCTGAGCCGGAATGTTCTCATCGAGGTCGCGGCCCGACCGAGGCTCATCGGCCCACCCTGCGAACTACTGACTACTGACTACTAACTACTGTCTACTAACTACTAACTACTGACGACTGTCTTGATGCTTCGCCCCAGTAGGTCGGCTCACTTCCCCTTCGCCGCATCCTCCTTCTTCAAACTCACCTTCGAGAACACCGCCGTCTCCACTGCCTTGGCATCGTGGGCGCAGACCGCCAGCCCCACGTACACCGGATCGGCCAGCGCCACCTTGATCTCCCCCACCGCCTGGAATGCCTCGCCTTGGGCCGCCACCGACACGATGTAGTTATCGCCGCGCCGCTCCAGCTTCACCGTGGCCGGGGCTTTGATCTTGGCATCGATCCCCTTGGTCGCCCCGCCTTTCTCGCTCCGGTACTGCAGCGCGGTCAGCCCCTCACCATGCACCGCCACATCCACATAAGGCGCATCGGCCTCCAGGCTCTGGCGGATGATCAGCGCGGCCTTGCGGTGGGCGTTCTTCCCCTCGCCGATGAAGGTAATGTCGGCCGAGAAGGTCAGATCGCCTGAGATCTTGCGATACGCGAAGTGGAAGGCGTCCGAGGTCTTCCACATGTTCTCGCCCGCGGCCTTGATCGCGTACTGATTCTTCGCCTTGTCGAACTCGGCCGATCCGGCGGCTTCGACCTTTCCGATATCGGCGCTGGTTTCGAATTCCCCGACTTCAGCGCGGGCGCTGGCCGGGGAAAGGCCGATCCATGCGACAGCCGTCGCGAGCGCGATCAGAAACGAGCGGCCGATTCGAGCGATTTGTATTCCAGACATGAGCGAGCTCCTGTAAGAGTCGAACGAAGGAGGAGATGGATTATGCCCGGCAATCGCGATTGAAGCGAGCGGAGGATGACCCACCTGACCCCGCGAGCTTCACACTTCGCTGTCACCAATTGTTTTCCCCCTCCCCCAACCCTACCATTCCCCCCATGCCCACGCCGACCCTCAGCGATTTTATCTTGCAACTGGAGCGCAGCGGAGAACTCGCCCGCGTCCTCACCCGCGTATCGCCCGCGCTGGAGATCGCCGAGATCGCCGATCGCATGTCCAAGACGCCCGCGCCCCACGGGAATACGGAGTTGGACCGCAACCCGGCCGCCAAGCTCGGCGGCAAGGCCCTTCTCTTCGAGAATGTCGAAGGCTCGGATATCCCCGTGGCCATTAACACCTTCGGCTCCTACTGGCGCATCAACCAGGCCCTGGGGACCGAAAACCTCGAAGCACTGGCCGGGCGCGTGCAGCAGCTCGTCAAGCCGGAGATCCCCACCACGTTTTTCGAGAAGATGAAGAAGCTCCCGGACCTGATCAAGATGTCCGGCTTCCCGCCCAAATCCGTCCGCAGCGGCATTTGTCAGCAGATCGTCTTCGAAGGCGAGGCGGCCGATCTGACCATGCTCCCGATCATCCAGTGCTGGCCGCTGGATGGGGATCTGGCCAGCGGGCAGGTCTTCGACTCGGCGGCGGCCGGCGATGCGGCCAAGGTGCAGACCGGCACCGGCAGGTACATCACGCTTGGCGGCATCCACACGAAAAATCCCAACGACGGCTCGCGCAACATCGGCATGTACCGCGTGCAGGTCCACGGCCCGCGCCTGGCCGCCATGCACTGGCACATGCACCACGATGGGGCGCGACATTTCCGCATGTACCAGAAGCGCGGCGAGAAGATGCCGCTGGCCATCGTCCTCGGCGGCGAATCGGTCCTCCCCTACGCCGCCACCGCGCCGCTGCCGCCGGGCGTTGAAGAGCTGCTGTTCGCGGGCTTTTTGAATGGCCGGGGGATCGAGCTGGTCAAGTGCAAGACCATCGACCTCGAAGTCCCCGCCAACGCCGAGATCGTCATCGAAGGGTACGTCGACCCGAAGCAGAAGCTCATGGAAGGCCCCTTCGGCGACCACACCGGCTTCTATTCACTGGCCGACTGGTATCCCGCCTTCCACGTCACCGCCATCACCATGCGCAAGGACCCGATCTACCCCACCACCATCGTCGGCAAGCCCCCCATGGAAGACTACTTCCTCGGCAAAGCGACCGAGCGCATCTTCCTGCCGCTATTGCGCATGCTCATCCCCGACCTGCTCGACTACAGCCTCCCCATCAGCGGCGTCTTCCACAATTGCGCTTTCGTCAAAATCCGCAAGGAGTACCCCTTCCAGGCCAGAAGAGTCATGCACGCCATCTGGGGCGCGGGGCAGATGTCGCTGACCAAGTTCATCATCGTCGTCGATGAGCACGTGAACGTCCACGATGAGCAGGATGTCCTCTTCCACCTCTTCTCCAACTGCGACCCGGCCAGGGACAGTGAAGTCGTTCACGGCCCCCTCGATATTCTGGATCACGCCGCGCCGGACACGGGGGCGGGGAGCAAGATCGGGTTTGATGCGACGGCCAAGATGGCGAACGAGGGGACGGTGCGGGTGTGGCCGAGGGAGCTGGAGATGGATCAGGCGACGAAGGAGTTGGTGAGTAAGCGGTGGAAGGAATATGGATTCTAGCCAAACGGTGCCATCGGATTAATCGTTCGGCAGGCTTGCTTCATCCATCGGGCGGAAATATCCCTTTATGCAGCTCCGGCGGCGCACGCAAAGTTGGATGTGGTGCTTGGCGGTGACTCCGCTACCGGGGTAGAGTTCGCCACCCTCGGCGAATGCAGATCGGATTGTATCGAAGGGCCGCAGCCTGCGGTCCGACCGCGTCTGATGCATGAAATTGATGACGGCGCAGTCGAGTGGCCGCAGCAGGAAATCAGGGCCGACTTGTTGATTGGCGGGAAGAGGAACCCCGAGCTTGTTGTGCAACGCGTTGAGGTCGTCATAGGCCTCGCGCATTAGCTGTAGAAATTCCGCGTCCATCAAGTTCAGGCAATAACCGGGTTCAATTACCGCGCCAACAACGGCGGGAGTCTTGACCCTCGGGCCGTTTCGGCGCGGATGATCGCGGAGTTCCGTGGCATATTGGAGGGCGCGCGATGGGCTGTTCTCCCAGAAATAAATGCCCTCTCCCAGCCAGTCAAAATCATTCTGGCTGCGATTCAAATGTTTCTTGCCGGAAAAGATGCGGTCGGCGACGGCGCGATCGCAGCCGTGAAATCCAAGCGCATAAGAGGGAAGCACTGATACACTTGAATTTAGCGATAACGCTTGGTTAGACGTTTGCCGCTCTTGGAGAGAATTCCCGCTCGTATAAGAAAAGCGCGGGCCTTCCTGGGATCGGCCAATTCTTTTCGCTGCTGACTGGCGGCTTTACGGTGCTCTTTGATGATGGTGGCAGGCGTGGCCATATAGTTGATGGTATGCTTGACAAGGAAACCATGCAAATGGCTTCTTAAGTCCAAACCGAGCTAAACCTGATGCGCCGCGCCGTCTACGCCGGAAGTTTCGATCCTCTCACACTCGGTCATCTCTGGGTGATCGACCAGGGCCGCGCCCTCTTCGATGAGTTGATCGTCGCCATCGGCATCAATCCCGATAAACGCTATCGCTTCCCGCTGGCCGAGCGCCTCGACATGCTGCGCGAAGTCACCGCAGGATTTGCGAACGTGCGTGTCGACTCCTACGAGAATCTCTTCCTCGTCCATTACGCCGAGCAGGTCGGCGCGCAGTTCATCCTCCGCGGCATCCGTAACGAGCAGGATTACGGCTACGAAAAAGGAATGCGCTATGTCAACTCCGAACTCGATGCCCGCATTCAAACGATCTTCCTGATCCCCCCGCGCGAGCTTGTCGAAGTCAGCTCCAGTTTCGTGAAAGGCCTGGTCGGCCCGGCCGGTTGGGAACAGGTCCTCGCCAAGTACGTTCCACCGGCCGTCTATCGCCGATTTGTTACCGGGAGTGGCCATGGGACAGCCGATTAATGAAATTAATGGCAGGTCGTTCCTTGCCTTGGCCGTCGACTGCCTATGGGACCGCACATTCCCCGGCACGCGCTGGGTCTGGGAGGCGCTCGAGCAACTCTACACCGAGCCCGGCCGCCACTATCACGGCCTCGCTCACATTCGCCACTGCCTCCAGGAAGCATATTCCGTTCAGCCGCCCTTTGACGATACCCGTCCCATCAAAGCCGCCATCTTCTTTCACGATGCCATCTACGATCCCACCCGCCACGATAATGAGGAGCAATCGGCCGACCTCGCCGCCCGTTACCTGCGCGAAATGGACTTCCCATCCGACTTCATCGATCGCGTCCGCGCTTTGATCCTTGATACCCGTCACGCCGCGCCGCCCACGACAATCTACGGCCAATATCTTGCCGATATCGACCTCTCCATCCTCGGCCAATCCCCCGAAACCTTCGACGCCTACGAACGCGCCATCCGCCTCGAATACGCCCACGTCCCCGATGCCGCCTTCCGCGCCGGCCGGGCCGCGATCCTCCGCAATTTCCTCAACCGCCCCACCATCTATCACACCGAACATTTCCGCCAGCGCTACGAAGCTAAAGCCCGCGAAAACCTCGAACGCTCGCTCCAATCCCTTTCGGCCGATACGCAGGGGAACCCGGAAGGGTCAGGAGCCGGGGAAGCATGAATCGCCAGGGCACGCTTTCTGGTGGCCGGCTCCTGACCCTGTGATCCTGTAAACCCGCTCACCCTGCGATACACCGGATGAATGCTTGCCCGCCCCCCACTTTTCCTTACACTCGCGCCCATGAAAGTGCTTCTGATCGGAAATGGCGGCCGCGAGCACGCCCTGGCGTGGAAACTCGCTGATTCTCCCGGCGTCACCGCGCTTTACATCGCACCCGGCAACCCCGGCACCGCCGAATTGGGCGAGAACGTCGCCCTTGGCGTGATGGATTTCACCGGGATCGAGAAATTCGTCCGCCAGAATGCCATCGGCCTGGTCGTCATCGGCCCGGAAGATCCCCTCGCCGCCGGTCTGGCCGATTCGCTTCAGAAGAATACCAGCGCCAAAGTCTTCGGCCCCTCCAAAGCCGCCGCCCAGCTCGAAGGCGATAAATGGTTCGCCAAGGAACTCATGCGCCAGCAGGCCGTGCCGACGGCCGAGGCGCGATCGTTCACCGATGCGGCGCAGGCCGAGGAATATGTGAAGATGCGCAACGGCCCGGTGGTCGTCAAAGCCGCCGGGCTGGCCAAGGGCAAGGGCGTCACCGTATGCCAAAAGACAGATGAAGCAGTCGAGGCGATCCGGCAGATTATGAAAGACAGAGTGTTCGGCGAGGCCGGCGCGCGGGTGGTCATCGAAGAAAAACTCGCCGGCCCGGAATGCTCCATCCTCGCCTTCGTCGATCGCAAGAACATCTACATCATGGAGAGCGCCCAGGACCACAAACAGGTCAACGATGCCGATACCGGGCCGATGACCGGTGGCATGGGCGCGTATTCCCCCACGCCGATCGTAACGGAGAAATTGCTCAAGGAAATCGAGCGGCAGATTCTCGTGCCCGTCGTCGATGGGCTGATCCGCGACGAGATCGAATTCAAAGGCATCCTCTACGCCGGCCTGATGCTCACCGCCAATGGCCCGCGCGTGCTGGAATTCAATTGCCGCTTCGGCGATCCCGAAACCCAGCCGCTGATGATGCGCCTCAAGAGCGATCTGCTGGAGGCGATGCTGGCGGTGGCCGATGGCACGCTCGACAAGATCACACTGCAGTGGGACCCGCGGCCGGCCCTGGCGGTTGTCGCCACCAGCGCGGGCTACCCCGGCAAGTACCCCACCGGCCGGGAAATCACCGGAATCGCCGCCGCCGATGCCATGCGCGATGTCAAAGTCTTCCAGGCCGGCACGAAGATGTCCGGCGACAAACTCGTCACCGATGGCGGGCGGGTCCTGGCGGTAACCGCCCTCGGCGATACCATCGCCCAGGCGCAGAAGCGTGCGTATGAGGCGCTGGCGCACGTGCAATTTGAGGGGATGCATTATCGGAGGGATATTGGCTATCGGGCGGTGGAGAAGGAGGGCGAATAATCTCGCTATTTTGAACGAAATAAATTGCGAAAGTTGCGTGCGCCGTGAATTATGCGGATGATTTGAAGCTTCCGTTGTGTATGCCGATAGGCGATGACATATGGATGCACGGGCCATCGAGCAGGTCCTGCTTGGCCCGCTCGGCAAAATTGATGACTCTCATGCTGTCTTGGTCCTGCGGCGAGCGCTGCGCTGCTCAAGTTCCTTAAAGACAGCCTCGGCGGGAATGGGACCCCTTTCTCGCAGGCTCTTTTCCCCTTCGGCCAGAAGTTGGTCGAGTTCGCCGAGTTGGAAGTCGCCAAACTGCTCCTGTTGAGCCAGGCTTGCCATGGCGGCGAGGACAACATCATCGGGCGTGGAATACTTTCCGGACTTAACGCGCTGCTCGATCAATTTTCGCGTTGCGGGGCGCAATTTGAGAGTCATCTAAGTAACCTCGGTTAGCTTCATTATACCACAGCAATGCCCGTCATCCCCATTCATTTTCTCACTGACCCGCGCATCGCCGCCTACCGCAGCCTTAAAGATCGCGACCTGACGCGCGAGGGAAATAAATTCATGGCCGAGGGTGAGCAGGTGGTGCGGCGGCTGATTTCCAGCCGTTATGCGGTGGAATCCATCCTGTGCATCGAGCGAAAGGCGGAGGACCTGGCGGCGGTGGCGGCGGGGGACCTGCCGCTCTATATCGCGCCGCCGTGGATCGTCAACCAGATCGTCGGATTCAAATTTCACTCGGGAGTCATGGCCGTCGGCCTGCGCGGCCGACCAATGACGATCGATGATTTGATGAGCATCTCCAATCCGCAATCCGCAATCCCCAATCCGCAATCTCCCACGACTCTGGTCATCTGCCCCAAGATCGCCAACACCGACAACCTCGGCTCGCTGATTCGCGTCTCGGCCGCCTTCGGTGCCGATGGGATGATCCTCGGCCCGGAATCGTGCGACCCCTTCTACCGCCAGTCGGTCCGCGTCTCCATGGGGGCGGCCTTTTCGTTGAATATCATTCAATCGGCTGATTTGCTGCAAGACCTCCGCCGGCTCAAATCGGAATTCAAAGTCGAGCTCATCGCCACCGTCCTCGGTCCCGATGCGGAAATCATCGACACCGCGCCCCGGGCCCCGCGCATGGCCCTGCTCCTCGGCAATGAATCCGAAGGCCTGGCCGCCGAATGGATCAACGAATGTGACAGAAAGGTCACCATCCCCATGCGCCTGGGCACCGACTCGCTCAACGTCAGCGTCGCCGCCGGCGTCTTCCTCCATCACTTTACGCGAATGGCACCATTCCCTATGCCGTGATATCCAACCGCGGCGCATCCTCTTCCCCCTCATCCTCTTTCGTCCCGTCTCTCTTGTTCTGCTTCTTCTTCCCCTGCTGTTGCGAGTGATCGTCTTTCACCCCCGCCACCGCCTCCGTGCTTTCCACCTGATGTTCGAGTTCATCATCGCGCGCCGCGACGTTCTTGGAGAGAGCCTGCGTGCGGCGCACCTGGCGCGATTTCTCGCCCGCCTGGGCGCGCTCCACCTGCGTCCCCTGCGCCAGGAAACCCGAGAATGGGTTGATGGAAGTCATTGGTCCTCTGGGATATTATCGGTTCGTGCGGGCACCCGGTTAAAGAAAAACACCCATTCCATGCGACAACAGGGCATTTTCTCCCAAATCAAGTCAAATTCCGGGATTCGCACCAGCGGGCGGTGAATCGCCCGGCCGCCGGCATTCTATTCTCCCACTCATCAAAAACGGCCGCTAAACTGACACGGTGCGATAGTTGTCGATTCGATGCCAGGAGGCTCATGTTTTCCCTGACCACTGAATATGCCCTGCGGGTAATCATGTTCCTCGCCAGCCGCGAGGATCAACCCGCGACCATCCACCAGATCGCCGCTGCCACCAAGGTCCCCGAGGCCTACCTCGCCAAGGTCATCCTCTGCCTCTCCAAGGTCGAGATGATTCACTCCCAGCGCGGCCTGCATGGCGGCAGCATGCTGGCGCGCTCGCCAACGCTCATCAGCGTTTTTGACGTCGTGCAGGCGGTCGATCCCATCCGCCGAATCACCACCTGTCCCCTGGAGATCAAAAGCCACGGCCACCACCTCTGCGCCCTGCATAAGCGCATGGATGAAGCGCTGGGCCTGGTTGAAACCGCACTCCGCGAATCGAAAATTTCCGAACTGCTGGCCGAGCCCACCGGTAGCAAACCCCTCTGCGGGGTCGAAGGTGAAATCGACGAGCGGCCCGTCGTCGTCGGATCCCGCGGGCGATTGAAACGAAAAGTGTAGCCCACCACCACGATTGGATAGTTCGGGGTTTGCACCGCCCACCACCACGCCCGGCAAGGTTAGGTCGGTATTGCCCACAACCGCGCCCGACACCCCATTGACCCAATCAGGGCAATTTCCTGACGGTGCGCCGATGGTACATTGGCCGGGATGCGAAACGGGAAACTCATCCTGCTCACCCTGACCGCGCTCTCGTGTGCGTCCGCGGCCGCCGCCGACAACCCCCTCGAGTTCAAGCAAAACGGCCCCGGCAAGTTCGCTACACCGCCGGCCGAAACCGCCGCCGCGCCGTCGGCCATGACCCAGGCCCGCGCGGATAATGTTCTGTTCACGATGCCCGATGGCTGGCGGCGCAAGGATCAGGACGATGGCGTCACCGCGATTTTCCCGCCGGAATTTCCCAAGGACCAGTGGATCGAGATTCGCTTCGTTCCCGGCGAGCCGAAGAATGGCTCGGCGCGCGATCATCTCGCCCGCCGGATCGAGCTGATCAAGAAATCGACGGCCGGCTTCCGCGCCCTGGCGGATATCGCCGCCACCCGTGGCGCGGAAGGCGCCGAAGCGGTGCTCCAGCCCATCGCCGTGCAGGATGGCGAGGGCAAGACCACGCTTTTCGTCCTCTGCTACGCCGAGGCCGGCGATCTGGTGCAGCCGATTTTCGTCGCCACCAACTCCGGGCCGCTATATCAGCAGCATTCGCAGATCCTGGCGAAGATTCTGGAGAGCGTGCGCTTCGCCAACCAGATCAAACTGGCCGAGGGAACGCCGCCGCTGACACTGCTGAATGTCTACCGCGTCCAGGAAATTCTCGAATGGATTCTCGATGTCCCCATGACCCAGGATCAGAAAAAGACGATCGAAGATCATCTGGTCAAAGCCTGGAAGGCCAACGACCGCAGCGAGATCGACGGGCTGGCCAATTTGCTGACCACCCGCGAGCAGGCCAACCAGCTCGAAAAAACCAAGCGCGATTTCGCGCGGCAGACTTTGCAGGATCAGGCCCTCAAGACCTGGCGCGCCAGCAAGGATGACATCGATCAGTTTCTCGTCGGCGTGTATGAGGCCGGCCACAAGCCGCTGGCCGCGGGCGACCCGGCCCTGACCCGCCAGGTGACCGATTCGGTTTCCGAGCTGATGTACTTCATGGCTTCGCAGGTCGATGGCGGGGGCGAGGTGACGCCGGCGATCGAGGTGAAGGATCAACTCGCCCAGAAGATGGCCGCCAACTGGTCCAAGATGGACCCCGCCGCGCGCGAGCAAATGGTCAAAATGCCGATGCTCTGGGCCGCCGTCCGCGCGGGCTGGCCGGACCTGAACGTTGAGCAGCGCAAGGCGATGGTCGGCCAGTTCGCGGGAATGGACCCCGTCAAGCAGCTCGCGACGTATTTTGCGAAGGTGCGCCAGGACAACAAAGCGAAGATCGCCAGCCAGCAGAACTACCTGGAAGTCATGCGCAACGTGCAGCGCCAGCACGAGAGCTACACCGCGATGTCCAACGTCATGTACAGCGCCCACCAGGCCAACATGATGTCGATTTATTCGATGGGCAATGGGTGGGCGTATAAGAGATAGTCGGAGGGTGGTGTAGGGTGTAGGGTATCGGTACAGGGTTAGCCCAGATTATTCACCACGAAAAACACGAAATGCACGAAGAGAAATGAGCCAAAGGACTTACAGTCAAAAAGTCGGTAACCGGTGAATTGCACGTTGCGCAAATTACATTTCTACTCTCTTCTCCGGTCTTCTTCGTGCCCTTCGTGTTTTTCGTGGTTCATCTGAATTATTCGGGTTAGGCAATGCAGGCTCGTGGCATAACAAAACCGCCCGCGGCGATGGGTGCCGCGGGCGGGTTTGGTTACTGCCGAATGCCGAGTGTGTCGGATATCAGAAAATCGTCTGTCGCGTTTTCCTATACCCTACACCCTATACCCCATACCCTGACTCCATCACTGCTGCGGGTCCGTCGCCGCATGAGTCGATTCGCGCGGCAACAGGCTCGTCGGAATGATCTGTGCGGTGATGCTCTGGTTCATCTTGCTCTGATCGACGGCGGTGATCTCGGTCATCATGATCACCTTGCCGCCCAGGCGGGCATCATCGACGAGGTTGCCTTTGACGCCGACGAACTGCCCGAGGTAGTTCAGGATGTTCTTGTCGTTGCTGCGGAGGTACGAAACCGTCCGGCCATTGGCGGGGTCGGTGATGCGATACAGGATGCCCTGTCCCTGCTGCAGGCTGGAAGGCTGGAGCGTGCCGACCGCCGTGTACACCTTGACCGTGTTCTCGCTGATCCGCTTCTGCAACTCGACCTGCTCGGCCTCCAGGGCCATCTGCTTCTGCTTGAGCGAATCCTGGGCCTGGCGGAGCTTGCCGAGATCGGCCTGGGCGCTGGCGCGGGCTTTGAGGGTCAAAAGCCGTGACTCGGCCACACGCCGCATCGACTCGGGGAGCCTGTCGCCCTTGGCCAGCGGCTCGAATTGCTTGATCAGCGAATCGATCGGCTGCTGCTCGAGGGGCAGAGCGCGGGCGGCCAGGAAATCGGACTCGGCCTGATCGAACGCCGCCTCGGGGCTGAGCGCGGGTGTGGCATCGATCTTGGCGGGGTCGGTCCTTGTGGGATCGCCCGGGGTTTCGGTGCCTGTCTTGGGCGTGACGACTTCCGGCTTGGTCGGATCGGGTTTCGTCGGATCGACTGGAATCGTAGTGTCGGGCGCCTTGGTCGGGTCGGGCGTGTTGCCGCCCGTAATCGGAGCGCCCGTTGCGCCATTGTTTCCAGTATTGGGCTGGGGCGCGGTGGCCGTGCCGCCGGTTTCAGGTTTGATTTCAAGGCCGGGCGTGCCGGTCTTGGGGGTTTCGCCAGCACCGGTGTTGCCCGCGGCCGTGTTGCCTCCGCCAGTGTTGTTCGCGCCGGCGATTGGATCAGTTGTGCCGGCGGTGGGCTTGGTCGGATCGGGCTTGGTCGGGTCAACCTTCGTCGGGTCGGCGGCGGGGATTTCCACCTTGGCCGGGTCGGTCTTGGCGACCTGAACCTCCGGCTTGGCCTCGGGATCGGGGTCGACGAACTTCTTGTTCACATACAGATAGGCGGTCGCCGGCGGCTTGATCTTAAAATACTCCTGCTCATCGCCGAGGATTTCGACTTCCTCATTCTGCCGCAGCTCGCAGAGGATGCCGATCTTCAGCGCTGACAGGCTCGAACCCGCGCGGACGTTGATCGAATCCTTATTGACCCGGCCGATCTTACCGTCGCCATGTCGATCGACGTAGAGCTTGGCGACATAGCAGAACGACCCATCCGGCGGGACGATCTTGAGCCAGTCGAACTTGGCGCCCACGACCTTGATCTTGGCACCCTTCTCCATCTTCATGGTCGGGTAGTAGTT
>JBBRTW010000195.1:0-12425 GCA_038244055.1 Tepidisphaerales bacterium | reverse complement strand
CCCGTGGTGCCCGTGGTGCCGGTGCCGCCTGTGCCTCCGGTCCCGTCGCCGCCACTGGGGCCTGCGCCGTCGAGCAGCGAAATTCCGTTTTCGCTTTTGACCGCGATCGCGGAGCGGCTCATCAGGCCGATTGTTAATGTGATAGTAGCGATTACGATTAAATTGCGGCCGATGGCACCGGCCGGGGTGTTCTTCAAGGCGCTCATGACTGACTCCTGGAAACCTCCGGCCAGCGGCCTGGAGGAGACGATTTCGAGCCCACTGGAACGACCGGCCCACCGGGCATTCCTGGGTGGCCGGCTCGTTGCCACCACTCATCGAAGCATCAGACCATGGGCGCGGATGCTCGTTAGAACAATCGCGAGACTTTGCAGCGGGGATGGACTTGAGAATTCATAAGTATCGGTGGTGGCGGGAGTTTAGGCGAGGGGAAAGGTCATGCCCTGTTGTGGGCTGACCTTCCACTGCGCGAGCGTAAGGGATTAACGCGGAGATGGGGTCAAGCGTTGTTGACCCACATGCGCATCGTCTTCCGCTGTCACTCCAGCGGCGGCGCTTTGGGCGGCAGCGCCGGCCGGGTCGTCGGCCGCGCCAGCTTTTCCGAGATGGGCCTGATCTTTTCGATCGCCTCAGCCCGGGCTGCCCCTTCGAGGTGGACATCGAACTCGATCGGCTTGCCCGCGAGGTCTTCCAGGGCGGCTTTGGCGGCGGCGCGGACGCTTACATCTTCATCGTCGAGGCAATCCATCAGCAGGTAGGGATCGCGGCGGGCGCTGTCGAGGGTGTCGAGGTCCAGGCTGGCCTGGCCGGCGAGAAAGGCATCGATGCGGTTGCGGGCTTCAACCGACAGATCATCGCGGGAGCGGCGCACCACGGCCAGCACGCCGGGCGTGCCCATGGCGGCGAGTCGGCGGGCGGCCTCCTCGCGAACGGTGAAGGTCGCGCCATCCAGCAGCGGCATCAGTTCATCCAGGGCCTTGGCGGCATCGGGGTCGGCGGGGATGGAGCCGAACATGCGATAGACATCGGCCGGGCCCGGCTTGAGGAGGGAACTGCCGGCGATGATGCGCAGCACCGGGGCGAGGTACTTGCGCACCGGCTCGGGGTGTTCCTTTTGAAGCTGCTGGAGGGTTTCGGCCTGGGCGTTCAGGATCGAATTCTGGATGCCGCGCTGGCCATCGGAGATGGTCAGGCGAAGCGTCTTGCCCGATTGCGTCAGGCGCGTGCGCGCGCCGTTGGCGATGTCGCCGGTTTGGGCGTAAATGGAGAAATAGTTGTTGCGAATCGACAGGGAAATGGACCAGTTGGCATCGGCCGGGGCATCGAAATCGTAGCGGGTCATCGTGAGCATGGGCAGGCCCGCGCCGTTGCGGTTGCGGATGGCCCAGACGGCATTCGAGCCTTCGACGCTGACGCGGATGGATTCATTCTCGGGCAGCTTGGCGATTAATTCGGCGGTGAGCAGGCCATCGACGGGCTTGATCTTCAGCAACCCGCCGGCCGGGATCGGATCGAGCTGGCGATAGTTGGCAATCAGGGTTTTGGACGATTCGCGGTTGCCGCCGGCAATCTGCGCCCCGGCCGGATACGCGCTAAGCGCCCCCGCAGCAAGCGGGAGGAAGGCGCCGAGAAGCCGCGAGGTGAATCGCATGGCCGGCCATTCTAACCCCATCGCCCGGCGCTTCGTAGACTTTTTTGCAAAAAATGGCATTCCTTGTTCGATCCGTTCGATCCGCGGGGCAAAGACAATGTTCCCGGTGCGGTGCTATCATTCGTCTCGACAGCAGGTTGACTCATTCCATTTTCTCGATCCTGGAACGCTCCATGACTTCATCCGCTCCATCGTTTGGCCTCGATTACCCTTCCGAATCACCCGCCGCCAGGCGCGCGCCGCGGCTCTGGCCGGGTGTGGTGATCGTTATGGCGCTGTGGCCGCTGATCAAGATCCCCGCCTGGTTGGCAACGGGCACGATCCTGCATTTTATGACGATGGTCTGGGGGCCGGTGCTCGGCGTGGTGGCGACGATCATCTGGTGGCTCGGTTTCAGCCGCCTGCCCTGGAAGACGCGCTGGACGGGATTGATCGCGTTCATCGCATTTCTGGCGATCGCGATCCCGCTCAGCCATCCAACCATGAAGATGGTCTATCTGGTTCTGGGTGCGCCGGTTGCGGTGACGGCGTGGGTGGCGTGGAGCCTGATCGGGGCGCGGCTCGATCAGCGGCGCATGCGGCTTGGGCTGATCGCGGCCATCGCGATGGCTTGGGGTTTCTTCACCCTCTTCCGCATGGATGGTGTCGATGGCAGCATCCACATCACACTCACCTGGCGCTGGAGCCAGACGGCCGAGGAGCGCTATCTCGCCAGCTTGAAGGACAAGGCGATGACAGCGCCGACAACCGCCACCGCGGCGCTCGAGCTGGCATCGGGCGATTGGCCGGCCTACCGCGGGCCGATGCGCGATGGGCGGCTGGCGGGGTTTGCCCTCCAGACGGACTGGGCCAAGCATCCGCCCAAACTGCTCTGGAAGCATCTGATCGGGCCGGGGTGGTCCTCGTTCTGTGTGGTCGGCGATCTGGCGATTACGCAGGAACAGCGCGGGGAGGTGGAAGTGGTTGCGGCTTATCGGCTGGCCACGGGCGATGAAGTCTGGGCCCATGGCGACAATGTCCGCTTCAATGAAGCGATGGCCGGGCCGGGGCCGCGGGCCACGCCGACATTTGATGCGGGGAAAATCTACGCGATGGGCGCGACTGGGCGGCTCAATTGCCTGGAGGCGCAGAGCGGGAAATTGATCTGGTCGCGCGATGTGAAGGCGGAATCGGGGGCCGCGCTGCCGCCGTGGGGCTTTTCGTCCTCGCCGCTGATCGCGGGAGCGAATGTGGCCGTCCTCACCGGCGCGAAAGGGAAGAGCATCATGGCCTACAATGCGGCCACCGGGCTGCCGGCGTGGGCCTCCGGCGATGGGTGGAGTTACTGCTCGCCGCAGCTTTCCAAGATCGATGGGGTCGAGCAGATCGTGTACGTCAGCGAATCGGGGGCGGTCGGGCTGGAACCGGTCACTGGCCGGGTTCTCTGGCAACATGAATTCAAACTCGGCGGGGCGGCCAATCGCGTCACCCAGCCGACGATCATCAACGATACCGATCTGCTCTTCGGCGCTGCCTTCGGCATCGGTACGCGGCGGATTCACATCACCCGCAGCGGCCCCGATTGGACCACAAAAGAAATCTGGACCTCGCGCTCGATCAAGCCGTATTACAACGATGTGGTCATCCACAAGGGCCACCTCTACGGCTTCGACGGCAGCACGTTTACCTGCATCGATCTGGAAACGGGCAAATCGAAGTGGCGGTCATCCAAAGGGTATGGCAACGGGCAGGTGTTGCTACTGCCCGATCAAGATGTGCTGTTGATCCTCTCGGAGCATGGTGAGGTCGCGCTGGTGGAGGCCAGGCCGGAGGAGTACCGCGAAATCGCGAGTTTTCAGGCGATCGAGGGGAAAACGTGGAATCATCCGGTGATCGCGCATGGGAAGTTGCTGGTGAGGAATGGGGAGGAGGCGGGGTGTTATCAGTTGGACGGAAAATAACCACGAAGGATACTAAGGCCACGAAGAAAAAGTCAGGTGGAAATCGGTGAAGTGAACGATTTGAGCGAGATTCTCGCTTAATCTCACATGATCAGATTATTAAACGCGCCGAAAATTGGACCTCTTCTCCGGGCATGCTGCTTGATTCTGATGTGGTGCGTGCAAGGGTGCGGCTTGATCACGACGCATTTTGTTCGGGCGCTGCCAGAGCCGAATCCCGGAATTCGAGTTGTCGATTTTGAAACGCGTCAGGACATCGGTGTGGCCAAGATGTCAGTAAGTGCGTGGCCCTTTGAAAACACTTCGAGTGCTTTCCCACCTGAGCTGACCCATCATCCTGGCGGTGAACCACTCCAAGTGGACCGCGACATCTCTGGGATGTTCCATGTGCGCCAGGCGCAGTTGACTGCTTCAACGCAATTCTACGGTCACCCGATGTTCTGGGCGGTTTACAGGGACTTCGGAGTTTCCATCGAGGCAACGGCGGAAGGATATGAAATGTTTGTCGTGAGTTACTATTCAAAAATGCCATTGACGCCGGACAGGCTTCCGCCGACGAGCCAGATTGAATTCAATCCCGCGGGGGAACTGGTGTTGAAGCTGAAGCACGTGGCCGGACCGAATGCGATACCATTGAGGGAATGAGCGTATCAGCGATAACGGCGCAATAGGCGCGGGCTTGGGCGGATAAAACTTGGAGTCATTTTCACTCTTCAACTGTTTTCTCTTCGCGCCATTCGTGCCCTTCGTGGTTCAATCTCCGAAGATCACCATCCAAACCGCTCTTCCCGCCAGGGGTCACCGTGCATGTGGTAGCCGTTCTGCTCCCAGAATCCCGGGGCATCGGTGGCTCGCAGTTCGATCCCGCGAATCCATTTGGCGCTTTTCCAGAGATAGAGCCGCGGCACCAGACCGCGCAGGGGCCAGCCGTGATCGGGGGTGATGTCCTGGCCTTCCCAAGCCCAGGTTAAAATGCAGTCTTCAGCGATGAACTGCTCGAGCGGGAGGTTGGTGGTGAACCCCTGTTCGCTGTGGCACATCACGAAGCGGGCATTCGCCATCGGCTTGGCCTTTTCCACGATCAGCCGGGTCGGGACGCCGGTGAAGACATTGTTCAGCCGGCTCCAGTGCGTCACGCAATGCATGTCGCACACCACATCCACCTTCGGCATGGCCTTCAGCTCGTCGTAGGTCAGTTCGTATACGCGATCGACCAGACCGAAGACGCGCAGGCTCCAATCGGGTGAATGCGGGTCGACCTCGGGCACCGATCCATAATGCAGCACGGGCCACTTCGCCGTCAGCGATTGCGAGGGGGGCGTCCGCTCTTCCGGCGAGCCGCGCAGAGTGTCGGGGCTGATGATCCGGGGACGATCGGAGGTCGAAGGCGTTTGCATGAACCGAATCGTAGGCGCGATCAGCGAATCCGCAAAACCGCCCCGCCCCCGGCCGCGCCACCACCCGCCGGCGCGATCTGCTGCAGCGGCACCGCCACGGGCCCATTGGCGTTCTGGCCGTTGGCGGGCGCGGCGGCGGCATCCTTGGGCGCATTGGCCTTGCGCTCCTTGGCGAGTTTGACGCGCAGGGCATCGATCGCGGCCGTGCGTTTGGCGGCCGGCGCGGTCGGATCGATATCCGTCTTCCTGCCCAGCAATTTTTCCAGCGCCGCGATGGCCGTCTGGCGGATGGTCAAGTCATCGTCCTCGGCGCAGTCGAGCAGAAATTCCACATCCTTCATCAGCGCGGCCGGGTCATCGATGAGCATCCGGCTGTGCGCGGCGATCAAATCGCTCAGGCGGTTGAATTGCTCGGGCAGAAGCAGATCGGGATCGAACCGCAGCGCCGCCAGCGCGCCGGGAATGCCCAGCGCATGAAGCGTGGCGGCCGCCCGCTCGCGATCGGTCGGCATCGGCGAGATCAGATCCGGAAGCAGCGCCTCGATCCGGCTGGTGATCTTGGGATCGGCCGGGATTTGCGCGAAAACGCGGTACATATCCGAAGCGCCCGGCCGCAGCAGAGGCTGGCCGGTCAGCTTCCGTAGCACCGGCGCGAGGAATTTCCGGACTTCATCCGGATGATCGGACCGAAGCTGCGTCAGGTCCGGCGCGTTGGCCGACACGATCTGCTTGGCCCGGCCCTGATCCCAGCCGGTCACGTTCACAATCACATGGTTGGGCTGCTGGCTGTAAAACATCCGCATGATCTCGCAGGTATCCCCCCCCTGCGCCGAGATCGACAGCACATTCTGCGCCTGCTGGAAGGAGAAGTTGGTCATCCAGAGCTCATCATCGGCCGCGTCGAAATCGTAGCGAACCATCGTGTAGAACGAATTGACCCCCTGGCTGAACTGGCTGACCATCCAGGTCGCATCGGACCCTTCGATCTTGATCCGCTTGGGCTGGCCGGAGGGGAATTTGCCAGTCCACTCGGCCTTGATGCGCCCATCGGCGATGGAGAAGCGGACGATATCGCTCATTTTGAACGAGCCCCCATCGGCCATGTTCTTGATGCTCTGCTTCTGGGCATCGCGCTGGGCCTTGGCGTTGAAACCCATCCCCACGCGCTTGGCGACCACCCCGTTGACAACGACCGCCGCCGGCTTGGCAGCGGCCGGCCCGGCCGCCGGTCCCTGGGCCGCGGGCGCATTCGCCGGCACATTCGCCGCACCCTTGGCGGGCGCGGCAGGCTGGGTGCCCGCAGGCTGAGTCGCCGGCGCTGGGCGCGTGGCCGGGCCATCGGCCAGAAGAGTGCCGACGCCAAAGGAACAGCCCACGAGAACAATACTCAATATCTGCTTCACAAGAGCCTCCGCCCGATCGAAATGACCAGAATCCACCATCTATCATATCGGCAAGGGCTGGAAATGTTCAATGCAATGCCGGGAATCCTTTACCCGGTTCATCGGCCGGGGTAGTCTGGGATAAGCCCGGCTTGAGAATGCATGGCCGGCAGAAATACCCCTCGAATGGAGTCGAAAATGAGATTCGCATGGGCTTTTAGCATCGCCGCACTGATTCTCGCCGCCGCCGGCTGCCAGGGACCGACCCAGACCGTCCAAATGCTTGAGGCCGACAAAACGGCCCCGGCGGATGTGATCACCGTGCCCATCACCGCGACCTACCGCCTCTACACGCTTAAGAAGGAGCCGGGCAAGGACAAGGAGGAGGAAAAAGAGGTTTACAGCGTGGAACTCAAGAAGGGCGAAAAGGTGGGCTTCATGCGCGCGGACAATCGAATTCACGCCACCGCCCGGGGCATTCAGATCGACCTGCCGGAACGGGAGGATGGGGCGACTTATGTTTGGAAGGTGGAGGAGAAGAGGTAGGGGTTGGTTGCGAGTTGCGAGTTGCGAGTTGCGAGTTGCGAGTTGTGAGTTGCGAGTTGCGAGTTGCGAGTTGGGGGTTGCGCACGGCGGGAGGGGGGGCGCGACGGCGCAAGCGGCTTGATGCGCGTTCTGCGATGAGGCGGCCGGATTGGGTTGAGGGGGCGACGACGCAAAGGATTTGGTAACAGTTGAGCAGTCGGCGGGTACAACGAGGGACAAATAGCATAGGAATAGTGCGGTATCATTTGCATTGAGATGGGGGTTTGATTGTCTGGGAGAATTGAATGGTGAAGGTTGGAACTCAAGTAGTCAGGCGTCAGCCACTGGCAAGCTTACAACTTGCCAGTGCGACCCTGTTGGGGTTGGTGATCGCGGGTGGTTTGCTGGTTGGAGGGGGGAACGCGCGCGGCGAGGGATCAGCGCGGGTGGAGATGGACAAGGATGTGGTGCGCGAGGGGCCGTCGGTCATCGCGGCGGGGGATCGGGTGGGGGTGCGGGTTGCGGATGTTGGGTTTACGGATCTGGAAGGGAAGGCGGGGAAGCTCTCCGACTACGCCGATCGTAAGGCATTGGTGATCTGCATCACCAGCGCGGCCTGCCCGGTATCGAAGAAGTATGGGCCGACATTGGCGGAGATCGAGGCGAAGTATCGTGGAAAGGGAGTGGCGTTTTTGGCGGTGAATGTGTCGGCCAATGAATCTGGCGAGAAGATGAAGGAGCAGGCGGGGGAGATGAAGAAGCAGGGGTGGGGCGGGCGATATGTGGCGGATCGGGAGCAGTCGCTGGCGAAGGCGCTGGGGGTGAGAAGCACGACGGAAGTTTTTGTGCTGGATCGGGCGCGGACGCTGGTTTATCGGGGCGCGGTGGATGACCAGTATGGGCTGGGGTATGCGCTGGCGGAGGCGCGGAAGCATTACCTGGCGGCGGCGCTGGATGCGGTGCTGGTGGATGATCGGCCTGGGGTTGAGGCGACGACCGCGCCGGGGTGCGCGCTGACGATCGCGAAGGCGGGTGAGAACGGAAGGTCCATGAAGGCGGGCGAGGGGATGACTTATCACAATCGCATTTCGCGGATCGTGCAGAGCCATTGTGCGGAATGCCACCGAAACGGGGAGAATGCGCCGTTTGAGCTGGCCAGTTATGCGGATGCGAAAGAGCATTCGGCGATGATCAAGAAGGTCGTCGGGCGGCGGACCATGCCGCCGTGGTTCGCGGATAAGACCATGAGCCATGAATTCTCGAGCGATCGGAGTCTGTCGGATCGGGATCGGGAGGATCTGATCGCGTGGATCGATGCGGGGATGGCGGAGGGCAACGCGGCGGATGGGCCGGTGGCGCGGAAATTCGTGACGGGGTGGCGGATCGGCAAGCCGGACCTGGTGCTGGAGGCCAATGCGCAGAACGTGCCGGCGAAGGGGACGGTTCCGTATCGGTACGCGCTGGCGCAGACGAAATTGACGGAGGACAAGTGGGTGTCGGCGGTGGAGATTCGGCCGAGCGCGCCGGAGGTGGTGCATCATCTGCTGGTGTTCATCTCGCTGCCGCCGAGCGATCCGCGGGCCAAGCAGTACAAGGCGGTGGGGGGCGGTCTGAACGGCTATTTCGCGGGGATGGTGCCGGGGCAGGGGGCGATCGCGTTCCCCGAGGGGACGGCCAAGCTACTGCCCAAGGGGGCGACGCTGGTCTTCCAGATCCACTACACGACCAACGGGAAGGAAGCGGTGGATCACCCGCGGATCGGGCTGAAATTCGCGGATGCGCCGCCGAAGTATGAATTGCAGACCAAGGCGGCCGCGACGAAGTTTTTCTCGATCCCGCCGAACGCGGGGAATCATGAGATTTCGGCGACGTACACGCTGTTCAACAAATCGCGGCTGATTTCACTGAACCCGCACGCGCATGTGCGCGGGAAGGCGTTTCGGTACGAGCTGTTTTATCCCGATGGTAAGAGCGAGGTCATCCTGGAGGTGCCGCGCTACGATTTCAACTGGCAGATGGAGTACGTGCTGGCGCGGCCGATCGATGTGCCGGCCGGAACGCGGCTGAAGGTGACGGGGTGGTACGACAATTCAAAGGAGAACCCGGCCAATCCGAATCCGAACAAGGCGGTGCGGTTTGGGGAGCAGACGTGGGATGAGATGATGATTGGGTATTTTACGGGGCACGTTTTGGAGTGATTTGGGAAGACGAGAATTGGAAACTAAAAACCAAAAACTTAAGGGGAGGCCAACTGTGAGTATGGGGTGTGGGGGTTGGGGCATTGACTGGGTTGGGCGATTGGGCATGTAACAACCGGAAGAGTCCGCCCAGATTCCGGTGATTCACATCACCTCCGGCGTGTAAATTCCGTTTGGGCAGAATTCCGCGATTGTCGGGATGGCCGTCCTGGTGATATCTTTCATGAGGGATGCTTTTGGAGCAGTGAGAGAAATGCGTCAGTTTCGGCAATTTATTCGATCGGCGGTTTTAGCCGGCGCGGCGGCGTTGGTTTTCTCGATCCGCGCTGGGGCGGCCGTGGTGCCGAACATCGCCTTCACCACCTCGACCGATTACACCGCGAATTTCGTCGCAACACTGGCCGGCACCCAGGTCGTGTATAACAGCACGAACCAGAATCTGGTCTATACGGCGGCTTCCGCTGGGGGGACTTCGATCGTCCGTTATGACACAAATCCGGGCGATGGCTTGCAGGGACCGACCGATTTCCAAAGCGAAACGCTCCAGGCGGATTTCACGCCCGGCACCGCCGCCATCAGCAATTCATCGTCGATGGGCCTGTTCACGCGAATCCAGAGCGACAACACCGGGGTTCTGGCGCTGATCAATACGATCAACACCGCCTCCCTGCAGATCCGGCTATTCTACGGGGCGAACTCGACGAGTACGGCCGCCGGCACCGCCTTTTTCACCAGCACCTTTAACCTGGCCACGGGTTCGGCCACAGGTGGCGGAACCGGCTCGACGAATTCGATCGCGGCCGGTATTCCGCTCACGCTCACGCTGACTGAAACATCCGCGGCGGACCCGGTTTTCAATCTGACGGTGACGGACCCGGACGGCCTGGTCGCCACGAGCGGCAATCAGACACTCACCAGCGCCCTGAGCAATGCGTACGATGGCAGCGGCTCGGTGGCCTTCCGCGTCAATGGCGTGGCCGTCAACGACACGATCGCCATCGACAATTTTTCCGCCACGGCGACGCCGGAGCCGGGCACGCTCACGCTGCTGGCGGGCGCTGGCATCACGATGCTGGTGCGTCCGCGCCGCAATCGCGATTGATTCGGTCATTTCCAGTGAACAACGTAGCTCGATTGAAAGTAGCTAGCTCGACATTCCGATGTCGAGTTTGGGGGGTCATAGATTCGAAAGCCTCGACATCGGAACGTCGAGCTACGTGAGCTACGATACGGCAAGGGGCAACGATGAACCCTGGCGCGCGGTATGGAAATTGTCCGGCCAACGAAGTACGCTTTAGTTGGTCTGATGAGAGATCCCGCCGCGCAGGACGTTCCTGGGCGCGGGGGCTGGAGACGAGTTCAGTGAATATAGAGATTAAGGAGCTTCCCATGAAGGGTCGCATTTGGTTGTCGGCGCTGGCGATTTCGGCCGGTTTTGCTTCGGTTTCGATGGCGGAGATTTCCGGGACGGCCGTGTTCGAAGGCACGGCCCCGAAGATGAAGGAAATCAAGATGGCGGCGGTGGCCGACTGCGCCAAGATGCACGCCAACCCCGTGATGGAAGAAACCATCGTCGTGGGCGAGAAGGGCGAGCTCAAGAATGTGGCGGTTTTCATCAAGCCCGATGGAACGAACCTCGGCGGGGAAATGCCCAAGACGGGCGTGCTGCTGGATCAGAAGGGGTGCATCTACACGCCGCATGTGGTGACGATGATGGTGGGGCAGAAGTTCGAAGTGAAGAACAGCGACGGCTTTCTGCATAACGTGCATGGGCTGTCGAGGGACAACGGCGAGTTCAACTTCCCGCAGACCGGCGGCGCGGTCAACGACATGACCGGCAAGGCCAACAAGGTGGCCGAGCGCTACAAGACCAAGTGCGATGTGCATCCGTGGATGGCCACTTGGGTCGTTGTTCTGGAGCACCCGTTCTCGGCCGTCACCGGCGATGATGGGAAGTTCACGATCGACACCAAGGGCCTCAAGGACGGCAAGTACACGCTCAACGCCTGGCAGGAAAAGCTGGGCACGCAGGAGGCCGAGATCACGATCAAGGACGGCAAGTGCGATGCGGTGAAGTTCACCTTCAAGCCCAAGGCGGCGGCGGCCGAGCCGGCAGTGAAGGAGACTTTGGTGAGCGCTCCGGCCGATCAGTCGTGCCCGGATTGCGATAAGGCGGCGACGGTCGTGAAGACGCCCGGGACCACGGCGGCGGCGGGCGCGACCGCGGCGAAATAATTTCGCGCGGAGCGCATCGGGTATTTTGGATTAACCATGCAGGAAGATGCGGGCCAACATGCCGGTTCGACGCCGGCATGTTCTCCTGCGCGCTTGGAGGGGCCGGAGATGGGCGATCAGGCGGCTGATACGCGGGTTCGGATCAATTATCGATCCGCACTCGCGACGGGCGTGACGGCGGGCGCGTGGATGTTCCTGTTCCCGGGTTGCCTCATTGGCGTACTTTTGAATCATTGGCCCTGGGAGATCACGGTCGCCCTCATCTTTACGGCTCCGGTGCTGATCGGCTGGCTCACGACCTTCGGCCATCTGCGCCTGCAGCGCGATCGGCAGCGGCGGCATTTGGGGCTTTGCATGCGCTGTGGGTACGACCTGCGGGCCTCACCGGAGCGATGCCCGGAGTGTGGGAAGATTGCACGGCGTCGGCCAACGGCTCACAGGTGAGGATGGTTCATTAAGATTTTTCGGTAAGTCATATGAAAGGGTCGGGAGCCGGGGATCCGTCGTCAGCGTATTGGCGTTTCTGGTGGCCGGCTCCCGACCCTGAGGACGGCCTTCCGCGGAGCAACTGGCATTGGGCAATGGACAATTGACGATGGACAATCGACCCATGCCTACACCGCATCCAGCCGCGCGTATTCCAGGATGAGTGTCTTTCTTCCGGCCTGATTGAACTCCACGACCGCGCGGGTCTGGGAGCCCATGGGGGTGACTTCGGCGACGCGGCCCAAACCGAAGGTTTTGTGGCGGACCAACTGGCCTTTGCGGAACTGGGCGGCCAAACCGCGGGATTGGTCTTCGGCTTCGCGGCGGTCGATGTCATCGAGGCCATCGCCCAGGCCGGCGCGGTCGATGACCTGGATATCGTCCTGGCTCATCTCGTTGAGGAAGGGGGATTGCACGGTGCGCTCGCGCAGGCCGCGGATGGTGCGGTAGGCGGCTTTGGAGAGGATGAGGCGTTCTTCAGCGCGGGTGACGCCGACGAAGCAGAGGCGGCGCTCCTCTTCCATTTCATTCTCATTACCGCGGGCGCGGGCGTGGGGGAGGCAGCCTTCTTCGAGGCCGATGATCGCGACGACCGGGTATTCGAGGCCCTT
>JBBRTW010000194.1:0-12450 GCA_038244055.1 Tepidisphaerales bacterium | reverse complement strand
TCCGCGGCGGCCGGACCGCGTTGAACCACGTTGCAAGAAACGGCGGCCCAAGCAATTCGATCTGATGAACAAACCGAGGAAGGCCCTACGACAACTACTGAAAAACAAGCGGAAAGTGGCTTAAGTTGATGACATTAGGGATCGTCGTGTTTAGAATTCCCAAACATGTATTTCGAGCAGGCAAATGGCTTTTCGTCTGTTTCGTCTTTCTGTCGCTTGGAGTCTTTGCTTTTCGAAGTCGATCAACCTTCGATGCGGCCTCGGTCCTGTTGTGGTCAAATGACAATTCATCCGATCGAAATTGGACAGTTTTCAGTGAGCAAGGGCAAATTGGATGCATTTACCGACGCAGCTTCCTTAAGTACAACTATCCTGAGCGACAGCATCCCTTGAGGAATCGGCTGCATTTCTCCACCGAGAGTATTGTCACTAAACGGCCAGACACGAGGTTTCTTCAGCCATTGGGGGAGGTTAGGGACGAAACCTGGAGCGAATTCGTTGGGTGCATCTTCGCCTTTCACTGGGAGGATGAGTCCGCTGTCCGTGGACGTCAGGCGGCTGCGAGCCATAATATGCCACTGCAAGTTGTGGGCGTCAGCAGAGTTGTGCTCGCGGTCCCCTATTGGCTATTGTTCGCATTTCTTGCTCTCCCGTTTCTCTGGCGCGTTCGCCGATCGATTCGCGTTAGGATGCTCGTTCGACAACGTCGGTGCGTCAAATGTGGTTATGACTTGCGGGCGACGCCCGAGCTATCGGGTTTGCAACTCGCGCGATGCCCCGAATGTGGTGCAGCCTGTAAGGCTGCGAATCCAGCCGGTGAGAGTCCGGCCGCGGGAAATTGACGATTTGCCCGCGTAGTCATATTCGACGTTCTGATGAGGTGACTCGTGGAATGAACGCTCGAACGTAAAGGTACTTGTCGGAGAAGGGCAAGCAACTTGTCGGGCCGCAGCATCAAGCGAAGTCTGCTGCCTCGAAAGGACACCGACACGTTTCGATTCAGGTGGAATACCGCGGACGTCGAGCCCCTCGCATTCTGGCGATGGCTATCACGGCGGACATACAATCGTCTCTCATCTCCTCACTTCCCCGGCCGAGCCTCAACCCATTCATCCGCCCCCACATCTGCCTTGGCATCGCGGCGCTGACCATCAATGTCATGGGTCACATTGGTGAGTAGCTCGGCGGCGTCGACAATTCCCGGCACGCGCCGTTTGAGATGCAGATTCCCCGCCCGTGCATCGATGAAATCCTCACCCAACTCCTTCATCAAATTCCCACGAATATCGACCTTGCTCCCCGTCTCCACGCGCATCGCCGGGCCGCTCAGTAGATTGTTGGCCACCACCAGCCCGTCATTTCCATGCACGATGCGGATCAGGCGCCCAAACCTCGAGCCCGGGTCGTGGATCGTGTTGTGGAGGATGCGGCAATCCTTCGTGTAGTCGGCCAAAATCCCCTGCTCCGGGGCGCGGGTGATGAAATTGTTGCGGACGATGCAGCCGACGGCGTGAAGGGCGACGTCCTCGGGCTTGAAAGAATTGCCCAGGCAGATTCCCGAGTCGCAGTCGATGATGATATTGCGCTCGATGATGCATTCCTGGGCATTCTGCCAGAGGAAGACCGCGCCGCGGGCGCTGCGGGTGCGGCCCTGGATGCCGATGAAAACATTATCGCTGATCACCCAGCGGCGGGCGTACATGGCATCGATTCCGCCAATGTAGTTTCCGCCATGGTTGGCGGCCGTGTCCTCGGGATCATCCTCATAGCGTTTGGGGCGGTCGTTGTAGAAGAGGCAGAACTCGATGCGGCAGTCGGTCGGGCGGAAGCGCTCGCGATCGGCAGCGCGGACGCCCGGGCCTTTGATGCCGCGCTCCCAGATGTTGTGGATGATGCAGTTGCGGATGGTCACCTTGGTCGCCTGACGATCGGAGTTGATCTTGAAGCCGTTGGCGCGGATGTTCTGAATGGTGAGGTCGGCGATGGTCGCCCCCGAGCAGCGGGTGATGCCGACGAGCTCGACATGCCGGCTGCTCGCGCCATCGAGGATGATGCGCTCGCGCTGGCCGGATTCAGAGCGCAAGGTGATGTTGTCGGTATGGAGATCGAGCGTGCGCGGCAGCAGATAGTGTCCATCGGCCAGGAGGATCGTGCCGCCGGGCTTGACCTGCTCGGCCGCGCGGAAGAGTTCATCGACGGTGGCGACGCGGATGATCGGCTCAACGGGTTTAGCGAGCGCGGGGGCTTTGGGGAACCACGGCTGGAGAGGCGGCGTGAGTTGCGGCATGTCCGCGCCCGCAATCGATGCGCGGGCCAGGGCCACGATCATCAGCAGGCTGAGCGCGAATGTTTTCATTGTGCGCTTTGCGGATTCGGTATATGTAGCGGCCCGACGATGGAATGTGGCATCAACTTCTCGCGCACTTTGTCCGGCGATCTCTCCCAATACCCCCGCCATGAGCGCACGATCCCGGCCTCCTCAGCCAATCTCCGCCGCCACGAGTGGAATTCCCCCGCGCGCTTCGGCCGCGCTGGCGGCTTTCTTGGTTCCGCGCGGCAGGCCGACAGTTTTGCCCGTGATCTTATCCTGCAACCGCATGATGCCTTCCATCAGGGCCTCCGGGCGCGGCGGGCAGCCGGGGACATACACATCGACCGGCACGATCAGATCCACGCCCTTGACGACGTTGTACCCATACTTGAAGTACGGGCCGCCGCCGATCGTGCAGGCACCCATCGCGATCACGTACTTCGGATCGGGCATCTGGTGATAGAGCCGCTTGAGCCGGCTGGCCATCTTGTAGTTGACCGTCCCGGCCACGATCATCAGATCCGACTGCCGCGGCGTCGCCCGAAATGCGCCGGCCCCGAAGCGGTCCAGGTCAAAGCGCGAGGCGCCGACCGCCATCATCTCGATCGCGCAGCAGGCCAGGCCGAAAGTCATCGGCCAGATTGAGTTCTTGCGGGCCCAGTTCAGCGCGAAATCGACGCTGGTGACGATCAATCCTTCTTCGAACCGGTTTTCAATCCAGGACATGGGGCAGCCTCGGGTTAAGTCCATCGATTATGGCAGGTCCAGCCTCAGGCCTCAAGAGATTGAGCATATGCCGCATGCGGCAGGTGTATTTTGACTCAAAGTGTTGTCTCTTATGCAGTTGTGTTAATAAATCGGATTCGTGCCGGGCGAAAGTGGAAATCGCTCGCTTGAAAGCAATGCGCATGTTACGATCACGCCCACGACCCGGCCGCCGGGTCAGGCACATCTAAAGAGAGAGTTATTATATGATTATGGCTCCTGATCGATGCAAATCCATGCGCCGGGGATTTACGCTCGTGGAACTCCTGGTGGTCATCGGCATCATCGCGCTGCTGATCAGCATTCTGCTTCCCAGTTTGAACAAGGCACGCGAGCAGGGCAACCGCGTGGCCTGTCTCTCCAATCTCCGCCAGCTCGGCGGCGCGATGATCATGTACACCAACGAGAACAAGGGCTGGTTCCCGCGCGCCGCGGCCAGTGGAACCTACGATGATGACTGGATTTTCTGGCAGACCACCCGGATACAGAATGATGGTGCGCTGGTGAAATACATGGGCTCCACATTTGTGGCCGCTCACTACCGCTGCCCTTCGGATGATCCGCAGTCCCATCAAACGTATCCCTACAGTTACACCATGAATGAACTGATGGGCGGCCTGCTCTTTCCCCCCGCGGTCAATGGCGACCTGCATTTGCGCATCAAGATCACGATGGTGAAGCGGCCCACCGATAAAATTCTGCTGCTCGATGAGGCCTCGACCACCATCGATGATGGCTGCTGGGCGCCGCAGCACTATCCCAAAGATGGAAAAAATCTTCTCTCCAACCGCCACGACAAGAAGTCCGAGACTTCCACCGATCCCAATGCCGGCAACGGCAACGCCCTGTTCGTCGATGGCCACGCCGACTCGATCGCCCGCAAGGATTCGGTGGACGTGAAATTTTACGATCCCGCGAATCAGTAAGACTTATCGCATGGCATTACGGAATCATCCACGCGCCTTCACGCTCGTCGAGTTGCTGGTGGTCATCGGCATCATCGCGCTGCTGATCAGCATTCTGCTGCCCAGCCTGAACAAGGCCCGCGAGCAGGGCAACCGCGTGGCCTGCCTTTCCAATCTCCGCCAGCTCGGCGGGGCGATGATCATGTACACCAACGAGAATAAAGGCTATTTCCCGCGCTCCTCCGCCAGCGCCAACGCGGCCGACGACTGGATTTTCTGGGAGGCCGGCCGCGATCTCAACGAAGGCGCGCTGGTCAAGTACCTGGGCAATCTGTTCGTCGCCAACCACTATCGCTGCCCGTCGGATAATGTGGATTCGCACGCGGTCTACCCCTACAGCTACACGATGAACGAGTACATGGGCGGGCTGAACCCGCCGACGGCGGCCGCGGACCTGCATAGCCGGATCAAGATCACCATGGTGCGGCGGCCGACCGACAAAATCCTGCTGCTGGATGAAGCGTCGACGACGATCGACGATGGCTGCTGGTGCCCGCAGCGCTATGTGGCCGGCGCGGGGGCGCACAACCTTCTCTCCAATCGCCACGATAAGAAGGCCGAGACCGCCAACGATCCCAACGCCGGGCGCGGCAACGCCCTGTTCGTCGATGGCCACGCGTATTATATCGAGCGGAAGAACTCGAATGATCCGATGTTCTACGATTACATGAATTAGGTTTCCAGCCACGCCGCCAGCAGGTCGATCGCGGCTTGAAGGTCGGTCTTGTGGATGCACTCGGTGACGGTGTGGATATAGCGCGTGGGCACTGAGAGCGACATCGCCTTGTAACCGCCGCGGGTGCGCTGCATCGGCCCGGCATCGGTGCCGCCTCGCGGGAGGATGGAAAGCTGCGAGGGGATGTTCCGCGCCTTGGCGACGGCCTCAAACGCATCGATCAACCCGCGATTGGAGATCGTCAGCGAATCGGCGATGGTCAGCGCCACGCCATCGCCCTGCTTGGTGACCCGCTCATCCTCGGGCACGCCGGGCGTGTCGACGGCCAGCGTGGTGTCGATGGCGATGGCGATATCCGGCTCGCAGGTATAGGCGGCCGGACCCGCGCCGCGGCAGCCGACTTCCTCCTGCACGGTGGCGGCCAGCACCACGTCATATTTCAGATTGCCTGCGGCGACCTTGCGCAGGGCTTCGATGGCGACGAAGGCCGCCACGCGGTTATCGAGGCATTTGCCCGAGACGCAGTCGCCTACTTCGCTGAACTCCTGCACCAGCGTGACCGGGTCGCCGATGCGCACCTTGGCGCGGGCGGTCTCGGCCGGGAGGCAGAGGTCGACGTAGAAATCGGTCATCTCGGGGACTTTCTTCTTATCTTCTTCCTTGGCGATATGCGTAGGCCGCCCGGCCGGGTTGAGCAGCCCGGTCAAATCCTCTCCGGATGAAGCCTGCACGAGCACCCGCCGGGCCAGGAGGTTGCGCGTGTCGAATCCGCCGACATTGGTCAGGCGCAGAAATCCCTTCTCATCGACGTGTCGGACATAGAAGCCGATTTCATCGATATGGCAGGCCAGCAGCACCTTCTTCGCGCCGGCGCGCCCGGAACTTTTGCTGGCGATGAGGGAGCCCATGTTGTCGGTGGAGATCGAATCGAAGAGGCCGGCGCATTCTTTTTCGAGAATGGCGCGAACGCGCTCTTCGCGGCCGGGCACGCCGGGAGCTTCGGAGAGGGATTTGAGAAGGGGGAGGTTCATGGAGCGGGGTTGTCAGCGTAAAGGGGGAATTTGTCAATTCCTGGATTGGACGGCTTGGAATAAGGTTGCATTTCTTCGAGCGATTGACCGCCTCACCAATGCCGCGGACCCCTCACCCCCGCCCTCTCCCACGCGGCGATTGGGCGGCTCTGCGTAGGGCGTCAACCGGCGCCGCTTGGGAGAGGGAGTAAGACCATATGCCACTGCACTCACGGCCGGTCTTACTCCCTCTCCCATGGCCGGTGATAAGGGTTGGTTTGGTGTAACGCTTGTCCGGCCGTGGGAGAGGGTGGGGGTGAGGGGTTGTTGGAATGGTGAATGGCTTCCATTCGCATACTGGACGGAAATGAGGCTGTTGCGCATCGAAGAAATTATTTGATTTACGATAGCGATAGTGAAAATCGTGCATATGCCCTCGCGACACGATGACGATCCGCGACTCAAGAACCTCGCTCGGGCAATGCGCCGAAAGCCGTCGGATGCCGAGCGGAAGATATGGTACGTCCTCCGCGACCGCCGTCTGGAAGGGTTCAAGTTCCGTCGTCAGGTGCCCATCGGCGGCTACATTGCGGACTTCGTATGCGAGGAGGCAAGCCTGATCGTCGAACTCGATGGAGACCAGCATGCCGATCCGCTGGCCGTCGAATACGATCAGGTTCGAACGCTCGTATTGCAGGAAAGGCGCTACCGAGTCATCCGGTTTTCATCACGTGAGGCGGTGAAATATTCACAGGCCGTTGCTCGGACCATCCTGCGAGTTTTGAAACAGGGTCACTGAAAGCGTCTCTCCAACGGCCAAAAACCCCTCACCCCCGCCCTCTCCCACGCGGCGATTGGGCGGCTCTGCGTAGGGCGTCAACCGGCGCCGCTTGGGAGAGGGAGTAAGACCATATGCCACTGCACTCACGGCCGGTCTTGCCCCCGCTCCCAAGGCCGGTCTTACTCCCTCTCCCAAGGCCGATGAGAAAGGTTGACTTGTTGTGACGCTTGTCCGGCCGTGGGAGAGGGTGGGGGTGAGGGGTCTGCGATCCTCGCAATGGATGCCGCAAAAAAATCCGCAATCACTCTTCATCCGCCCCAGCATCCTGAGCCGGCATGATCCGCGTGATATCCCTGGGAATCCGCCCATTGGTGAAGAACACCGTGATGTTCTTGCCATCGTGGGCGATGCAGAGGCGATTGGCGGGGTCGAGCCAGATGCGCAGGGGGGTGGCATCGGAGGGGACTTTGCGGGTGAAGAGGGCCTCGAACATCAGGGGCTCCGCGCCGCCCTCCATTTCACGCAGGCGGATGATTCTTGCGGGCTCGTTGATGAGAAAGAGCAGTCCATCGGGCGTGCGCAGCAGGGTGGGTTTGCTAGTGCCGATCGCTTTATCCGGCAGAGGCCAGGTGATGAGCTGGCCATCGGGGCGGAGAATCTTGATCGCCTGCTGGCCATCGTAGTAGCGCGTGCCATCGGGGGCGGAGGCGAGGGGCTGGCCGAGTGTGGCGGCGATTTCATCGGCCGAGGGCGCTGCGGCTTGTGTAGTCGAAGGAGATTTTTGTGTGGAGGCGGTCGTGGTGGCGGCGCTGCTGGTCACAATAGGCGCGGCAGCAGGTGAGGTCGTCCCTGTGGCGGTCGGGATGTTCAATGGAGGTTTTGATGCCGCCGGCGCGGTGGCTGTGCCGGTTGCCGAACTGGGGGATGTTGAAGGGCGTGTGGCGGCCGGGCCGGTGGTGGCGCGCGAGGCGGGCAGGCGCGGGGCGGGCTTGGGAATATCGGCCGGGTCGGTGTAGACCTTTTCCTTCGTCGGGTCGATCACCCGCCAGTCGAATTCCTGCAACGCCCAGGCCACCGGCTTGGGCTCGTTCTGCATGTAAATCACCGGCCAATTGTCCTTGTCCCAGCCGACCGCCCCGACCGATGGCGGCAATTCCCAGGCCGGCAGGCGCGGCGTGGTATCCGGAAGACGCGGATCGAGGATGAGTGTCGGCGTATCGTAAGAAGCCAGGCGCCGCGATGGGGCGGTGGATGGCGCGGTCGATGCGGTCGCGGTTGCGGGGGATGGTGCGGTCGTCGCAACTGTTGGCGAAGTGGACGCCGTCGTAGTCGCGACCGATGTCGTGGTCGTGGCTGGCGCAGGTTTGGTAGCTGGCGACGATGTCGGCTGCCCATCGCCCTGGGCCGGCGCGGTGATCGCAACCGACGCCTTCTGGTGATTCCGGAACAACCACCGTCCCGTCGCATCGATCCCAATGAATCGCCAGTACCCCTGTTCGCTCTTGCGCAGAAACGATTCCAACCGGTTCCCGATGAACCATTGCGGCCCAAGCACCGGATCGATGACTACCCATTCCCGCTGCCAGCCGATGATCTTCTGCTTGTCGGGATTGAGGTCGGTCACCAGATGGGGCGGCAGGAGTTCAACCGGGAACCCTGGGCGGATCGAAAGCCACGCGGGCGTCGCATAAAACGGCTGGTCCTCGCCGCGCGGAATCGACACACCCGCCTCGGAATAAAAAATCGCCCCGCCATCGGCCAGTCGCGAGACCAGGCGCATCTTTCCATCCACCAGCGACATCCCTCCCAGCCCCGGCTCGATCTTGTTCTTCAGCAACTGCCCGATGCGCACCTTGACTTCAGGCCCCAGGTCCTCGGCCGCCTTCTCCAAAATTGGCGCGATGCCCGGGCCGTATTGGGTCAGGGTCTTGAAGGCCTGATCGCGCTTGTCCTGATCGGCGGCCGACAGGTCGATCACCAGCCCCATGATCTTGACCTCATCCACCGCGGCCGCCTCGATCGTGTTGATCGAGAGCGTGACCTTGTCCTTCTCCGCATCATCGTTGGTCACAATCTGCAACACCGATCCATCGAGCAGCGGCACCAGATGCAGAATCTGATCCGGCCAGCCGACCGCGCCGGTCAGCGGTGTCCAGCGGTAATCGGCATCGGTGATCGGATCGGTGCTGTTGGGTTTGACGGCCGGGGCATAGCGGGCAATCCCGCCGCCTTTAGCGCCGTGCGCGCCCGCCGCATCCGTGACCCAGGCGATGACCCCGCGCAGATCCATCGACATCTGGATGGAACACTCGGCCGGCTTGAGTTTCGCGGGGTCGATCAGGCGCTGATGCCCCTTGATGATTTCATCGGCCGACTGATCGAAGGTGAAAGCGCAGATGCCGGTTGCGGTCGGCACGAGCACGCGGTCCTTCACGCCGCGCGGCGCATACAGCACCTGCGCCCGCTCCCAGGCAAACCCCAGCGCATCCGGCAGGGCCCGCCGCCCTTCCGCATCGAGCAGGTCAAATCCCGCGCCGCTCGAAGAATCCACCACCAGATGCGGCGTCGACAACCCGCGTTCATCGGCCGACCAAAGCACGAAGCGCACCACCTCGCGCAGCACATGCGTCGCCGTCCCCCCGCGCCGGGCCTTGCTGAAATCGAAAGCGGCCGGGGCATCGAAGCGCGCGATCCAGAGATTCCCCTGGAGATCGAGATAGATCGGATCGCCCACGATCGCATGGGCCGCGTAGCGCAGATCGAGCGGGCCATCGAGGCGCTGGGTGGTCGGATAGAGGGGATTATCCGCGCGGAGAATATCCAGAAGCTGGGAAGTGGGCGGCTTCTCCTTTTTCGCGACGGCCCGCGTGGTTGCGGCGGTGGCGGCCCGCGTCGCCGGCGCGGTGGCGGGCTGGGTCTGGGCGATCGGGTGCGTGTAACGGTAATAGCCTGACCCGGCGATGATGCCAATGACCACCAGCGTACAGAGGAGGATGAGATGAATGCGCTTCATGGGCCCCGATCCATTGAGCCTGGGCCGATGGCGGCACCCGCCCGGCCTGCGACACACCTGACCGCGATTCGGGCTTCTCCTCAAGCCATGGCGGTCATTATGCGGTCGGCGCGGCCGGAAGTCGAGAAGGGACGATGCGCACCCTTACTCCCTCACCCCCTCACTCCCTCACCCCTTCAACCGCTCGATCAGCCGCCCCATATCCACCACCGAAATCCCGGTTGATTTATCCGCCTGCGCCGACCTCCGCGATGAAGCCCCCTCGGCCTACAAGGACATCGATAAAGTCCTCCGCGCCCAGCGCGACCTCACCAAGGTCACGCGCCGACTGACGCCGCTGCTGGTCCACAAAGCCGCGTAGTGTCCGCTCGCAAGTCCGCCCAATCTGTCCCCCGGGGTCGGGAGCCGCCCACCCACAACGCCCCTCTCGCAAGATCGGCGTCCCGCGGCTCCCGGCCCCTTTCGCTTGGCCCCGATAGCATCGCCCACCACCGCGCGCCCAGGGTCAGAAGCCGGTCAGGAAATGGCTTCGCCACGCAGGCAAGCGCTCCCCGGCTCCTGACCCTTTCTTGTTCACATCAAGGAGAACGCAAGGTCTGAAGGCGGCCCTTTCACTTTGCAACACGAAGGGGTCAGGAGCCGGGCGGCGCGGCACCACTATTTGCGTCACTCCTGGCCGGCTCCTGACCCCGAGAGCATCGCCCGCCGCTGGCGTGAGGGGCGGGTGGGGCGTGGATTGGCCGGGCGGGAAGCCGGACAGAGCGGGAGGGGCCGGGAAGACGAAAATGCTCCCGCCGAAGTATCAAAACGCTCTTGCGGATAACGCATCTGCCCCGCCGAATCATCAAAACGCTCCGACAGAAGACGCATCCGTCCCGCCGAATCGCGAAAACGCCCTTGAGGATAACGTATTCCCGCCGCCGGAAAGTTGAATCGCCCGCGCGGAGGACATCTGCCCCCGCGCAGAGAGCGTCCGCCACCACCGGGCGGGATGAAATCGGCCAATAAAGCCTCGGCCGGGCCGTGCTCCGGGCGATTTCGGGGCCGAGCTGGGGCCGCTCGAGCTGAGCTACAACCGACCCCGAAAACTGTCACTTCCCCGCACCCCACCCGTATCCCAAATGACAGCCACTCTGAATTCACCCTTCACCCTTCACCCTTCACCCTTCATCATTCATCCTTCATCCTTCATCCTTCATCATTCATCCTTCATCCTTCATCATTCATCCCCCCCCATGCCCTCCGTCATCGCCCGCTATTCCGGCCAATGCGACAACGCCGCGGACCGCGTGCGCCTGCTCACCCATGTCGAGCGCCTCGCGGCCGCCAGCGAAGATCTCATCGCCTCCGCCCCGCCCCTGGGCGGATTCCTTGAGCTTACCTCCTCCCTTCGCATGAAGAACTTCATCCGCCCACCCACCCTCCGCTCCATCAAGCAAAAGCTCACCGGCAACATCCTCGTCGATCTCGATCTCTTCGAAGACCAGCCCCGCGTCCTCGCCCTCGCCCGCAAGCAGCACATCGAGATCGTCAGCGACTCCACGCAACCGACAACTAACAACGGAAAACGGACATCCGACAACGGGCAATTGACCATGGACAATGGACCATTGACCCGCTCCAAACCCGCCTTCCTCCGCATCGGCCGCGTCTACGCCAGGGGCATCGATTTCCGCCTCTACGATTACCGCAACCTCTATCCGAGTGAGGATCGCCTTACTTTCATCTTCTTCGATCACCCCACCTTCGCGCCCCTGCGCGGCATCCTCGCCCAAGCCGATCCCGGCCGGCTCTACGGCCATCCCACCGTCCAGGCCGCCGACTGGTTCATCACCCGCCCCGGCATCCACCTCCGCTATTACCTCGAAGACTGGTTCGACATGTTCATGGGCTGGACCAAGGCCTTCTTCATCCCCAACCTCTGGTACTGGCGCTACGAGGACCTGCCCAACTGGAAACAATGGGGCGACATCTTTTGCCGGTCCATCCACTCCATCGACACCGGCCCCTCCAAAACCATCGAGGATTTCACCATCGAACATCTCATCGATAGCTTCCGCGAGCAGGCGCACAAGTGGGAGGAGGATATGCAGAAAATCTAATCGTAGCACGGGCATCCTGCCCGTGTTGGCGACTTCGGGGCACGGACGGCATCGTTTCGCATTTCAGTTTTCAACACGGGCAAGATGCCCGTGCTACACGAACCTTCACTGTCACATCCCCCAACTTCTTCCGTATTCCCCCATGTCCCAACTTGGAGGAATCATGACCACCGAACGCCCCAACAAAATCGAATGCTTCCGGGAAGAATACCGTTTCCTCTCCAATTTCTGGCCGGCCGAGGTTCGCTTTGAAGGGATCGCCTACCCCACGGTTGAACACGCCTATCAGGCCGCCAAGACGCTCGATATCAAAGAGCGCGAATGGTTCGCCGCCCTTCCCCGCCCCGGCAAGGCCAAGATCGCGGCTGGCAAACGCCCCATCCGCATCGACTGGCCCGAGGTGCGTGTGGGCATCATGACCGAACTGGTGCGGAAAAAGTTCACCCGCCACGCCGACCTGGCCGCCAAACTCCTGGCCACGGGCGATGCCGAGATCATCGAAGGCAACGCCTGGGGCGATACGTTCTGGGGTGTCTGCGAAGGCGTCGGCGAGAATAACCTGGGCCGAGTTCTCATGGCCATCCGCGCCGAAATCCGCGCGGCCGAGTAACCCACCGATTTGGACCGACATGGGCAATGGCATTCCATTGCCCATGTCTGTTTCCACCCTCTTCGCCTTCTCGCTTGTCGCTTCTCGCTTCCCCCTTCTCGCTTCTAACTTCTAACTTCCAACTTCTATCTCCCCCTCACGCCACCCCCAGCCGATGCTTCACCCGATTCGCCGGCGCAATCGAATGCGACTCCTCATCGCCACCGGCATCGCCCTC
>JBBRTW010000193.1:0-12459 GCA_038244055.1 Tepidisphaerales bacterium | reverse complement strand
TGAGCCCCTCGGTCTTCATGACGGTCGTGTATTTATTCGAGCCCCATTCAAACGGGTTCGCCCCCGCCGCCAGCCCCTCATGGTTGATGTATTCCAGCAGTTGCAGGTCGTTCTCGCGGCAGAAGTTGTCGCGGAACTCGATCATCTCCCGGAATTTCCAGGTGGTGTTGACGTGCAGCAGGGGGAAGGGGAGCCGCCCGGGGAAGAAGGCTTTCTGCGCCAGCCGCACCATCACGGCCGAGTCCTTGCCGACCGAGTACATCATCACCGGATTCTCAAACTCCGCGGCGACCTCGCGGATGATGTGAATGCTTTCGGCTTCGAGTTGCTTGAGATGGGTGAGGCTGTAACTGTTCATGAGTGTCCGATTCAACACTAGGGGATCGCCGCGCGGGATTCAAGGGTGCGGGCGGGCCGGGCGGGAACGGGGGGTAGGGGGGGCGGCGGCCTGTCTTGACGCTCCCTGCCAACCTCCCTAGGATCGGACCAACCTCATGATTACCCCTCCCATTACCCAACTCAACGGCCAGCAGATCAACCGCTACAAGCGCCACCTCATCCTCCCCGAGGTCGGTGTCGAAGGCCAGAAGAAGCTCCTTAACGCCAAGGTGCTGTGCATCGGAGCAGGGGGGCTGGGCTCGCCCATCTCCCTCTACCTGGCCGCCGCCGGCGTCGGCACCATCGGCATGGCCGATGTCGATGTCGTCTCCCCCTCCAACCTGCAGCGCCAGGTCTTATTCGGCGTCTCCACGCTCGGTGAAGACAAAGTCGCCGCCGCCGCCAAGCGCCTGAACGATCTGAACCCCGATGTCACGATCAACCAGCACAAAATGGTGGTCAACTCCAAAAACGTCATGGCCCTGATCCAGGACTACGACATCATCATCGACGGCACGGACAACTTCCCCACCCGCTACTGCGTCGGCGATGCCTGCGTGCTCCAGAAGAAGCCCAACGTCTACGGCTCGATCTTCCGCTTCGAGGGGATGGTCACGGTCTTCGCGCCGCATCTGCTCAATCCCGATACCAAAGAGCCCGGCCCCTGCTACCGCTGCCTCTACCCCGAGCCGCCGGAGCCGGGCATGGTTCCCTCCTGCGCCGAGGGGGGCGTGCTGGGCGTTCTCCCTGGGATCATCGGCACGTTGCAGGCCAACGAGGTCATTAAGCTGATCCTTGGCCTGGGCCGCCCCCTCATCGGCCGACTGATGACCTTCAACGCCTTGGACATGGAGTTCCGCACCTTCAAGATTCGCCGCGATCCCACCTGCCCCGTCTGCGGGACGAATCCCACCATCACCGAGCCGATCGACTACGAGCAGTTCTGCGGCATGCCCATCCTCGATGAGAAATCCCTCATCGAGACCAAGGAGGAAGCGCAGCAGGCCAAGGCCGGCACACTCGGCGGCGGGCCCGGCGCTGGCGCTGCTAAGCCCGACCCAACACTCGATGCCAATGGCCTCCCCCCCGGCTACGCCTTCAAGCCCGACTGGGAAGTCACTCCCCGCCAGGTCAAGGCCAAGCTCGATGCCCATCAGAAATTTACTTTTATCGATTGCCGCAACCCCAACGAGTTCGCCATCACCAAGATCGAAGGCGCATCCCTCATGCCCCTGCCCCAGATCGCCCAGTACATCGGCCAGCTCAAGGGCAGGGAATCCGAAGAGATCATCATCCACTGCCGCTCCGGCGCCCGCTCCCTGCAATTCGCGCAGATCCTCAAGCAGCAGGGATTCAAGAACGCCAAGAGCATGGCGGGGGGGATTCTTCTCTGGAATAAAGACGTCAATCCGGGCGGGCCGCAGTATTAGACGCCGATGTCAAATGCCAAATGTGAAATGGCAAAGGGGGAAGGAGAAGTTAGAAGTTGCAAGTTAGAAGATAGAAATTGGAACCGAAAAGAAAGAGGGTGGATGGCGGCCAAGTGAGCCACCACTCCGCAGCGCAGCGCCTTCATTCGGGCGATTCGTCGATGCAGGTCTTCGCGCAAACGACGCACGATCGCAACCCCTTGGCCGAATCCCCTTGTCTCATTGTCCCATCGTCTCCTTCGCGCCCTTCGCGATTCACTCTTTCTGCCCCGCGAGCGCCACGCTCCTCCCCGATTCCGCGCTCTTGTACATCGCTTCGATCATGCGCATCAGGGTGATGCCCTGAGATGTGCCGCAGGCGGGGGCGGCTTTTCCTAATATGCACTCGCGGAAGTGGCGCATCAGGGCGGCGTGGCCGGTCATCTTAGGGAGTTTTAGCGGGATTTCCTTGGACTGGCCGGTGGGGACAAAGCCGCGGTGCATGACCGCGCCTTTGGAGGTGTAGACTTCGACCGCGCCCTGGTCACCATGCACCCGGCAGACGACGCCGTTCTGGGCCGGGGACTGGTTGAGCGCCCAGCTCACCGAAAGCTCCAGGCTCGCGCCATTCTCGAAGCGGAGGATCGCGAAGGCGGCCTCCTCGACATTGCAGGTGGTGCCCTCGGGGATCAGGCCCTGGTGCTGGAGAGGGCCGTGGGTGACCGCAAAGACCGTGGCCGGCGCGGGCTGGCCGAGCAGCGACCAAGCCAGATCGAGCATGGCCGAACCGAGATCCATCAAAGCGCCGCCGCCGGATTTTTCGGCATCCGTGAACCACCCCGTGCCGATGGGAATGGCGCGGGTGCGGGTCCAAGCCGCGCGGGCGTGATAGGGATTGCCGGCGTACCCTTTCTCGATCGCCTGACGTGCCGCCAGCTCATTGCCGCCAAAGCGGCGCTGGAAGGCATAGAGAACAGCGCGATCATATTTCTCCGCCGCGTTGTGGATGCGCTTGGCCTCGCCGACGCTAATGGCCGGCGGGCGCTCGCAGATCACATGCTTGCCGCCCTTGAGCGCGGCGATGGTGGCCTGGGCGTGCAGATGATTGGGGAGGCAGATGCTGACCGCATCGATTTCAGAGTCGGCGACCAGCTCTTCCCAGGTCGCGTACTCGCGGGGAATCTTGAACTCATCGATCATCTCCCTGCGCCGCGAAGGGATCAAATCCGCGACGGCCGCCAGGCGATAGCCCCCGGAGGCGAGATACCCCCGCGCATGCGCTTTCCCCGGCCAGCCCCCGCCGACAATTCCGATTTTCAACATCTCCGCCATGGACTCCTTTCATATGTGGAGGGGGAGGGTGTTGTATGGGGCGGGAGGGGGGGATGCAAGATGGAGTGGAGCGTGGAAGACAATGAAACAATGAGACTTTGAGACATTGAGACAGGAGGGTGTCGAGGGCAATCGCATATGGCATGAGATGGGCAACAATTGCGGATTTCGGATTGTGGATTGCGGATTGAAATGCGGTTTTCAATCCGCAATCCGCAATCCGAAATCGATGCGATAGAATTGACATGCGATTGCCCTGAGGCGGTGCCATGCTTCTTCGGCCCTTATTTTGATTCATTCCGGATTGCGGCTAACATCAGGGAGTCATCTACGCCCTGGTGAGATTCAGAACGGCTGCCGCAATGAATGATGATCTGGACATTCCTTCCGACAAAATTCCCCGCCATATTGCGATCATTATGGATGGAAACGGCCGGTGGGCGGTGCGGCGAAATTTGGACCGGGTGCGGGGGCATCAGCAGGGGGCGCGGGTGGTGGTGGATCTGGTCAATGAATGCGATCGGCTGCGCAAGGCATACGGGGGGCCGGATTTCCTGACGCTCTATTCTTTTTCGCTGGAGAACTGGAAGCGGCCGCCGGCCGAGGTGGGGTTTTTGATGCAGATGTACATCGATTACCTCGTGCAGCAGCGGCCGAGCATGATCGAGAATAACATCCGCTTCCGGCAGATCGGTCGGCTGGAGAATCTCCCCGATCCGGTGCTGGAGGAGATGGAGCGAACGCTGGAGCAGACGAAGCACAACGATGGGATGACCCTGACCCTGGCGCTGAATTATGGCTCGCGCGCGGAGATCACCGCCGCGGTGAAGGCGATCGCCGAAGCAGTGAGGGCCGGCCGGCTCGATCCGCGCGATGTGAGCGAGGAGACGATCGCGCGGCATCTGTACACGGCCGGCATGCCCGATCCGGATTTATTGATCCGCACGGCCGGGGAGATGCGGGTTTCGAATTATCTATTGTGGCAGATCAGCTACGCGGAATTGTATGTGAGCGATGTGCTGTGGCCGGATTTCGGGGCGGGGGAGCTGCACGCGGCGATGCGTGCGTTCGCGCAGAGGAATCGGCGGTTTGGGGCGTTGGATAAGAGCAATACGTTGAGGTAAGCGGCAGGCCTACGTCCTAAAAATGGCCTGACATTTTGATTGTCAGGTGCTTCGCGGCGAAATACACTTGTTCATATGGTCCAACTTTCCATTGAACTTCCGGATGACGTTGGAGATCGCCTGCGACTCGTGGCACGTGCCTCTAATCACCCATCGCTTGAGGCATTCGCCAAGGCGATGTTGATCGCCGAGGTTGACGTTGATCACGGTGCGCCAGCTAGTCTCAGTTTTGATTCGCAGGACGAGTTGGAAGAGATGCTGGAACGGCGCCTGGAGAACTCCGCGCCATCCATCGAGGGGTCCCACGAGTTGTGGCAGCAAATCAAGCAGCGCGTTCTGGGCAAGAAGCCATGACCCACCGCTTTGTTGTTCGTCCTGAAGTCGCTGCGGATGTCGAAAGCATCGTACGGGTTGAGGACATGGTCGATTGTCGGATTTCCGCGGCACCTGATCGTCTATAGACTCATCGACCTCGATATTGAAATCGTCGCGATCGTGCATGGGGCTCGGGCACTTTCCCGATTTCTCGGTCGACGCCTGGCTTAAGTGCCCGCTAACGCCCCGCTGCAGAATTTATTCCCACAATTTATTTCCTCTCCGCTAAACCGCACAGCCCGCCTGCGGCACTCATTGGGGTACGAATCCAACGGGTCCTCGGGACCGCACGCGGAATCGAATCACGCGGGCGCCGGCGAACTACCGCTCATTGCAGCGGGCACCTCAGCCGGCGCGGCGGGCGACGGCTGCCATCTCGGCCGGCACGATGTTCCACATCGCCCTCTCGCGTATTGGCGCGTCCCTATCGGACCATTCCACACGATCGCCACCGCACGCTATTGACGGGTCGTGGACCCGCGCCTGCGGTGCGCACCTGATCTCTCGGAGGAACCGCAATGAGTATCGCACGTTCCAACACGATCGTTTCGGCCGCCGGCAAAGTCGCAAAGCGCCGCGCCGCCATCGCGAAGAGGCTGGAATCGCTGGAAATCCGGCGGATGATGTCGGGGAATCCGCTCCTTTCGATTCGTTCGGTCGATGGCACGGGCAACAATCTCGCCAACTCGGGATGGGGCAGTGTCGGTGTCGATCTGCTTCGCAAGGCCGCCGCGGCTTATGCGGATGGGATTTCAGCGCCGGTCACCAGTCTCGATCCCGCCGGTTCGCCATCGCGGCCCAGCGCGCGCGACATCAGCAATGCCGTTTCCACCAACACGCTTACGGAAGATGAAGGCCGGAACAACAGGAACATGGCCGCGTTCGTGTATGCGTGGGGACAGTTTCTCGATCACGACATGGATCTGACCAACGCCGCATCGCCGGCTGAGTCATTCAACATCAATGTCAGCACCGGCGATCCGCAGTTCGATCCTCTTTCGACGGGTACGCAGGTCATCCCGCTGAACCGCTCCGTCTACGACACGACGACCGGCACGAGCGTTGCCAACCCTCGCCAGCAGATCAACACGATCACCGCTTTCATCGATGGCTCGGTGGTGTACGGCTCGGATTCCACGCGCGCGGCCGCGCTGCGGACGTTCTCGGGCGGACTGCTGAAGACCTCCGATGGCAATCTGATGCCGCTCAATACCGTTGGCCTGCCCAATGCCAACGATGCGCATATTTTTGCGGATAATCAGTTGTTTCTCGCCGGCGATGTTCGCGCCAATGAGAACGTTGAGCTGACGGCCGTGCAGACCCTGTTCGTGCGCGAACACAACCGCATTGCCAGGGAACTGGCGGCCAACAATCCCGCGCTGACCGATGAGCAGATTTACCAGCAGGCCCGCAAGATCGTCGGGGCGGAAATCCAGGCGATCACCTATAACGAATTCATCCCGGCGCTGCTCGGGCAGAGCGCGCTGCCGCAGTACACGGGGTACAAGCCCAATGTGAATGCCGGGATCGCCAATGAATTTTCGACGGCCGCGTTTCGCGTCGGGCATACGCTGCTGCAAGATGATGTGGAATTTCTCGACAACAACGGCAATGAGGTTCACGATGAAGTGCCACTGGCGGGCGCGTTTTTCAATCCCGCGCTGGTGAAGGAAACGGGGATCGACCCGGTCCTCAAATACCTCGCCTCCGCCAACGCGCAGGAGGTGGATACGAAGATCATCGATGGCGTGCGCAACTTCCTCTTCGGCCCTCCAGGCGCGGGCGGGCTGGATCTGGCATCGCTAAACATCCAGCGCGGCCGGGATCATGGCCTGGCGGATTACAACACCGTCCGCGCGGCATATGGGCTGCCCAAAGTTACGAGTTTTGCGCAGATCACTTCCGATACCGCGCTGGCGGCCAAGCTTCAATCGCTCTATGGGTCCGTGGACAACATCGATCTCTGGGTGGGCGGGCTGGCGGAAAACCACCTGGCCGGTTCCAGTGTCGGCGCGACGTTCCAGCGGATCATGGTGGATCAGTTCACGCGCCTGCGCGATGGCGATCGCTTCTGGTATCAGCGCGATCTTTCGCCGCAGGATTTGCAGAGGGTGCAGAATACGCACCTGGCGGACGTGATCGCGCGCAATTCGACGATCACCAATCTCCAGCCGAATGTGTTCATCTTCAATGTGGAGGTGAGTGGGCGGGTGTGGCAGGATCTGAATCAGGACCGCCGGCCGCAGCAGGGGGAGATGGGCCTGGCGCGGCGAACCGTGACCCTGGTCGATGACAGCGGTGTGACCGTGCAAACGGCCAAGACCGGGCCGGATGGGCTGTATCATTTCGATAAGGTTGCGCTGGGGAATTATCATGTGGTGGCCGATCTGCCGCAGGGATGGCAGGCGACGACTCTGCCGCCGGTGGAATTGCAGATCACCAGGGGGATGAAGATCGATCGCGTGGATTTCGGCCAGACCCGGATCGGCGCGCCGACCCAGCCGCCCACACAGCCCCCGACTCAACTACCGACCAAACTGCCGCCGCAGATGCCGCCCCCGCCGCCACCCGCCCAGCAGCCTCCGAAGAACCAGCAGATGCCGGGATCGCCCGTGATGCCGCCGCCTCCACCGCCGCCGCCGGGTGGGACGTTTGGGAGCGGGCCGGTGGCCGGCAAGAATAGGCCGATGGACGGGCTGGCGAGTTGATGGCCGGGTGGGATTGGATTTGCTGAAATCCGCCGTCTATCCATTCCGTAGATCAGTGCGAATTGCGAAAGCCGCGGCCGGCCGGAGCGTGAAAACTCCGGCCGGCCGGCTTGTTGTCAGATGCGGGCACGAGACTGCGTATTGGGCGTTGGATCGACTCGTTTTTCGCCCGATTGGTGGAGAGGCTTTCACACGACCATGCCACGGTCGAGACGCCGGTTCAAATCCGGCATCGGGCTTGTTTATTTTCGGGGCTGTCGTCTAACTGGAAGGACCCGACTCCTGCAAAGTCGCGATCTCGGTTCAATTCCGAGCAGTTCCATGATGTTCACCACAGAGGCGCTGGAAAGGCATTTTGAAACGCTTGCTGATGTTTCTTGACGACTTGCGCGAAAGGGTCGCGAGCCGGGGAGCGATTTTCAGCGGATGGGGCGTTCTTGGCGGCCGGCTCCCGACCCTGAAGCGCCCTCAAACGCCCTGCGAGTCTCGAATCGGAATCGCAAATCGGTTAGAACCTCCCCACGATGAAGGAAACGCTGACACTTGAATTCGATGGTGGGAGCCGAGGGAACCCGGGGCCGGCGGGGATCGGGGTGGTAGTGCGCTCGGCCGATGGGATTCCGCTGGTGACACTGGGGCGGTTTATCGGCAAGGCGACGAACAATGTCGCGGAGTACACCGCGCTGATCACGGCCATGAAAGAGGCGAAAAAGCTGGGAGCCTTGAAGATCAAGATCAACGGCGACAGCGAGCTGGTGGTTAGGCAGATGACGGGCGTCTACCGCGTGAAGCACCCCGATCTGATTCCGCTTTTCAAAGAGGCCAAGCAACTCTTCGATTCGTTCGAGCAGGCGAGCATCGGGCACAGTTATCGCGAGAAAAACGAGATGGCGGACCGGCTGGGGAACATGGCGATGGATCGTCGCGCGGATGTGACGGAAGTCAGCGATGAAGGGCAGGCGGCCGAGCAGGATTTGCCTTCGCCCAAAGCGCCGGCGGCGGGGGATCGCTTCGCGTGCGGGCGGTGCGGGTGCGTGATTGAGCTGCGGACGCCTTCATCGATTCGGCCGCACCAGTTGAAGGATTTCGTGTGCCAGTGCGGGCAGAAGATGCAGGGGTAACGATGCGGTACGCGGTGATCTTTCTGCTCTTGGGCGCGGGGTTCGCCACGATCGGAATTCGGCATGGCGGGCAGCGTTGGGCGCTGCTTTGGCCAGCCGCGAGCACGCTATTGGTGGGGGCGGGGTACGCGGGGCTGGGGTCGCGGGTATTCGGCAAGCGGCGAAACGGGCGCTATCCGATCTGGGCGTGGGTGCTGCATGCGCCATTTCTTTTGATGACCCTGGGGATTTGGTATTTGCAGCGCTGGCTGATCCGCGAGAACGCATCGGATGAAGTCGCGCCGGGAATCTGGGTGGGACGCCGCCCGCTCTGCCGGGAAATACCGCCCGGCGTGAAATGGGTGGTGGATTTGACGGCCGAGTTCTGGATCGCGCGGCGGGTGTGCGCGGGGCGCGAGTATGTTTGTTATCCGACCCTGGATGCGCATGTGACGAGCGATGCCGCTTTCCTGGAGGCGGTCCGGGAGATCGCGGCTCTGGAAGGTGGGCTGTATATCCATTGCGCCCAGGGGCACGGGCGCTCGGCGGCGGTGACGGCGGCGCTGATGATTATCCGGGGTCTGGCGGCGGATGTGGATGAGGCCGAGCGGATCATGATCGCCGCCCGGCCCAAGGTCTGGCTCAACAAGCCGCAGCGCGATTTGGTGAGGCGGGTGACATTGCAGCTATCGGACGCATCCGCGCCCCTCCCATCGCGTCAAATCAAAAAAATACCCGGTTGACCCGCCCGCGATTTATCGGCCGGTTCGCTCGCGCCGCACAGGCGTCATAGCGCGCACAGGCCTTCCATCTTCATGGTGAAAAATCCTTTTTCCGCCGCGATCGATTTGCACCCACCCGCCAGCGAATAGTAATTCTTACCCATGCAGTCGACGCCATGCGGCTGCGGAGTGGGAGTTAAAATGAATTCGCGTTATGGGAACAAAGTGTCATCGTTCGCGCTTGAGGGCCTCGAAGGCCGGCAGATGTTGTCGTCGAGCGGGTGGGGGACGCCGCTCTGGGACGACAAGCCCGCCGGGACCCCTGCCGCGGTGGTTACGCCCCTTCGGGTGACGCCGATGGTTGCAACATCGGTAACGGGCGTAAGGCTGATCGATGTGACCGGTAACTGGAGCGGGACGGTCAAGATCGCCGGCACGCAGATCGCGGTTGCCGGATCGTTCACGATCACCAGCCAGCGCAACGCGGGGGCGACGGGCACCTTCAGCCTCGGCCCGATCACGGCGAATCAAAAGGTGGTCAGCACGGCGATCATCGGGACGGACCGGAGCTTCAAGGTGATTTTCGCGGGCTCGAATTTTTACGGCAGCATCAACGCGACGATCAGCTCCAATGGAAAGGAAATCTTCGGCCGCTGGGCGTGCACTGGCCCGGGCGGATGGAAGACGGGGACTTTCGTGATGGATCTCCAGCCGGCGAAGAAGAAATGAGCCGGGGCCGGTTGGTGCGCGTTACGCCAGCAGTTCCTTGACCACATTTCCGTGTACATCCGTCAGCCGGAAATCGCGGCCCTGGAAGCGGAATGTCAGGCGCTCGTGGTTCAATCCGAGCGTGTGGAGGAGCGTGGCGTTGAAGTCGTGGATGTGGACGGGGTTTTGCGTGATGTTGTAGCAGTAGTCATCGGTCTCACCGTACGACAGCCCGGCCTTCGTGCCGCCGCCGGCGGTGAAGAGCGTGAAGCAGCGGCCGTGGTGATCGCGGCCGTAGTTGTCTTTGGTGAGCGCGCCCTGGGAGTAGACGGTGCGGCCGAATTCGCCGCCCCAGACGACCAGCGTGTCATCGAGCATGCCGCGGGCCTTGAGGTCTTTGATTAAAGCGGCGGTGGGTTGATCGACGTCTTTGCATTGCCCGCGAATTTGTCTGGGGAGGCTGGAATGCTGATCCCAGCCGCGATGGAAGAGCTGGACGAAGCGCACGCCGCGCTCGGCCATGCGGCGGGCCAATAAACAATTGCGGGCGAATGAGTTTTCGGAGTTGCCATTTTCATCCAGGCCGTACATCGCTTTGATGTGGGCGGGCTCGGATTTGAGATCGGTGAGATCGGGAACGGCCGTCTGCATTCGAAAAGCCATCTCGTACTGGGCGATGCGGGTGTTGATCTCGGGATCGCCGAAAGCCTGCTCGGAAATGCGATTAAGCTCCTGCACCGAATCGAGCATGTCGCGCCGCGCCTCGGCATCGATGCCGGGCGGGTTGGTGAGATAGAGCACCGGATCGGAATTGCCCGAGCGGAAGCGCACGCCCTGATGCTGCGAGGGGATGAACCCGCTGCCCCAGAGCCGCGAGAAGAGGGGCTGATCGGTCTTGTTGCCGCTGCCCTGGGAGATCATGACGATGAACGCGGGGAGGTTGGAATTCTCCGACCCGATGCCGTAGGAGAGCCACGAGCCCAGCGAAGGGCGGCCGGGCTGCTGGTGGCCGGTCTGGATGAAGGTGACGGCCGGGTCGTGGTTGATGGCCTCGGTGTTGAGGGTCTTGATGATGCAGAGATCATCGACCACGCCGCCGATATGGGGGAGGAGTTCGGAAAGCCAGATGCCGGTCTTGCCATGCTGGGCGAATTGGAACATGGGCGAAACGCAGGGGAAGGATTTCTGCCCGGAGGTCATGCCGGTGACGCGCTGACCATTGCGGATCGAGGCGGGAAGCTCCGCGCCGTGAACCTTGGCGAGTTGGGGCTTGTAATCGAAGAGATCGATATGGGAGGGCCCGCCTGACATGAAGAGATAGATCACCCGCTTGGCCTTGGGGGCGTGGTGGAGGATGGACGCGAGCGCGGGGTGTTGAGCACCGAGCTCTGGGCTGGGAGAGTCGGCGGCGAATAAGCTCGGATTGAGGAGTGAGGCAAGGGCGGCCGTTCCGATGCCCGTGGCGGATCGGCCGAAGATTTGGCGGCGGGTGAGGAGGAGTGAATTGCTAGTCATTGAGTCACCATGAGCAGATCCCACTCGGTAGCCGTGCCCGGCGGTGGATCGAACAGGATTCGATCCAAAGGCACCTCGCCCAACGCTGACCAGAGGTCGGCGAGAGTCTTGCGAGGGGGGATGAATGGAATGGCTGGGGCCGTCATACTCGAATTATATCCTTCAATTAGTTCCGCGTAACCGTCTCATCCATATTCAAAATAACACTCACCACCATCGTCCAGGCCGCCAGTTCCGATTTATCGAGCTTCTCATTCACCGGCGCCTCGCCGATCTTCAGCAGTTTCTCCGCCGCCGCAGGCTCCGTCTTGTACCGCGATGACTGCCGCTGATAAGCCCGGCGGAGCACATCCAATTCCGGCGCGGTGGGCGCCCGCGCCGTGGCCATCCGAAAGGCAAACGCGATCCGCTGCCCCGGATCATCGGGAATTTCCGTCATGATCCGCTCGGCCAGTTTGCGGCTGGCTTCGAGATAGGTGGGGTCGTTGAGCAGCACCAGCGCCTGCAGCGGCGTGTTCGTGCGCGAGCGGCGGACGGTGCAGACTTCGCGATCGGGGGCGTCGAACGTGCTCAATGTCGGCGGCGGGCTGGTGCGTTTCCAGAAGGTATACATGGTGCGGCGATAGAGATCGGGGCCGTGCGATTGGGTGTAGGTCTGCGCGGTCCAGTTCGCGCCGTCCGCGCGCGACATGAGCTCTTCCCAGAGGCCGGCCGGCTGATAGGGGGAAACCGAGTGCCCGCCGATTTCGCTATTGAGCAGGCCGGAAATCGCCAGGGCCTGATCGCGGATAAACTCGGCCGGCAACCTGAATCGAGGCCCGCGCGCCAGAAGCCGATTCTCCGGGTCGCGCGCCACCAGATCAGGCGTGACGGCCGAGGATTGCCGATACGTCGCGCTGGTGACGATCAGCCGCTGCATCGCTTTGACATCCCACCCCGAATCGATGAACCGCCGCGCCAGAAAATCGAGCAGATCCGAGTAGCGCGGTTCGGTGTTCATCGCGTCGACCGGGTGAACAATGCCGCGCCCCATCATCCGTTCCCACAGACGGTTCACGATCGTGCGGCTCAACCGACCGTTCTCGGGG
>JBBRTW010000192.1:0-12481 GCA_038244055.1 Tepidisphaerales bacterium | reverse complement strand
TCCAGATTTCCTTGCCGGTTTTGGGTTCGTAAGCGTAAGTGGCGCGCGAACCGGTGGAGATGATGGCCGGCTTGCCGTTCACGGTCGCCAGGCGGCAGGTGGAGAAGGCCTTGCGCATGTCCCCCTCGGCCTTGATCTTGCCATCGGGCTCGAGATCGTGGTGATCGACCGAGCGATTGGTCCGCCAGGCGTTTTGGCCGGTGGTTTTGTCCATCGCGATAATGAACTGGGCATCGCTCCCATCGAAATTCAGATAGAGCAGCCCTTCGTGCAGAAACAGGCTCGAGCCCGCGCCGCGGAAATGGTTGATCTTGAGATCGCGCCGCTCCCAGAGGACCTTGGCCGTCGCGGTGTCGAGGCAGGCGGTGCCGGCCGAGCCGAAGGTGATGTAAATCCGCCCTTCTTCGATCACCGGCGTGGGCGAGGCGTAGGTGTTGTATTTCTGGAAGATCGGGTTGGGCGCGGGATCTTCGAAGAGCTTGATATCGTGGATGATCTTGCCGGTTTCCTTGTCGATGCACAGGGCGAAAAGGTCCCGGCCATCATCCGTGCCGGTGGTCAGCCAGACCTGCTTGCCCCAGATGACGGGAGAGGACCAGCTTCGGCCGTGAATGGGGGTCTTCCATTTCACGTTCTGCGTCTCGCTCCAGGTGGTCGGGAGTGCGGCGGAATCGGAGATGCCCTGCCCGGTCGGCCCGCGGAATTGGGGCCAGTTCTCATCGGCGCGGGCGGTGAGTGAGAGCAGGGCGAAGGCGGTGACGAGGATGGACTTGAGGGGCATGGGGGAATCTCACGCGGATTTGCGGGTGAATGCAAGGGGTGATGGTATTCGCCTGGGGAAGACACGGCCACGCGATTACCTGGTTGGAATTCGAGAGCGGCTCGGCGCGTGGCCGTGGCACCCAGCATGGGGGGACTGGCGGGTTAGCGCTGCGGCGCGCCTTCGACATCCAGCACTTGCGAGTTGGTGGTGGAGTTGCCGAAATTGGTCTGATCCTTGAACGTCCACACGACTTTCTTCTCCCGCGTCACTTCGATTACCTGTGGATTCTCCGGGCCGGCGTGGCAATTGCCGAAGACGATGTTGCCATTGGGCATCAGTTGCAGCGTCGTCACCCAGGCCAGCGTGATTCCGGGCAGATCCTTCTGGTGGATTTCCCAGACAATCTTTTTATCGGGTGTGACCTCGATCACGCTATGGCCATTGCCCGTGGCGATGAGCGTGTTGCCGTTCTTCAGGCGCAGCACGCCGAATGCCTGATTGCCAAACGCTTCCGGCCCGTGACCCCCGGCCGGCTTCTGATCGAAGAGCGGCACCGGATACTCCCAGACGACCGTGCCCTCGCGATCGTACTCGCGCACGACGCCATCGCCCTCGTGGCAGGCGATGTAATGCCCATTGGCCAGCGCCCGAACCAGGCGCGTATCGCGGTGGGTGGCCGGGTGATCGACCTTGAGCTTGATCTGGTGGACGAGTTTGCCCTCCTTATCCACTTCGATGATCCTGGCGATGCCCGATTCGGCGATCATGGTGTTGCCGTTTTCCAGGCGCTGGAAGGCATGCACTTCCACCTTTTTCCCCTCGTTGCCGTTGGACTTGGCCGCATCGTATTCCCAGACGACCTTGCCGGCTTTGGGATCGACTTCCACCAGCTTCTGCATGCTGGTCTGGAAGAGAATCGTCCCGCCGGCAAGATAGTGCAGATCGTGCAGGCTGCCAATCTTGTATTCCCATTCGATTTTCCCGGCCGGGTCGACGATGGCGATGCGATGCTTCGATTCATCGGCGATCAGCAGCCGATGCCCCGCCGCCGGCGCATCGGCCGCCAGCAACCGCCCGGCCATCGCGATACCGACCAATAGACCCACCGCGCTGAATCGAAATGACATGGCCTGATTCTCCTGAGTACCCGCATGCGCAGCGCCGCGTCCGCAAAGGACGAAAATAGCGTGGCATAGCGGACTGTACCTTGCTTCGGGCATCGGCGTTGCAGCGAGTGGGGCCCGATGGCCCGGGAACGGGCCGTTTTGATGGAATGAAATTCAATCGGCGGAGACTATCATTCTGAATATGAAGATTTCCTCCCCGCTCGCGCTCGCCTTGTGCGCTTTGTTTTCCATTCCCGCCTTTGCCCAGCCCGCCCGAACCAGCCCGCTTCTCAAATCCAACGGCAAAGCGCCGAAGGTTCTGCTGGGTGTCGATGCGCAGGCCCCGTCGCAGTTCGACAAGGTCGTTTCCGTCGGCGCGAACTGCCTGATCCGCTACGACCGCGGCCCGCAGAAGAACATTTCGATGGAGACCTGGATCGCCGAGGCCCGCAAGCGCGACCTCTACTACATTATCCAGGGCACGGCCGGAATTCCCAAGCTCCCCGATGATCACCTCCTGGCGATCGCCCAGGATGATGAGCCCGATCTCAACCGCTTCCGCCCCGGCCAGGATAATTCGCTTTATGTCGAGGAAGGCCGGTTCAAGGGATGGACCAAGCCTGAAATTCTCGAGCAGCGCTACGCCGACTGGAAGAAGGCCGCGCCGAATATCCCGATCATCGTCAACTTCGCCGGCCAGCACATCTCCAGCCCCTGGTACGTCGATGGCTCGGGCCACAAGCCCTACATCAAGGCCTCGGACTGGCGCAGCTTCGACTGGTATCCGCGCAACACGAACGCCGACCGTTACCGGATCAATTTCATCGGCCTGACCATCGACAAACTCGCCAGTTGGGACGGTGCCCCCGTTTTCGCCTACATCGAATGCTCCGACCAACTCCTGGACAAAAATCAAAAGGAGCGCCTCGGCCGCGGCCCGACTCCCGAAGAGATCTCCGATGAAATCTGGCACGCCCTGGCGCACGGCGCCAAAGGCGTCTGGCTCTTCCCTCAGCAAATCCTCGGCGGATTCAAGTATTGGGCCGTCACCCCCGAAGGCGAAGTGGCGATCAAAGAAGCCTTCGCGACCATCAAAAAATACGACTCCCTCATCGCCGATGGAAAGCGCGAACTAAAGGAAGAGTTTCCAACCGATGCCAAGGGCGGCAAATGGCCGACCTGGGAAGAAGTCACTTGGACGGCCGGGGGGCAGAAGTTGACCGTGCATATCGATTTGAATGGGGAGACGGCACCGAAGGTCACGTTCGCGGGCAAGTAAGCTATAATGTCGATTATGCTTCCGCTTTCGGACGACATCTCGCTTCTGGACAGGATGGTGTTAGCCGTGGAACGAGTGCGCGATCGGCTATTGCGGGCATCGTCAGCATTGGAGGCCGCGAAGATTCCGTATGCCGTGGCTGGGGGAAATGCGGTGGCCGCCTGGGTGGCGACGGTGGATGCCGCCGCGGTTCGAAACACCCAGGACGTCGATATCCTCCTCCGCCGGTCCGACTTGGAGGCGGCGGCGGCGGCATTGGAAAGCGCAGGGTTCATCCGGCGGAATGTGGCGGGACTCGAAATTTTCCTCGACGGCCCCGATGCCAAAGCGCGGGATGCGGTCCATATCGTCATCGCCGGCGAAAAGGTCCGCCCCGACTATACCGCGCCCGCGCCGGATGTGTCCGACTCCGTCAACCTCGGTCAATTCCACCTCATCACGCTCGAAGCGCTGGTGCGGATGAAATTGACCTCATTCCGCGACAAGGATCGCACGCACCTGCGCGACCTGCTGGAGATTGGGCTGATCGATGGTGCCTGGGTCGGCCGGCTTGGGACGGAATTGGGATCGCGGCTCCAGCAGTTGATCGATTCGCCGGAACGGTAGAAACTGCGGCGCGAGGGTACGATCGGGGCAATCGCATGTAACTCCTATCGCATCGATTTCGGATTGTGGATTGCGGATTGCGGATTGCGGATTGAAAACCGCATTTCAATCCACAATCCGAAATCCGCAATTGTTGCCCACTTCGTGCCACATGCGATTGCCCTCAGGGTACGATCGGGGCTCGAATACAAGGGTTGCCTCGATACGGCTCCTGTCCTACAATGTCTTACATGGGCAGCCTCACCATTCGCATCCCCGACAAACTTCGCCGCGATCTGGACAAACTCAGCCGGGACAAACAGCAGCCCGTAAGCGACCTCGTTCGAGACTCGCTCCGCCGTTATGTGGCCGTCGAACGATTTCGGGACCTGCGAAAGAAGATAGTGCCTCTTGCCGAGAAGCAGGGATTTCTCACGGATGAGGATGTGTTCAAGGAAATCTCATGAGGGTGGTGCTCGACACCAACGTGCTATTGGCGGGCTTCGGTACGCGCGGGCTTTGCGAAGCGCTGCTGGAGGCCGTCCTTGCAGGGCACGATCTTTGCCTTTGCCAGGCGATACTGGCTGAACTGGCAAATCATCTGCCCAGCAAATTCAAGACGCCGCCCGCACGCGCGAACGAAATCCTTTGTTTCCTCAGAGCGCAGGCCGACATTTTTGAACCCGCCCATGTGCCTGCGGACGCTTGCCGCGATCCTGAAGACCTCATGGTATTGGGCACGGCAGTCGCGGCGCAAGCCGATTGCATTGTCACGGGCGACAAGGATCTCCTGATCCTCGGCCAATACCAAAACATTCCCATCCGCACGCCGCGCGCGTTCTACGACTCGATCAAATAACGCTCACTTCGCCCCCGCCGCTTCCCCCTTCACCAGCTTCCTCAACCACCCCTCCGACTTGCTGAAAAACGCCGCCTGGGCGTTGCCCGTCCCGTGGTGATTCGAATTCGGAAGGATCAAAATCTCTTTGGTCCCCTGCATCTGATTGCAGGCGGATAGCACACCGGCCGGGGGGCAGGTTTCATCGATCAGGCCCATCGAGACCATGGCCGGGCATTTGATCCGCGTCGCGAAATTCACCGCGTCGAAATACCGGCCGACCTCGACGATCTTGTCATCCTTCTTCCACTTGGCGGTGTTGGCCCAGTAGGGGAAGCCGATCGATCGGCCGATTCGGTTGCCGGTGGCATCGCACCCGGCCGGGACGTTGGCCATCATGGCGGTGATTTTCGGGCAAAGTCCGGCCGTGATGAGCGTCTGCTGCCCGCCCTGGCTGGTGCCGATGACCACCAGCGTCTTGCCGTCCCAGTCCTCGCGCTGCGAGAGGTACTCGACCGCCCGGTAGCAGCCCAGGTACATGCGCAGGAAGTAGCTCTTCTCGCGATCGTCCGCTCCGATGCCTGTGTAATCTTTCAGAGTCGTCGCGGACGCTTTTTTGTAGAAATCTTCGGGCTGATCGAACGGCAGATCGTGAGGCATGATGTTCAGGGCCAGCCAGCCATTTTCCGCGCGGTTGGTCACGTTGGTCTTGGGCAGGCCATACACACCCGCGTATTGAACGACCAGCATCGCCGGGAATTTCCCCTCCTTCTTGGGCTTGGCGAGCTGGCCGTAAACGTGGCTGCCGTTGATGTTGTCCATCGTCACCTTGAAATATTCGATGGTTGGCTTGCCGACATCGGCCGGTTCGAGCTTGGGATTGGCCGGGATCGCATTGAGCTGCTCGATCTTCGCTTGCCAGAAGGCATCGAAATCATCCGGCTTGGGCGCGGAGGGCTGAATCTTCTCCGGCGCGGCCACCGCTCCCACCAGCACCCGGCCATCCACCGGCTTGCCCGTCGTCTTGTCCTTCACCGGCTCCGCGCCCTTGACACGCAGCTCCACCAGCAGGGTCCCTGGCTCCTCCAGCGAAGTCTGTAATGTCGCCGGCCCGGCCGACAGATCCAATACGCCCTCCTTCATCACCGTCATCCCCCCCTTCTTGAGCACATAACTGACTTGCTTAACCTCGGGCTTTTTGGCCTCGATTTTCCATTCGATCTTCTCGCCCACCTCATACACGCCCGTGGCCTTCGCGGGCGTCGCGGTAATATCCTGCGCCCGCGCCAGGCCGGCGAAGGCCAGGACGAACCCTGTCAGAAGCGCCGCCATCCAACGCATTTTCAGCCGATTCATCGCTTGCTCCATCAGTAGACCATCGAGGGCGCACATCAGCGCCCGCCACCATGGCATTGTCCTATTCCCACAGTCCGAGGGCAATGGCGAAGGATTGCAATCCGCAACTCAGAAGAGACACTGGGGGTGGTTTGGCATCGCCGCATTCCACGGCCGCATCTCAACGATGGAGTCTGTCTTGATCGATCCTTCAAAGCTTAATCTGTTGCTGGTTCTATGCCTGGCGATCCCGGCCGCGGCCGATGAACCCGGGCCTGCAACGAGTCAGACCCGGCAAATTCAGGGTTGGACGGTCCACATCCGCAGCGAACTGCTCGAGAAGCAGAAGGTGGAGACCGACAAAGCTCTCCAGCTTCTGGAGGATCAACTGGCCTACATCGTCAAGACGGTGCCCGCGCCGGCGATGGAGGAATTGCAGAAGGTGCCGCTGTGGATTTCGCCGGAATATCCCAAGGTGCAGCCGCGCGCCGAGTACCATCCCGATGCGGGATGGCTGCGGGCCAACGGGCGGGACCCGGCCATGGCCAAGTGCGTTGAGATCACCAACGTCCGCATCTTCGAGCGCGAGATCAAGCGGATGCCGGTGCTGCTGCTGCACGAACTGGCGCACGCCTACCACGACCGCGTTCTGGGATTCAACCAGCCCGATATCATCGCCGCCTACAAGCGGGCCAAAGAGAGCAAGAGCTACGACAACGTCGAGCGCTGGCATGGCCCGGATCGAAAGAACACCCACGAGCGGGCTTATGCGATGACCAACGAGAAGGAATATTTCGCCGAATGCACGGAAGCGTTTTTCGGGCGCAATGATTTCTTCCCCTTTACCCGCGACGAGTTGGAGAAGCACGACCCGGAGATGTTCAAGCTGCTGGATCGATTGTGGAACCTGCCGGCGGCGAAGGAAAAAACAAAATGAGAATCGGGCCCGAGGGCGGCGGCGCGAGGTCAATGGAGGATGAAGCCCCCTCGGGGAAGGATGAAGCCCTTTGGACGATTCCGATCAATCCTGATCCAGCCGCCATTTCACCTGGGGATAATTCGCGAGGTTGCCGGTGTGGGTGGCGGCATTCCAGCCGAAGGTGGTGCTGGCGGGGTTGGCGTCGCCGATGCCGCCAGGGAGGTCCTTGGTATTGAAAGTTTCCGCGTGGTTGTCGAAGAAGAGGATATTGGTCGCGGTGTTCTTCCGGTGGCGCGCGTTGATCCGGTTGGCGTTGACCGTCTGCAGGTTGAGGCCCGCGATGCCGTCAAAGAGAAACACCAGTTCGGACGAATGCCTGACTTGCGACATCTTCGGTGTGTTGGGCGGGGGCTTGGTGGGGTCGGTCGGCGAAGTTCCATCGGCCGGCCAGCGGCGCACCGGGAAGGCTTTGTCGCTGCCCGAAGTGCCATTGATGCCATACCAGCAATAAACAATCAAACCAGGATCAATGCCGGTGGCACCCGACGTGTACTGTACGCCCATGGTGCCGCGGCCATCGGTGCGGCTGGTGGGCAGGCCGCTGCTGATGCTGGTGATTCCGACGACGTCTTCATTGCCCGAAGGGCATTTGAGGATGGTATTGTCGCCGACGGGCGCGCCGGCGACACTCGGCGGATTGGGGAGATAACCGCCGGCGACCAGCAGGGTACACCACGAGTCTTTGATGGTAACGCCATTGGCGGTGGTGGGGGCCGCCCAATCACCAATGTCGCAGGGGACGATGTACCCTTTGTAATCGATGACATAGCGCGCATGACCCAAGCCGATCTGACGGAGATTGGAAATGCATTGCACGGTCTTGGCCTGATCGCGGGCCTTGCTCAATGAAGGCATGAGAATGCCGATCAGGATCGCGATAATCCCAATAACGACAAGGAGTTCGACGAGAGTAAAGGCTTTAGGAAAGGATGAAGGATGAAGGCAGAAGGATGAGGGTCGCGCGGAATGAGCAGGGCGCATGGACGAGCTTGGGCGGGTGTGGTTCATTATTCGCAAGCGTAGCCTCCGGCAGATGTGACCGGGGCATTATACAATCTGTCCACGTTCAGGTCTAATAGATTTTGGCGGTTCTAATACCTGCGACAGAATAAAGGCGGCCCGGAGGGAGTCGGGGCGGCGGATCAGACGACCGATTCGGGAGGGCTTGGCGGTCGCTGTGGCGGCCGCCGTGCGAAGGGGGGCGGCCGAGGGCGATCTGGCCCCCTCATCCACCGGTCGATTCTCGGGTGTGGCCGCATGGAAGGTAATTGGGGGCGGGACGGCGGCCTTCTTCTTGCTTTTCTTCTGAACTGGCTGAGGCGGGCCAGGCTGAAAAACCCGCGCCGGGACGGGAACCCGCGGATATTGCCCCTGCGGCAACCCCGAAGGAAGCTGCCCGAACTGTTGCCGCCGCTTTGCCTCGGCCGCCTTCTTATTCAGCGCGGCCACCAGCGACGCAATGCCCCAGATGATGGCGACGATGACTCCGAAGATGATCTTGAAAGCATCGGTATCATCGGAGCGGGCGAGGATGTCGGGGAGGAGATACATAAGGATGAAGGATGAAGGATGAATCAGAAAAACGGAGCGTGATAGGCGAGACGCCTTTTCATGTTTTCATGTTTCACGATTCCTGTCCTACCCCTTCGCATCCGCCTGGGCGATGGATTCGCGCATTCCGGTGTCGGCCTGGAGGTTCTTGAGCTTGTAATAATCGAAAACGCCGAGGTTGCCGCTGCGGAAGGCGTCGGCCATGGCGCGGGGAATGTCCGCTTCGGCGAGGATGACCGCCGCGCGGTTCTCGGCCTGCTTGGCGATGTTTTCCTGCTCGTGGGCCACCGCCATGGCGCGGCGCTGTTCGGCCTCGGCCTGGAATCGGCGCTTGTCGGATTCAGCGCGGTCGGCCGCGAGTTTAGCGCCGATGTTCTCGCCGACCTTGATCTCGGCGATGTCGATGGAAAGGATTTCGAAGGCGGTGTTGGCGTCCAGACCCTTGGCAAGCACGGCCTTGGAAATCGAGTCGGGGTTTTTCAAAACGTGCTTGTAATCCTCGGCCGAGCCGATGGCGTTGACGATGCCCTCGCCGACGCGGGCGACGACGGTTTCCTCCGTGGCACCGCCGACGAGCGATTTGATATTCGTGCGCACCGTGACGCGGGCTTTGACGCGCAGTTCAATGCCATCCTGCGACTGGCCATCGATGGTGATCTGCCCCATCGCCTGATTGGGCACATCGATGACCTTGGGATTCACCGAGGTCTGCACCGCCTCGAGAATATCGCGGCCGGCCAGGTCGATGGCGGTGGCGGTCTTCCAGGCCAGATCGATATTGGCCTTGCTGGCGGCGATCATGGCGTGGATGACGCGCATCACGTTGCCGCCGGCCAGAACGTGCGATTCCATTTCGGTGGTGGTCACGGGGATGCCCGCCCGCATCGCCTGAATGCGCGAGTTGACGATGATCGTGGGGTTCACGTTACGGATGCGCATGCCGATCAGGTCCATGAAGGTCACCCGCGCGCCCGAGACCATCGCCCGGACGTACAGGCCGATGAAATTGAACATGACGATGAAGAGAATAAAGCAGATGATTCCGAGCGCGATCCAGAAGATCATCATTCCGCTGACGCCTTCGGCGAGGAGGTGATTCATGGGGTTCCTTGTTTCGAGTTGCTGGTGCGAGTTTCGAGTTTCGAGTTGCTAGTTGCGAGTTGTTAGTTGCGAGTTGCTGGTTTGCCGTCATCCTGAGGGGGGTTTCGCTGCGCTTAACATGACGCGAGAGGGTCGTTACACGGTATTGATCGTATCACAATAAAGTCACGATTCCTGCTGCCGCACCAGAACGCGATTGTCGTTGTTCTGGAGCACGACGAGTTTCGCTCCGCGGCTAATGTAGCCGGTGGCCGAGATGACTGAAAGCACGCGCACATCGGCGATGGTCGGATCGTAGAAGGATGCCGAGCCGCCCGGCTTGAGATCCGAGACCGCATCGGCATACGCGCCGACGGCCGGCCAGAACGATCCATGATCCACCGCCGGCGCGCCGGGGAGCGGATTCGACCGGCCGATATCGCCGGCGATGGTCGTCAGAATCAACCGGTTGAAAAGCGGCAGTTTGGGCAAATACTTTCGAAGAATCGAGGCGGCGATGATCGAGCCGATCATGGCGCTGACCACCGTTGCCATGCCGGTCTGCAGGTTGCTCCACCATGATTCGATATGTCCGCCCGATCCGCCCGGATCCCGGCCGACGAAGGTCATGACAAAACCAAACAGAATACAAAGGATGCCAATAATTCCGGCCGCCCCGAATCCCGGAATCACGAAGAGTTCCAAGGCCAAAAGGGCAATGCCGATGAGGATGACGAGGATTTCCCACCACTCTGCGTAGCCGGTCATGAGCGGCACGCCCACGAGCAGCGCCAACGCGATCACCGCGATCACCTCGGCCATGCCATGCCCGGGCGCGTGGAAGACGGCGTAGAGGGAAACCGCGAAGATCACCATCAGGAAAAGGCGAGCGATCGGCGTACTGATCACTTCGATCATCGTATCGCCGAAACTGGGGGCGAGCGTGGCGGTGATATTGTAATTGCGGGCGGCGGCAAGGGATTCGAGAGTTGGATGAATCGCCTTGGCCAGACCGAGTTTGAAAGCGGCCCCGCCATGAACCGTCAGTAGACTGGTATCGGAATCAACGGGTGCGCCGACTTCGGAATCTTTTACTTCGGTCCAACCCGCCTTGGTCAGAGCGGCGAACTCGGTCGCGTTTACAAAGCGGCGTTCACCCTTGTTGTTCTCCACCCAGTGGACGACGATGTCGGCGACGACCATCGACTGCACCAGCAGCACATCGTAGCCGTTTCGAATGGCCGAACCCTTGAAATCGGAGAGAATCGGGCTGGTGGCCTTGGCACGCTCATCCTTGCCCAGAGTCTGCATTTCGCCATCGTGGATGGCGATGGGGGCGCAGTCCCCCAGTTGGGCGTTGGGGGCCATCACAATCTCATCGCAGGAGATTGCGATCATCGCCCCGGCCGAGATGGCCTTGCGGCTGACATAGGCAATGGTGTGAACATCGCTCTGCGATTTGATGAACCCGGAGATATCCAGCCCGGCCGTCACCAACCCGCCATAGGTATCGAGATCAACAATGATCACCTTGGCCCCGGCCGCCTTGGCCTGATTAAATCGCTCGATGAACTTATCGCGGTTGTAATCATCGATCTGGCCCTGAAGGCGGACGACGATGGTTGGAGTCGGGCCGGAGTTCTGGGTGCTGAGTGCCGACTCCTTGGTAGCGGGTTGGGCGCGCGGCGTGGGCGCGGCCGGGCCGGCGGGGGCAACCGCTGGCGGGCGCGGACCTCCTGTCGCCGGCGCACTCTCGGCCGGCGCGGGGATGATCGCCGCGGCCGCCAGGGCGGTGAGGAGAACCACGGCTAAAGACCGCATCGTGGGGCTGCTCGTTCTCATGGCCGTATTGTAAGACACTTGGCCGGGGAGTGGGAGAAAATTCGCGGTTATAACTGCGGGGCAATATTGGAATGCGGATAAGCCCGGTGGGACAATGCGGGAGGAGAGGACTACCGCGCCGAGGCCGGAAAGGTAGAATGATGCTCAGGTGATTCGCCTGGACCCCGAAACCATGCTGTCCGCGTACGCCCAGGGGGCCTTTCCAATGGCCGAGGATGGGCGGATTCGCTGGTACACGGCCGACCCCCGCGGCGTCCTTCCCCTGCATGAAGGCCCCGGCGGGTTCCACATTCCGCGCACTTTGGGGCAGATTTACCGCCAGAAGCGTTTCGAGATCCGAATCAATTGCGAGTTCAAGCGGGTGATGACCGCCTGCATGGAGGAGCGAATCGAGCGCACCTGGATTTGCCAGGAATTGATCGATGCCTACGTCGAGCTCCATCAGCAGGGCCACGCGCATAGTGTCGAGGCCTGGCGCGAGGGCGAGCTGGCGGGTGGGTTGTACGGTGTGACCCTCGGCGGCGCGTTCTGCGGCGAGAGCATGTTCTACTACCAGCCCGATGCCAGCAAAGTGGCGATGGTCGCGCTGGTCGAGCGCTTGCGCGAGCGCGGTTTCGAGTTGCTGGATGCACAGACGTGCAATGCGAATATGAAACGCTTCGGTTGCATTGAAATCCCGCAGGTGGAGTATTTGCGAAAGTTGAAGAAGGCGATGCGGAAGGAGTGCCGGTTTGGATAGCCCCGAAAATGCTCTGGCGATCAGTCCACCGCGGCGACGCGCCTTCATGAAAAGCCGAAAGGGTCTGATCGTGTCAGCGCTGATCCTCGCGGCCGCGCTGGCGGTTGGCGCGAAGTTGTATCGCCGCGCTCATGGCCATTCCTGGGGAACGCCGCCGGAGAATACGGGCGATTATGCCGGGCCGCTGGATCTGCCTTCAACGCCCTACAACCCCCAAAAACCTCCCTCGCGCCCCTGGCTCGATCCCAAGCGATTTGCCGAGTCCCCCCTGACCTACCGCACCTTCCGCGCCTCGGCCATCAACGGCCAGGAAACCTTCTACCTCCTCTACCTCCCACCCGGCTACAACGACCCGGCCAACGCCCAGCATCGCTACCCGGTGAT
>JBBRTW010000191.1:0-12547 GCA_038244055.1 Tepidisphaerales bacterium | reverse complement strand
GCTCGGTTGATTTACACTCTGTCATGTCACGGCTCTTTCTGTTGGGGTTCCGCTTCTCGTGATAAGTCGCAGAATTACCAGCAGAAAGGCCGTGGCGCTACGCCTGGAGCGGCAGAAAATCTGAGCGATGGTGAGAAATGCAGGCTACGCGCCAAACTCAAGAGGGGGGAAACTTCAGAAATGTTGCGGTATTTTAGCGCTGGAGCCTCCGATTTTAGCCGCTCGGCTTGCCGAGCGCGTCGAACGGCGCTCCTGCACCAACAATTCCTATTTAGCCGCTTGGCGTGCCAAGCGCGTCGAGCGGCGCTCCCTTCGCCAATCCTTCCGCAGCAGGAAAACCCACACCATCCCCAACCAATGTCGCGAAACCTCGCAAAATAATCGCGCCCAATGTTGACCTTGTACTATTTTAGCCGCTCGGCTTGCCGAGCGCGTCTGGTGGCGCGAATTGCTTGGAAACGCCATCCGCAGAAAGGAATTTGAATAGGAACGACAATGGTCCTCGCCACTCACGTCATCTTCTCCGCCTATGGATTCTGGCTTCCCAACGACCCGCGCGGCTCATGGTCCGATTTTGTCGCCGCATGGGAACTCTTGTTGGCGGGCGGCAAGACGACGAAAGCCGCAACCCGCCGCTCCGTCGCCCACGATGAACACGACTGTGAAGCACGGTTGCGCGCGAAGGAAGCTCTGAAGTACCCGGCAGTGGAATTCACGGGCACACAGGCCCTTTCAGTGATCCACGGATTCAGCGCTGCGATCCAGGAATCGGATTATCGCGTTTTCGCATGTTCCATTTTACCGGCGCATGTCCATATGGTCATCGGGCGACATCGATTGGATGCGAAGCGAATCGTCGGGCATCTCAAGGGACGCGCTTCGCAGGCGCTGGAGCGCGAGGGATTGCATCCATTGGCGGCATTTCGATCGGCGGATGGAAGCATTCCCACACCATGGGGGCGAAAATCGTGGGAGGTATTTTTGAATGAGCGCGAAAATGTGGCGCGGGCGGTGGAATACGTTGAACAGAATCCCGTGAAGGAAGGTAAGAAGAGGCAGGAGCGGTCGTTTGTGTTACCGTATCGGCGAAATTGATTGCGATTGTATTGATCTTCAATTGCGATTGCTGTGGTGCGATCGCTTCGACGTTTAATGGTCGTCAGGAAGAATGCTTCGTCGTGTCGCGCACCTGGACGCGCCGAGCAAGCTCGGCGGCTAAAAGAAGAAAAGAAGGATTCCTATGCCCATCACCCTCCCCCCCATCTCCCGTCGTCGCATTCTTACCGGGGCGCTGGCCGGCGGGCTGGCCGCGTTCTGCCCGAAATGGCTGCTGGCGGCCGGGGAAAAGCCGATCGATCCCCATCGCATCGCGCTGCTCTCGGATGTGCATGTCAATGAAGACAAGGCGTTCAAATACAAGACCGGGGTCATCCCCTACGAGACGATGGGGCAGGCGATCAAGGAAATCCTGGCGCTGGAGAAACAGCCGGCCAACGTGATCGTCAATGGCGATTGCGCCGCCCACAACGGCAACCCCGGCGATTACACCGCCTTCGTCGATGGCGTCGAACCGCTCCGCAAGGCAGGGATGCCCGTGCATCTGGTGCTGGGCAATCACGACCGCCGCGAGAACTTTTTCAAGGGCGTATGGGAGTCAACCACGCGGCAGAAGGATGAGACCATCGTGGACCGCCAGGTGTCGATCATCGATGCCGGCCGGGCCAGTATCATCATGCTCGATTCGCTGGACCAGACCAATAAGACGCCCGGCGTGCTGGGCGAGAAGCAACTCGCCTGGCTGACCAAAGCGCTCGATGCCCGCGCGGATAAGACCCTCATGCTCTTCATCCACCACGACCCCGATGATGAAGCCGCCCGCGCCGCCAGCAAGAAGGCGCTCTCGGGCCTGACCGATACCAAGGCCCTCATGGACATCATCCTTCCGCGCAAGCAGGTCAAAGCCTACGTTTTCGGCCACACTCATTACTGGAAGCACATCGACATGCAGGGGATGCACCTGGTGAACCTGCCGCCGACGGCTTGGGTCTTCGCCAAGGAGCGCCCGCAGGGGTGGGTGGATCTGTCGCTGCGGGAGGATGGAGCGACCTTCGAGCTGCACGCGCTGGATGTGAAGCATCCGCAGCATGGTGAGAAGTTCGAGTGCAAGTGGCGATAGTGATTGCGCGGTCTGTATTTACGCACGAGACACACCGAATAATCGGGGGCGCGGGGATCGCGCGATCCTCGTTGACCGCAGCCCAATCCGCCTCATAGCATGTTCGACATGACCAGCGCGGCAGACCCATTCTTCCTGGCCGATGGTTCGACTGAGGCGATCTCGCGGTCGCTGATCTGGTCGCTCGCCCTTATTTTCTCCATTCTTGCCTTGTTCGCGGTCGTGCAACTCTACAGAAAGTGGATGAACACCGATGATGGCACCACGGGTCCGGGGTTCACGCTTTCCGACCTTCGGCGGCTTCATAAGGAAGGGAAGATGACGGCCGAGGAGTATGAGAAGGCGAAGGTGGCGATCATCGGGTCGCTCAAGGCATCGTTGGAAAAGCCCAAGGTTGAGCCTGCTGGAGCGAAGGGCGCGGGTTTGCCGCCGGAGATGCTGGCGGAACTTCGGCGGATGGGTGAGCTTACCGGAAGCGAGCTCTCGGGCGATGAACTTCCGGGCGCCGATGCTTCCGAAAGTAAGCTATCGGACCGAAGGCGGCGGCCGGCCAGCGACGGCCCGGATTCCGGGCCAGGTCCGAGAACACCTAAAGCAAACTAGGACCTTCATTTATACGGGAATTATGCCGAAAGCGGTTGGTAGGTCGTTCCAATGCTGGAGCAACTTGCCTATGATGGGCGCTGGCCGGGTGGATGCGATTCTAGGTGTTGTTTTTGTGGGCATTTAGTCAGTCAAGTCCGCCCCGGTTATAATTCGATAAATGACCAGAGCGAGGGAAGTGTCGGCATGCCGTCACTCTCGAGCCAGCCCGAGGCGAGGCGGCCAGTGGAGCGAGGTGTTTCCGCTGGACCGCACGGGATGGCCATGGTTTACACGGGTGTCGACGCTCGATGCCCTTGAGGAAGGCCAGCCGCAATGGCTAACGATCGACGCACCGGCAACGGTGGCGGCGGGAGCGGTAACCCGCCGAGCAACTCAAACAATCCCGGTAACACGGGATTCAGAGGACGACGCGTGACAACTTGTTCCTTCTGCGGCAAATCCTCCCGGGATGTCGGGCCCATGGTCGAAGGGCCTTCGGATGTGTACATCTGCGCCAACTGCGTGGATCTGGCGCATAACATCATCCGTCAGGAAAAGCGCAAGCTCACCAGCACGCAGCCCCTTTTTAATACCATTCCCAGCCCCCGGCAGATCAAGGAATTCCTCGATCAGTACGTCGTCGGCCAGGATGGCGCCAAGCGGGCCCTGGCCGTGGCCGTCCATAATCACTACAAGCGCCTGACCACCTCCGATCCCAACAACGCGGCCTCCAAGGATGAAGTCGAAATCGACAAGTCCAACGTCCTGCTGATCGGCCCAACCGGCAGCGGTAAGACGCTCCTGGCCCGCACACTGGCCCGCATCATCAACGTCCCCTTCGCCATCGGCGATGCGACGACTTTGACCGAGGCGGGGTATGTGGGCGAAGACGTCGAGAACATCCTGCTCAAGCTGTTGCAAAGCGCGGATTACGATTTGGAAGCGGCCCAGCGCGGCATCGTCTACATCGATGAAATCGACAAGATCGGCAAGACGCAGAACAACGTCAGCATCACCCGCGACGTTTCCGGCGAGGGCGTGCAGCAGGCTTTGCTGAAGATGCTCGAAGGCACGATCGCCAATATTCCTCCCCAGGGCGGCCGGAAACATCCCGAGCAGCAGTACATCCAGATGGACACCTCGCAGATTCTCTTCATCTGCGGCGGAACGTTCGTCGGCCTGGAAGACATCATCCGCAAGCGCCTGGGCAAGCGGCAGATCGGCTTCGCCAGCGAGAATTCGCCGAATGAATCGGCCAAGGACCGCGCCAAGATCCTCTCCAACGTTCAGCCGGAGGACCTGGTCGAGTACGGGATGATCCCCGAATTCGTCGGCCGGTTGCCGATCGCGGCGACGCTCGAGCCGCTGGATGTGGCGACCCTGATCAACATCCTCACCGAGCCTAAGAACGCGCTGGTCAAGCAGTATCAGAAGTTCTTCCGCATGGAGGGATGCGAAGTCGAGTTCACCTCTGACGCGCTCAAGTCGATCGCCCAGCGCGCCCTCAAGCGCGACACCGGTGCCCGCGCCCTCCGCGCAGTCTGCGAAGAGATCATGCTCGACATGATGTATCGCCTGCCCGATGAAGGCCAGGGCGGCAAGTACCTCATCACCGACGATGTGGTTGAAGGCCGGAAAAACCTGTTCGAGATCAAGCCCGAAGCCCCGACGCGACGCAAAGAGTCGGCGTAAGCGGTTGATTACAATTTGAATGACGAGAGGCACGGTCGATGGACCGTGCCTCCTTCAATGACTTGGCCGTGGCACCCGAAACGACGTCAGGTTACCATTCCTCGCGGATGGGAATAACTGCCCCCGGGAGCGATCGATTTTTCATGTCCACGTTCAATCCGACTCAAGTCGCCGAACATGCATTGGCCCTGCTCAAACGGCACGGCCAGCGGCTGGATGAGTTTCTGGTGGAAGTCATCCGCCGGAACCGCGCTGCCCCTCCGCGCCTGCTGGAGGCGATGGAGTACAGCCTGACGGCCGGGGGAAAGCGGATTCGGCCGGCCCTGGTGCTGGAGTGCGCGGCGGCCTGCGCGGCGGAATCGCATGCGTCGGCGTCTGACGATGTCAGATTGCGCGCTTCGGAGAATCGTTCCGCACTCGCCGCCGCGGCGGCGATCGAGCTGATTCACACGTTCAGTCTCGTTCACGATGATCTGCCGGCGATGGATGATGATGATCTGCGTCGCGGCCGGCCGACGAATCACAAGGTTTATGGCGAGGCCATGGCGATCCTGGCGGGTGATGCGATGGTCAGCGCGGCGTTCGAACTGATCGCCACCGATGCCGAGCCGGCCATCGCCGCCAGGCTCATCGCCGAACTCGCCCACTCCACCGGCCCGGAGGGAATGATCGGCGGGCAGGTGCTGGATATGGAAGGCGAAGGCAAGAGCCTCTCGCTCGATCAGCTCAAGCAGCTTCACCGCATGAAGACTGGCGCGCTGTTGCGCTCGGCCTGCCGGCTGGGGGCGATCGCGGCCGGCGCTGCCGAGGCGCAGATCGTCGCCCTCAGCGAATACGGCCGGCAACTGGGGCTGGCGTTTCAGATCATCGATGACCTGCTGGATGTGACCTCGACGCCCGAGCAGATGGGCAAAGCCACGGGCAAAGACGCGGCCAAGGGGAAGAACACATACCCTTCTCTATTGGGTTTGGAAGCCAGCGAGCGCGAAGCGCGGCTGGCAGTGGATTTGGCGCTCAATGCCCTGTCCGCGTTCGGTCAGGGAGCGCAAGGCCTGCGCGATCTGGCGCTGTTCGTCGTCGATCGGCAGCATTGATTGATCGTAGCATGGGCATCCTGCCCATGTGGGGGTGATCTTGCGCTGACGATTTGAAATGCGCAAGCCGTCCACACGGGCAAGATGCCCGTGCCACGACGAAGCCGTTGAGATCCAATCATGCTGCAGGAGGGATTCGAACCCTCACCATGCGGAGTTTGAAGCCGCCGCCTCTACCAGTTGGGCCACCGCAGCGAATTCAGAGCATGTGCGTGCGCCGAACGCCAACGCAGTCTCCAATTCATCATTCATCATTCATCCTTGTCTTTGCTGTAGGTGGGACTTGAACCCACACTGATCGGTGTTTAAATCCGCCGCCTCTGCCATTGGGCTACTACAGCGATGATTCACAGCAACACGCACTCTTCGATCCGCTCGACGACAATCCGGCCATCGGGCTCGCGCAGCAGGCGCACATTGCCGATGACCAGTTCGGTCCACGAGCCCACCTCGATCGTCTCGCGATGATCGTCGAAAACGGCCTGCACCAGATCGCTGTCCCATACTCTCTCTGCAAACATCGCGAACACTCCTTAAAGATTCCAAAGGTACGCGTGGCAGTCATTCTGAGCGCAGCGAAGAATCTTGCCTAATCCTTCAAGGGCCATTCCCATTTCGACTGGCCCGCGACGGATCGGCCAGATGCTTCGCTACGCTCAGCATGACTGCAGGCACCATGCTGCGGGCGGGATTTGAACCCGCACATTCCGGGATCTCGACCCGGCGCCTCCTGCCATTTGGGCTACCGCAGCGTAATTCAATGATGAATGTTGAATGATGAACGATGAAAAAAAGGCAGGTTTCCAACTTTTCATCCTTCATCCTTCTGCCTTCATCCTTCCCTGATTGCCACCGGTGGGATTCGAACCCACACTCTCCGGATTCTGAGACCGGCGCCTCCTGCCAATTGGGCTACAGTGGCGAAACAGCGGAAGCTGCAGGAGTCGAACCTGCCAAGCCCGTTGCCAGGCTCCCTGGTTTTCGAGACCAGTCCCCGCGCCAATGGGGTCAGAGCTTCCGGGTTCGTCCATGGTCAATGGTCCATTGTCAATTGTTGAAAATACTGCGAAATCTCCGTTCGCAATGGACAATGGACGATTGACCATGGACGAGTAAAGAGCACGCCAGGAATCGAACCTGAACGAGCCTGGTTTGCGGCCAGGCCGCCCGCCATGGGCACCGTGCTCGGGAGAGTAGGCAGTCCGCAGTCGGGAGTCGGCGGTCGGCAGTCGGCAGGAAAGACCGGCGCTCCGCGCTTTTCCTTCTGCCTACTGCCTACTGCCTACCGCCTACTACGAATGGGTGCGGAAGGACTCGAACCTCCGTCGGTCTCATGGAGACTCCAGATCTACAATCTGGCGCAATCGCCGCTCTGCCACACACCCGAGTCAGTAAGCGGTACGCAGTAGGCAGTAGGCAGGAATTGCATCACGCACTGCCCTCTGCCCACTGCTTACTGCCTACCGCCTACTGCCTGCTGCAACCATCGCCTCGTACGGGACTCGAACCCGTTCTGACAGCGTGACAAGCTGTTATGCGGACCCTTACACCAACGAGGCCGTTCAAGGGCGAGCGCGGGAATCGAACCCTGGCCGCGACATTCACAGTGTCGAATGCTTCCACTACACCAAACTCGCCATTTCAACTGAGCGGAAGAGGAGGGACTCGAACCCTCACCGCCCTTGCGAGCGGCCACGTTTAGCGGACGCGTGCGACGAACCTGTATTCGCCTCTCTTCCGTGGTAGTAGGCAGAGGGCAGTAGGCGGTAGGCAGAGGATTCCAAATCCAATCTCATCGCTTCTGTCTGCCTACCGCCTACTGCATACCGCCTACTACTCTCACGCCCTCGCCAGGACTCGAACCTGGACTTCGAGCTTCGCAAACTCGTGTGATCATCCTTTTCACCACGAGGGCATAGGGGCAATGACGAATTCCGAATTCCGAATTTCGGATGGCGAATCAAACTGCGCTATTCGCCATTCGCCATTCATCCTTCATCCTTCATCATTCATCATTCACCTTCCCCCACACTGCCCCCGCCAGGAGTCGAACCCGGACCACGGCGTTCGAAGCGCCGCATGATCTCCGTTTCACCACAGGGGCGATTTGCTCACAAATTTAAGAACGGTCTCGAACGCATTTGCCGCCGCGCCATGGGGTTGGCCGAGCGAAAGGGTCAGGAGCCGGGGGGCCGGTGGTTTACTATTTGCGTCGCTGGTGGCCGGCTCCTGACCCTGAAGCGACAGCTCCTGACCCTGGGGCGGCTCGCAAACGCCAACGGCCCCGAAGTCCTCGCGGGGCTTCGGGGCCGATGGTCCTTCCACGGACTTTCATCAGCTCGTCAGCCGGCGCGGGAATCAAGGCGGTCGCTATAGCGGCGATCCAGACAGATCGAAGCGATCTGATGGGCGCGCAGCGACCGGCTTGATAAATGGCGGGACGAGCTTGATAGGGTCGTAATGAACATGGGGATGCTTTCCAACCCCCCATACGCCGGGCGGAATGAGTGTCTGACGGGATCGCGAAAAAATTTTCGTGCCGAGCCTGGCGTGGCTTCGAGCCGCCGACCAGGTCCGAAGTTTCCCCTGCCTCCTCGCCCAGGGCGGGCCTTGCCGTTATGATCGAATCCGCATGGCCAAAAAGCCCCAGAACACACCGCCCAAATCCTTCGAAGAGGCCGTCGCCGAGCTCGAGAAGATTCTCTCGGACATCGAGGCCGGGCAGCTTGGATTGGAAGAGACCCTGACGCGCTACGAACGCGGCAATTTTCTCATCCAGCATTGCCGCCAGGTGCTCTCGGCCGCCGAGAAGCAGATCGATGTGATATCCAGGGCGGCCGATGGATCGGTGCAGACTCAGCCGCTGGAAGCCGAAGATGATTCGGGCGAATGAGGGGTCGTCAACATACGCTGACATTATGCTCGGACGCGATACAACGAGGGCTTCGGAGGTCGCGATGGTCCGGCGGGAAATTCGCGGGCCGGGGGGTGCGCACGGTATCGATCCCGAGCGACCTTCGGCCTACCTACCGGCCGCGCGGCGTCCGATCGCGCAGGGATTCCGGGCGACGGCCAATCTGGCGGTGCGGGTTTGCGTTCGCTGTGGGATTCATCCGGATGCGGTGTCTTATGCTTCCATCATCGCGGCCGGAGGGGCGGCGGCAGGCCTGCTCTTCTCGCAGCGGTGGACGTGGTTGCTGCTGGCCGCGCCGCTGCTGTGTTACCTGCGCCTCTGGCTGAACATGCTGGATGGAATGGTGGCGCTGGCCTCGGGCAAGGCCAGCCGGCGCGGGGAGATCGTCAATGAACTGCCGGATCGGGTATCGGATGTGCTGATTTTCGCGGCCATCGCCCACAGCGGCTGGTGCGCGCTCTGGCCGCTGGGATATTGGGCGGCGATCCTGGCGGTGGGGACGGCGTATGTGGGGATGCTGGGGCAGGCCGTGGCCGGGCGGCGCGAATTCGGCGGGATCATGGCCAAGCCGGCGCGGATGGTGATGGTCCACCTGGGTGCGTGGGGAACCTATGCGATGATTCTGTGGCGCGGCGATGGGGCGATGCGGGCAGGGGGGCTCGCGCTGATGGATTGGATGTGCGTCCTGGTCATCGCGGGATGCGCGCAGACGATCTGGGCGCGACTGTGGCGCACGCTGCGATTGTTGAAGGAACAGGAATGGGTCGCGCGGACCGATGCGAAGGCGGCAGGGGCAGCGGCCGATGCGAATGGCGGCGAGCGGCAGGGGGGCAACAACGGGTCAGCCAATTTCGAGCGGCCGCTGATCGACCCCGATATCGGCGATGGCTCGGTCGCTAAAACCTTCACCACCTGGGATGGAGCCGAGCTTTTCTACCGCGCCTGGCTGCCGGCGGGCGATGTCAAAGTTAGCAAAGCCGTGATGCTTTTCCATCGCGGCCACGAGCATTCCGGCCGATGGCGCGAGACGGTCGAGCGATTGAATCTGGGAAATGACTGCGCCGTGTTCGCCTGGGATCAGCGCGGCCATGGCCATTCCCCCGGCCAGCGCGGCGCAGCCCCGAGCGTGATGGCCCTGGTGAAAGACGCCGATGCCTGGGCGCGGCATTTGATTCAGGAACATGGGGTCGATCTCAAGGAAACGGTGGCGATCGCCCACAGTGTCGGCGCGGTGGTGGCGCTGGCCTGGGCGCACGATTTCGCGCCGCCCCTGCGCGGGATGGTGCTGGCGACGCCGGCGCTGGATGTGAAACTCTATGTGCCGATGGCAATTCCCATGCTGCGTTTGAAGCAGAAAATGCTCGGCCCGGGTTTCATCAAGAGCTACGTCAAGGCCGGCATGCTCACGCACGACCCGGCGCAGCGCGCAGCCTATCAGGCCGACCCGCTGATCTTCCGGCAGATCGCGGTGAATCTGCTGCTCGATCTGTTCGACACCTCGAAGCGCCTGCTGGCCGATGCCGGCGCGGTGCGCATCCCCACGCTGATTCTGGCGGCCGGCAAGGATTGGGTGGTCAAATCCGGTGCGCAGTGGAAACTGTTCGACAGGCTCTCCTCGCCGCTGAAACAGATGGAAGTCTACCCCGCGCTGGGGCACGCGCTGTTCCACGAAACCGATCGCGGAGCGGTGGCGGAGCGAATCGGGCGGTTCATCGGCGAATGTTTCGCGCGGCCGGTGGAATCCGATGGCGATCTGGTCCGCGCCGATGAAGGCGGCTACACCCGCAGCGAATTCGATCGCCTGCGCTCGCCGGGCGGATTCAAATGGAAGCTGGCCCGCGGTTTTCTCAAAACCATCGGCCGGCTCAGCCAGGGGGTTCGCATCGGCTGGAAATTCGGCTTCGATTCCGGCGTGATGCTCGATTACGTCTACGCCAATCGCTCGCGGGGCCGACTGCTCCTGGGGAAGATCATCGACCGGAATTTCCTCAATGCCATCGGCTGGCGCGGCATCCGCATCCGGCGGATGAACCTGGAATCGGCGCTGGTTCGGGCGATGGAAGACCTGCACCAGCGCGGCGAGCCGATCCGCATCGCCGATATCGCCTCCGGGCCGGGGCGATACGTTCTGGAGACGATGGTGAAGCTGCGCGGGCGCGGCATCGAGGCCAGCGCGCTGCTGCGCGATTACAAGCCCGAGAATCTCGATGCCGCCCGGCAACTGGCGCGGGAATTGAACTTGGAAGATGGCGTGAAATTCGAATTGGGCGATGCGTTCGATCGCCAGGCTCTGGGCGCGATCCGGCCCGCGCCGAATATCGCGATCGTCTCGGGGTTGTACGAACTGTTTGCCGAGAATGGGCCGGTGCGCAACTCGCTGGCCGGGCTGGCCGATGCGGTTGCGCCGGGCGGCTATCTTCTCTACACCTGCCAGCCCTGGCATCCGCAGGTGGAGATGATTGCCCGGACCCTGACCAACCGCGAAGGCCGGCCGTGGATCATGCGGCGGCGCACGCAGGCGGAGATGGATGCGCTGGTGCGCCAGGCCGGTTTTGAGAAGGTGGGGCAGGAGGTCGATGAGTGGGGGATTTTCACGGTGGGAGTGGCGAGAAGAGCCACCTCGATCGTTTCGCATTGAATGTGCTGATGCCGCCGCCATTATTTCTTCTGCATCGCCTGCGCCAAATACCGCCGGAACAACTCGCGATTACCCGCATCGTAATATTCGATGGGATTGTAATCATCGGTGAGAATGATGCCGCTGTTGGGGTTGGTATGCATGATTCCCGCGAATGCCTCCACCACGTCGATGCGCGCGTATGCGTGAACCGCTTCATAATCGGGCTCGCCAAGGAGATGCAGATTCGGCTGATCCGACGCGACGAAAAATACATTCCCATTGCCGGCGGCGTGAATTCGAACGTTGGCGAAGACCGATTTGAGCGTCTTATCGAGCGAGCCGGCCAGGAAATCCGTCCCCGGCTCGAAGTCGCAGAATGAATTGATGACCAGCACTCCACCCGGTTTCAAAATCCGCCGCATGCCCGCGAATGCCTCGCGCGTCATCAGATGCGATGGCGATGAATCGCCCAGGAACGCATCGAGCACGATCGCATCGTAGCGCTGATTCGTCGAGTTCACATAAGGCCGGCCATCGCCGATGATGATGTTCAGCCGGGCCGGGTCGAGATCGAAGTAGCCCGTGGCGACGGGCACGACCGCGGAATTGATCTCCACCACATCCACGCGCACGCCTTCGCGCGCGAACTGCATCGGGACGATCCCCACGCCCAGGCCGATGCAGAGCACATCATCCACGCGCGGGTTGTAGGCGTGGGCCAGGCCGTGGAGCATGTAGCTGAACATGGACATGCTCTGGCCGGTCCTGGTGTCGAAGGTGTTCTGGGTGAGAAAATCGTTGAGGTACATGCGGCGCGAATCATCGCGGGCATCGACCACCTGCAACTGGCCGAAGTTGGAGTTGCCGCGATAAATTTCATCCATGCCGGCGAACGTGGCCCGGGCATCGCGCGCCACGCCCAAAGCGCCCAGCGCCAGCGCCGCCGCGATTCCCGCCGCCAGCGCCGATCCGCCCTGCGCGCCCGGGCGGCCCCAGATGATGAAATAGAGCGCCACCACCGCGACCAGCGCCGCCGCGGTCGCGTACATCGTCACCGAATTGCGCTGATAGGGAATCAGCACATAGCCGATCAAAACGGTGCCCGCGAAGCTCCCGAGCGTCCCGATGGCCGAGAGCCGCCCGACATTTCCGCCCACGCCCGAAACCGCGACCGTGAGCACGCGGATGAAGAACGGCCCGGTCATCGCCAGCAGCGCCAGCGGCACGAAATACAAAAATGCCGATGCCAGGAGCGAGCCCACCGCCAGATTGAATTTCAGGCACCAGTAGGCCACCGGCTCGACGACCAGGACGGTCAGCCCGAGATACGCCGCCGCGCCGAGAATAGCGGCGTACATGGGGGTCGGCCGGGGCGAGAGATCGGCGATGCGCCCGCCGGCGTAGTAGCCGGTGGCCAGCGCCGCCAGGGTGACGGCGTTCTGGGCGGTCCAGACGAAGTGCGAATT
>JBBRTW010000190.1:0-12581 GCA_038244055.1 Tepidisphaerales bacterium | reverse complement strand
TCTTCGTTGACCTGCCCCTCTTTGGCGACGTTGTCGAGCTTCTCCACGTGTTTAGCCAGCTCTTCGATCTTCTTATTCAGCTCGGCCTGCTCATGCGTCTGGACTTTCATCTCCTTGTCCTGTTTCGCATCGGGCTTCTTGCCCGGCGGCAGATTCTCGGCCAGTTTCTCGGCCTTTTCTTTCAATTCCTTCTGCTCGCGTACCAGGTGCTGGGCAGCCTGCTCGGCCTTGTCGAGCATCTTGCCGACTTCATCCTGCGAATCCGCCTTGAGCTGGGCCACCACGTTCGCCAGTTCTTTCGCGGCCTCATCGGCTTTCTTTTTCGCCTGTTCGTGCTCCTGTTTTTCCATGTGGGTGGCCGCTTCATGCATCGTCCGCGCGGCGCCGGCCAACTTTTCGGCGACATCCCTGGTCTTCTCGCCGCGGGCTTCTTCTTTCATCTTCTGGGCCATTTCCCGCGCTTTCTCGGCCAGCTTCTGCTGCTCGGGGGCCTGGGCCTTGGCCTGTTCGCCGGCGGCTTTTTCCTTTTCGGCCCCCTGCTCTTTGTCATCCTTCTGTTTGAGCTTGTTGGCGAGTTGCTCCTGCTGCTTCTGGAGCTTCTCGGCCTCGTTGGCGGCCGCTTCGTCTTTCTTCTCGGGCTTGGCGGCTTCCGGCGGCTTGGGGGCGGCAGCGCCCGCGTTGGGCTCCATCTTCATCTTCAACTCATCCATCCGGGCTGTCGCCGAGGCCGCCGCGGGCGGGGGCGGCCGAACCTGCACGATCTCCGCCAGCCCGGCCGCCGCCATCTCCGCAAGGGCCGCTCGGAAGCTCCCGACCGCCTTGCCCGTATCATGCCCTTTGAGCTCGCCATGCCCCTGGGCAATCAAAGTGATCGCGCGCTTGGCATGCTCCATCTTCTCGCCCGGCGCAACGTGGTGCAGATCAACAAATTCAAAGAGTTTTTGCGATTTCGGATCGACCATCGTGGCCGCCAACTCTTCGGTCTGACGGTCAAACTCTTTGGGGGCGATCTGTGCCTTTTGCGTATGCAGCCGCCAGGCCGCTTTGAGAATGGGTTCGAGCTCGTGAATCTCCGCGCCCTCTTCATGCACTTTCGCCTCGTCCCAACTGCTCCAGGCATCGAAGGGCACGATCGTGATGAGCACCAAATCCGACACCGCCTTCTGCCTTTTCTGATCCTGGCATTCGACGTAGCCGCTGATCATTTCGCCCGGCTGCGGCGGCGGGGTGAGCGTTTCGAGCATCAGGGTGGTCGATGCATTGACGCTCTCAAGCTTAAGCGACATGCGCTGCGCATTGGCGCTGGGATCCACACCCCGCGTGAACACCAACTCCGCACCCGCCACGCCGTAATCATCCGCCACTTCCGCCACAAACGGCACTTCGCCCAGTGGATGGGTCGTGGCGGTTGCCTCGGGCTGAAGCAGCTTGATCGTCGGCGGCTGATCGAGCATCGCCCGAACCGTCACCGGCCCGGAACTGGCGACTTCCTGCCCGCCGATGTCCACGATCCGGTAAGTAAAGGTCGTATCCGCCTTGACCTCAAAACCCACCGTGGCCTGCTCGCGATGATCCGTTTCGACGGTCAAGGGTTGCCTGGTTCCATCGGCCCAGGTGATCTCGCCGCGCGCCAGCGGACGATTGGTCAAAAGCCGAATCGTCACGGTCGAGCCCACCAGCGCTGACACATCCGGTGCGGGCGCCTGATCCACCTTGTCCGGCAGATTCAGATAAGCGGGCAGTTTCGTCGTGACCTGCGCCCCCTGCACCGCCAGTGGGTCGAATACGCTCAGGCGATGCGCTGAAGACTTGTTGGCGCCGGAGGCCACGTAAAACTCCAGGTCTTCATTCACATCCGGCAGAACGAGCTGAAAACCATTCAGCTTCTCGATTTCCTTCATCGGGAGCATCTTCCAGGCCGCGCGATCATTCTTGGGATCAAACGGCCTGAAGTGGAAGCAGACTTGATCCGTGGCCGAGCGCGACAAGGTTGCTTCGAGGTCGAATGAGCTGCCGCGCAGCAGGCTGGTATCCGAACGCGACAGGGTGAATGCCAGCGGAAGCGCCTGCTCCTGCTGCTTCTGCCGCTGGGCCAGTTCCTCGCGCGTCGGCCGCCAGGGCGTCATCACCCGCGCCATGTGCCGACCCATCGTATCCGGAGCCACCAGCACGATAATCGCATAAGCCACCAGCAGCCCCGCCGCCAGCACGCCATATTTGCGGAAGCGCCGCAGATCGACCGCCTTTCTCAGATCGAACCGATCCACCCGCAGATTCGCCTCCTGCACGATCGATTCGATGATCTGCGCCCGGGATTCTTCCAGCCCGCGCGTCGGCCCGAACTCGACCGCCGCGATCAGCGAACCCTCAAACTGGGCATTTCGCTCTTCCAGGTAAAGCGCAAGCTGCGCCTCGCTGATCCGGCGCAGCAGCGGCGCGAAAACATGCCTGGCCAGCAGAAAAACCGTCGCGGCGACCACGCCTAGCAGAAGCACCATTCGCCCCGTCATCGCCAGCGCGAAGAGAATATCCACGAGGATCGCGACCCCGACCAGCCCCGCCACTTCGCTCAGCACGACCACCAACCCCGAAAACGCCATCGTGCGCTTCCACGCACGGCGCACACGGCCCAGCCGCGAAACCAGCTTCAGATAATCGGCATTGGCATTGGTCATCATCGTGCTCCTTGCCTACTGCTCCATGGTCCGATTGGCCACGAATAACTCGCCGAGGGCCAGGATCACCAGCATCCCGGTCACCCACGCCCAAATCTCTTTGCCGAACAGCCCCAGCGATGCGCTGGCCGCGCCGGCATTCTCCGACGCGCCGGCTTCGCGCTCCAGCGCGGCGACGATTTGCCGCGGGTCGACCGTCGCCGTCTGCGCCTCGGCCGGGTCCGGGTTCACAGCATAGATGAAAGCATCTTTGCCGTCTTTATCGATCAGCGTATGGAAGCCCGACTGCCGGGCGGTCCAAGTCTCCTGTTTCTGCAACTGCCCGGCCGGATCACGCAGCGAAAATTCTACGCCCACCGGCAGCGTCTGACCCACCGACCAGGCCGTCTGCCGCTCGGTCCGCAGCGACAAATACCGCATCACCTGATGCAGATACGGCAGGAAGATCGCGCGCTTGGGCAGATTATTCCAGGCCGGATCGATCGGGCTGGCCATCAACATGCTGATCCCCGCGCCGACCGGCCGCTCCAGCAGCATCGGCCGGCCATCATCCAGACGCAGGCTCACGCGGCAAAGCTGCGAATCGGTCACTTCCCAGTATTGATCGAATGTCACCGCGGAGAAATCTCCGTAATGCGGCTTCTGGAACATCTCGAACACCGGATGTTCGTTGTCGACCTTCGCGATGATGGCCTTCGACCCCTCGCGCCGGCCTTCGCTGGCGGGCATGATGCGCCGAAGTTTTGCCGGAGCCAGTTGCCCAAGCCCGTTATTGAATGCCTCCGCCTGGACCCCTTTGCCCGGCATCATCAGCAGGCCGCCGCCACGATTAAGCACATTCGCCAGCGCTGAATGGATGGCCGTTGGAACGCTCGGCACATCCGCCAGGATCACCACCGAAGCCTGTTCGATCTGCGCGAGCGTCGCGCTGCCGGCCGGTGAGGTCGCCACCAGAAACGGTGAATCCTCCGCCGGCGCCAGCGCCATCTTCAGGAAAAACAGGCCCTGTGAATTGGCCGTCGGCCCATTGAGGATCAAGATTCGGATTTTGGGGATCACGCGGACATTGAAATAGAATCGCCCTTCCGACTGATCCCCCACGATGATCTTGCCGGGATTATCCCCTGGTTTGGCGAACACTTGCCGGAACCGCACCGCCGCCTGCCCACCGGCGGGAATGGCGACCTCGCGCGTTTCGATTTCTTTCTCGCCGAGGACCAGTTTCACTGGCGTCTTCACTTGGTCGGCGCTGCTGTTGGCCAGCTTCACCGAGATCATCCGCGGCGATGGATCGGCCACCACGCTCTGCGGACAATCCGCCGCGATGATGCGAACGCTCCCGGCAGCACGGATCGTGACGGGCTTGATGACCAGCTTGACGCCGGGCGAGAGCTTCCAATCACCGCTGAAGCGCTCCCAGGCGCTGCGGTGGAGATCGGAGATGCAGACGATCTCCTTCTTCGGCGATTTCACATTCTGCAGCAGTTCATCCGCTTTCTTAATGGCGGCCGCCAGATCGGTCCCGCCTTCTCCGGGGGTCAGTTCCCCGGCCGACTTGGCCGCCGCGCCCAGATCTTTTGTCGGGGCGACCAGCACGGTTGGCGTCAGATCGAAGCCCACCATTCCCACGGCCGCATTGCCCTTCATCTCCGCCACGGCCTCCTGCGCCAGCTTTCGCAGCGCGACCGGCCCATCGCCGCGGGCCATCGAACCGGACAAATCCGCCACGATCACCCTTCCCACATCCGCATGCACCATCCCGGCCTCGCGCGGATCTTTGGGCGCGAAAAACGGCCTGGAAAACGCCATCGCCAGCAGCGCGCAGGCGATCACGCGCATCGCCAGCAGGATCATCTCGTGAATCTTCTTGCGGCGAACCAGCGTGCGCGAAACTCCCGCGAAAAAGCGCAGCGTGGAAAACTCCACCTGTTTCACGCGCTGCCGCGTGAAGAAATAGATCAGGATCGGCACCATAGCGCCGATGAGTCCAAACAGAAATTGCGGGTGTACAAATCGCATCAGCCCAGCCGGCTCCGTCGGTGCAAATACTCGCTCAGCGCCAGTTCCAGCGGGGAGGATGTATTGAACAAACTGTAATCCGCCTTCACATCCGCGCAGGCTTTCTGGGCATCGGCCAGAAACTTCTGCAGGGCCTTCATGTAAGTTGCCCGCATTCCCTGCGGTGAAACGATCACCGCCTGGCGCGTTTCCAGGTCGGTGAACTGGGTCATCGAGTCGAACGGAAAAGTCAGCTCCGCATCATCCATGATATGGAACACGATCAGGTCGTGCCCCTGGAACCGGAACCGCGCCAGGCTCGATCGCAACGCCTCCACATCGGATAGAAGATCCGAAATCAGAATCACCAGCCCGCGCCGCTTGAGCCCATCGGCCAGTCCGGTCAGCGGGCCGGAAAGATCCGTATCGCCGCCCGGTTTGATCCGCTCCAACTCCGCCAGCATTCGCTGCAGATGCGTCGGCCCGAGCTTGGGCGGCAAGGCAACCCGCGTCTTGGAATCGAACACCGTCAGTCCGGTTGAATCGCGCTGGCCGATCATGAAATACGCCAGGCACGCCGCCAGCGAGGTTGCATAATGCAGCTTGCTGAAACCTTTTTCGTTTGATTGGTAGCTCATCGATGCCGAGGCATCCAGCAGGATGTGGCACGCGAGGTTCGTCTCGGCCTCGAAGCGCTTGACGTAGTAGCGATCGGTCTTGCCGTACACCTTCCAGTCGATGTGCTTGATCTCTTCGCCGGCGCTATATTGCCGGTATTCCGAGAACTCCACCGACGAGCCATGGTATGGGCTGCGGTGCAGGCCGAGGATAAAGCCCTCAACGACCGCCTTGGCCAGCAACTGCAGGTTGCTGATCCGGGCGAGCACTTCGGTGCTGAGGTTTTGGCTGGTGGCCATGGTGATTCTCTACAGTCCCGAGGTCGGCGTGGGAACGCTCTCCAGCAGCTTCTTGATCACCTGGTCCGCATCCACGCCCTCCGAGGCCGCGTGGAAGTTGGTCACAATCCGGCTCCGCAGCACCGGCAGCGCCACCGCCTGAACATCCTGCACCGAAACATGCGGCCGGCCCGCCAGCACCGCCCGCGCCTTGGCCGACAGGATCAGATAGTGCGATCCGCGGATGGATGAGCCCCACGATACGTAATCCTTGATGAATTTGGGTACATCGGCGTTCTGCGGCCGGCTCGTGCTCACGAGCGTCACCGCATACCGCAGAATCGGCTCGGCCACCGGCATCTGCCGCACGAGTTCCTGGTAGCCCATCAGCTCATGCCCATCGAGCACCTTGGCGATCTCCGCCACGCCGGCGCCGGTCGTTGTATTGATCACCTCCACCTCCTGCTCGCGCGGCAGGTGGTCGATCATCAGGCTGAACATGAACCGGTCGAGCTGCACTTCGGGCAGCGGATAGGTCCCCTCCTGCTCGATCGGGTTTTGCGTCGCCAATACGAAGAAAGGCTCGGGCAGCGCCCGCGTGACTCCGCTGGCCGTCACCTGGTGCTCCTCCATCGCCTCCAGCAGCGCGGCCTGCGTTTTGGGGGGCGTGCGGTTGATCTCATCGGCCAGCAGAATATTCGTAAATAGCGGGCCCGGCCTGAACCGCAAATCCCGCGCCCCGGTCGCGCGATCCTCTTCCAGCACCTCGGTCCCCGTCAAATCCGACGGCATCAAATCCGGCGTGAACTGAACGCGCGTGAAGCGCAAATCCATCGCCTTGCCCAGGCTGGAAATCAGCAGCGTCTTGGCCAATCCCGGCACCCCCGTGATCAGGCAATGCCCCCCGGCGAAGAACGAGGTGATCACGCTCTCGACCACATCGCGCTGGCCGATGATCACCTTGCCGATCTCGGCCAGCAACCGCTCGCGGCACTCGCGCAGCCGCCCAATCGTCGCCAAACCAACACTTTCCTGCACTTCAACGGGCATAACAATTCCTTCTCGATACTCAATTCAAATTGAACCACGAACGGCACGAAGATCACGAAGGAGACACTCCGTTGTCCGCGGTCAGTGGTCCGTTGTCAGTAGTCCGTCGCATCAAAAACAAAGAGCCTTTCCTCAAACAACAAACAACTGACCACGCACAGCCAACAGCCAACTCTTTCTTCTTCGCGCCCTTCCTGGCCTTCGTGGTTCAATTTCTTCAATGTCACACAGGCTTTTTCACCGTCTTCACCAGTTCCGCGATCACCGCCTCGACCGTCACCCGATCCACTTCAGCGCGGAACGACAGGCCGATCCGGTGCCGCAGCACGGGCACGATCGCCTTCTTCACATCCTCCAGCATCACTTCCGCCCGACCCTCCTGCGCCGCCAGCGACTTGGCCGCCAGGGCGATGTTCTGGCTCGCCCGCAGGCCCGCGCCCCAGGCCACGTACTCTTTCACATGCGGCCCGGCATCCTTGTCGGCCGGGCGGCTGGCTCCCACCAGGTTCACGATGTACTGCCCGATCTTCGCCGGCAAAGCCACGCCGCGCACCGCCTGCACGAATCCAATCAGATCTTCGCCCCCGATCACGCGGCTGAGTTGAGTTTTCACGGCCCCGGTCGTCCGCCGAATCACCGAAATCTCCGAATCCACCGGCAGATACTCCATCATGATCGAGAGCATGAAGCGGTCCTGCTGCGCCTCGGGCAGTGGATAGGTGCCTTCCTGCTCCATCGAATTTTGCGTCGCCAGCACATAAAACGGCCTGGGTAGCGCATGCGTGTGGCCGGCGATGGTCACCTGCTTTTCCTGCATCACTTCCAGCAATGCCGCCTGGGTTTTGGGGGGCGTGCGGTTGATTTCATCGGCCATCAGGATATTCGTGAAAACCGGCCCTTTGACGAACTTGATAATGCGCTTTCCGGTGGTCTGGTCTTCTTCGAGAATTTCCGTCCCGCTGATGTCGGCCGGCATCAAGTCCGGCGCGAACTGGATCCGCTTGAACCCCAGATCCATCACCTGCGCCAAGGTCGAGATCAGCGCCGTCTTGGCGGTTCCCGGCGGCCCCTGAATCAGGCAGTGTCCGCCCACCAGAATCGCCGTCAGCACCTGTTCGATCGGCGCATCCTCCCCCACGATGACTTTGCGTAATTCCCGCTCGATGGCCGCCCGCGCCTCCTTGATGCGCCCCAGTAGATCCATCAGTGCCGCGCTATTCATCGATGCCGTCTCGCTCGTCGCTGGGGTCACAACTCATTGCTCCTTCGTAACGCCGGCGGCCCTCATCCGTGGCACACAGCGCTTGATCTTCTTCTACCGTACATTCCACATGCCGTTGAGTCCGCGGCCGGTTCGCAATGATCCCCGCAGCGAAGAACACGACATCCAAAGTGCGAATCCCAGCCGATGCGTTGACGGGCGAGCCTTCTCTCGCAATGCATCCTTTCAATATGATTTCCCACCCGCTACGCTCCGCCATTCGAACCGGAGAATCGCCTATGTGCAACCGCATCTTCACCGTCGCCAATACTGCTCCGTCCGGCAATCGCGGGCTGATGCGCCGCGGGGGCCCATGGAAAATGGCAATATCGCTCGGGCTGCTGCTGGCCGGAACCTTGGGCGCTGGACCATACAATCACGATTCGCGCACGATCGAAGAATTCCGCCAGCGCGACGGCCTGCCCAATTTCTTCGCCAAACTCCAGGCCGGCGGCCCGGTGCGCATCGCATACTTCGGCGGCAGCATCACCGAGGCCAACGGCTGGCGGCCCAAAACGCTCGCCTGGTTCAAGGCGCAGTATCCCAAGGCCGAGATCATCGAGATCAACGCGGCCATCTCCGGCACCGGATCCGACTACGGCGCCTGCCGCTTGCAAGGGGATGTGCTCGCCAAGGACCCGGACCTAGTCTTTCTGGAATGCCGGGTCAACGGGGGCGGTGGCTACGAGAAAAAATCAGTTGAGGGAGTCGTCCGGCAAATCTGGAAGAAGAACCCGCGCATCGACATCTGCTTTGTCTACACCACCGCCAAATACATGGTGCAGACCCATCGCGCCGGCCGAAATGATGGCTTTGGCGCGGTCATGGAAACCATCGCCAACGCCTACGGCATCCCGAGCATCGATCTGGCGGTGGAAGTCGTGCGCCGCGAGAAGGAGGGCACACTGGTCTTCAGCGGTGACGCCCCGGTGGAAGCAAAACTGGTCTTCACCAAAGATGGTGTCCATCCCGGCGATGCCGGCCACGATCTCTACCGCGATGTGATCGCGCGCTGCATGCTCAAGATCAGGGACATCGACAAAGCACTGGATCGGAAATTGCCCGAGCCGCTCGAACCCAATGCCTGGGAGACGACCACCCTGCTTCCGATCGGCCAGGCCAGGCTGAGCGCTGGCTGGGAAAAAGTAGATATTGAAAAAGATCCGGTCTACACCGAAGTTCGCGGCCGGACCAACGCGATGCTGCGCGGCGCGGTCAAGTGCAATCAGGCCGGGCAAACCATCACCGTCAAGTGGAACGGCACCACCATCGGCTTCAGCGACATTCCCTACGGCGACCCATCCACTCTCGAAGCCGTGATCGACGGCGGAAAGCCGCTGACCATCAAACGCACCCAGACCGAGTCGCGCAAGCACTCGCGCTTCTGGTATCTCCCCGAACAGCCGGCCGGCGAGCACACGGTCACGCTGACGATCAAGCAGATCCCAAAGGATTCATGGATCTACGCCGGCCAACTGCTGATTGTCGGCAAGCCAATGACCGAGCCTTGAAGATCCAGGAGGCCGGGCCGCTCCCGGACAATGCCCCTGCGCGAATGCCTGCCACCATCAAAAAGACCCCGGCACATTCGTACCGGGGCCAATTGCATCTTTGCTGCCATTCGTCGTGGAATCGGCGGCGAGCGTCGGGGCGGCAGTGGGTGGTGCGGCGGGAACGGGCGCGGCTGGGACAAGCGCGGCCGGGGCTGGGAGTGTGTTGCTGTAGTGGCTTTCCGCCTCGTGTGTGGGGCGCGCCTTGTGGACGCGCCTCGCACCCGAGGCGGCTAAACCTTCTTAAGGCACGACTTACTTTGCGAGCGTCACATTCTCCTGGCACAGGCACGAACTCTTGATCTTCAAGTCCGCCTTGGCCCAGACCTTGTCGAACTTCGCCAGGTACGCAGCGGCTTCGTCGGCTTTGCCCTGGGCCCGCAGCGCCTGGGCGAGGCCGAAGAGGCTCCAGCCGTTCTCCGGCAGCTTTTTAAGGTCGTCGCGGTAGACCTGCTCGGCTTCGGCGGGCTTACCGGCTCGCAGGAGGTTGGCGCCCACGCTGTGGCGGGCGGGAATCATCCAGGCGGGCGGCTCATCGTAGTGGAGGGCGTCTTCCAGATTCACCGCCTGGCGCAGAGTGGTGAGGCCTTCATCGGACTTGCCTTCACGGATGAGGATTTCGCCTTCAATCATCGTGCTGGCCAGCGCGCAGATGACGGGCATGGGGTTGTTGTGGAAGACGGCGCCGTCGGGAATCTTTTTGATGCCCTCCAGCCACAGCGCCTGCTCGGCGCGGGCCTCGGCGGTTTTGTCCCTGGCGGCGCAGGCGATCGCCCGGGCGCCGTGGTGAAACGCATTGGTGAATGGCGTGTACGCCTTGTCCGGCTGCGGGGCCGCCAGGATCTGGTCCCACATGCCAAAGCGCACCATCACCTCGTCCGGCATCGCGCCGAAGCCTTCGATCATCGGCGAAAACGCCTCGACGAAGTCGGCCGGCAGGCTCGCGACCATGGCGTTGATCTGTTTCATCGCCAGCTCGCGCTGGCCGGTCATCAACGCGGCGTAGGCGAGCATGTGATAGTTGTGGGCTTCGTAGAAGATCAGCAGTCCCTGCGGCGGGCCGGAGACCTTGTGGTACGCGCCGGCCGAGTCGATGGCCTGGGCGTTCCAGTCAATCGCCTTCTGCCACTGCCCGACGCGGATATCGATGTGCGTCGGCATGTGCACGTTGTGGGCCAGGGCCGGCTGCAGTTCCCGCAGCCGATCGGCGGCGGGGACGGCTTTTTCCGGGTGCTGGCTGGCCTCCATCGCGTGAATGTACAGATGGTTGGCGAACGGGTGGTTGATGTTCAGCTTCATCACCGCTTCCAGCGCGGTAACGATCTCCTCGGTGCCGGGGTTGGCAGCGCCTGCTTTGGTCCACTGGTTCCACGGCGCCAGGTCCATCATCGACTCGGCGAACCACGCGCCGACGTCGGCATCATCGGGGTGCTTTTGCCACACCTTCCGCATCGCATCGGCGTAGGCACGGTCAAGCGGCGAGCGGTCTTCCGGCTGCGGGCTCGCGTAGCGCGTGCTCAGCGCCTCGATCAAGTCCTTTTCCACCTGGGTGCAGTTGCCCATGTTCTGTTTCGCCAGTTGCAGGTTCTTCCACGCCGCCTCGGCATTGGGTGGCGGCACCAGCGGAAAGTTGACGTGCGGTCCGTTGGCCATCGCGATGCCCCAGTACGCCATCGCGCAGGCGGGATCGAGTTTGGCCGCCTGCTCAAACGATCTAATGGCGGCACCGTGGCTGAAGCCGTAGAGGAAGTGGATGCCCTGGACGACGTACTTCTCCGCCTGCGGGTTGGCGGCGCTGACCCTTCGCCCGGTCGTTCCGAGTCCTTCGTATAGCGGCTCGTCGGCAGCGGATGCCACCTGAGCACACAGGGAAACTCCCAAGATCACAACGGCCCATCGAGTGATAGCTTTCATGACGTCTCCTGAGTTAAACACTTGATACCTGAACCTGCTATTATATCGCGGCCCAAGTCGGATCGAGGTTTACTTCGGGTCAACCCCCCGAATCAGGTCATGGGTATGGCCAAATTTGGTGGACCATGCAGCAATGCGGGTTTCGCGGTTCCAATAAGCATCCCTTTGGCGACTCTCGCGCAAGGCCACCAGACTCATCAGGGCAGCGGCGTTGTCACGATCCCATTTCATGCCCGGCCATTTCAGTCGCGGCGTGAGCGTCTTACAGGTCGCCTCGGCAGGGCCTGAACCGATGTCCCATCGCTCGCCCAACGCACGGACGGGGCCGGAATGATCCAGAGGAGCAACTTCCACGCCTTGCGGCACACGTTCGGGACGCTGCTGTCCAAGAGCCCACGGGTGGCGATGGAGTTGATGCGGCACACCCAAATGAGCCTCACGATGAAGGTTTACACCGACCCCGAATTGCTCGATCTGGCCGGCGCGGTGGAGATGTTGCCGAGCCTCAAGCCCGATGACCGGCAGGCGGCGCAGGCCACCGGCACCGACTCAATCCGTCCATCCGGTTTGATGGATGACCAAAAGGGAGCGCAGCGGGTAGCGCGCCATACCCTTGTGTAGTTTCCCGCCCAACATTGGATTTCTTCCCATGAAGATTAGACCAACCCCCAGCGCATAAACCAAGCCCGGCCAACCAAAGGCCCGGCTTAAAAGCCCCCTCCAACCTATCTTCGAACCGCCATCAAAGGCCGCTCGAATCCCCCTTGGCTTTGAATCGCTGCACCGCCAACCGAACCAATTCCGCCAGCACCACCCGCCGCGCCGCCAGCCGCATCAACCACCCCCGCCGCCCCGCCTCCGCCTGCATCCATCCCACGATCACCCCCACGTTCGCCTCGCACCACTCCCCCCCCCGCGCATCCATCTCCGCCGCCCGAGCCGCGCACCCGCACTCCCCATCCCCCACGATCCCCAGCTCCTCCAGCATCCGCTTCATCTCCGTCCCGACGCCACCCCGCGCCTGAATCGCCCCTTCCCCCGCCGCCGGCGCCGTCTCCACCCAGGCCGCCTCCCGCCGCGCGCAGAAGTTGACGCACTGGACATGGCGGCGTCGGTCTTTCCTGGGCCGGCCCCGCGGCAACGGGGGCAGTTTGGCCTTCATCTGCTTGCGGACCTTGGCCAGCGCGTGCAGGATCGAAGCCGTCAGTTCCTTGATGACATGGAAACAGCAGATCTG
>JBBRTW010000189.1:0-12623 GCA_038244055.1 Tepidisphaerales bacterium | reverse complement strand
TCTGGCCGATATCCCCCCCCTTCCCCTGGGAGCCAATCGCGGCCTGGCCAAAATCGTCGTGGGCGCCAACCCATGCGAAGGGTACGGAATGACCTCCTGCTCTGAAGATCGACTGCCGGGTGGGTGGTTCTACGATCCGCGCTCGGGGGCGATCTCGCCTAACACTCGCCCGGGCGAGCGCGATTCCGATGGCCGCGACTATCGGACGTATTAAGGGATGAGATCAGGCGGCGGGCCATCGAGCCGATAGAAGCATCATGCCCAGTACCCGCACCTCACAAATATCCTTCATTCGGCGGCCGATTCGTGTATCATAGCTCTGGGATCAGTGCCGGGAGAGACTGATGAGGCCGCTGATTCCTCCATTGGGCAACAGGAGTTTCCTCCATGCGGATGCGCAATTTGGCCGCTTTCTTCGCGGCGCTGGTGCCGTTGATCGGCATCGCACTCGGGGGATGCAACAAATCCGATGATGATCTGCCGGAGATCCCGACGGCCCCCAATCCTGTCGCCGATCAGAGGGCCCGCCCGACTTCCTACCCGACTTACAAGCCCACCAGCGTTCCCGTCATCACCGATTTCACGGCGATGGACATCAAAGGCTCGGTGGTGCCCGACAAGCTCTTCGCCAAGATCATTCAGACCGTCGTCGGCTTCAATCACCCGCAGGCGGTGGCCATCAGCCGCGATGGAAAGTTCCTTTACGTCACCAACTCGGCCGCCATGGGTCCCAACGGCATGCTGGTCGGCGGCGGGTCGATCAGCAAACTGGCCATCGGCGACGATGGCCGGCTCACCCTGGTCAAGCACGACCTGACCACCGGCCTGACCTGCCCCATGGGAATCGCCCTCTCCACCAAGGACACCAAAAAATTCCCCGCAGGCACCCTCTTCGTCTCCACCGGCATGACCTGGGGCTGCGATGAAAAGGGCGACGCCATCGCCGCGATGGATAAATTCAAACCCGGTGTCACGATCATCGATTCGCAGAGCGGGCAGATCCTGGCGACGATCCCCATGGGCCCGAAGACGGCCGTCGCCCAATCGGTCTTTCACACGGTGGTATCTCCCAACGGGCTGACGTTCGATAGGGATGGTGATTTGTATATCTGCGACAGCGGCAACACCGGCCAGTACCTCGATCCGGTGGTCGGCAATCGGCCAGGTGTGTTGCGAATTAAGTTAAAGAATGTCGATTCGTTCACGGAGAACGCGGCCCAGGGGAATGTCGATTACATGCACATGCGCTATGTGCCGGTCGCCATCCTCGATTCGCCGCTCGACCCGGGCCTCTATTTCGCCTGCGCGGGTGAAGGCCTGGCCGGCGGCTCGGTCTGGCGCATGGAGAAAAAGGATTACCCTCAGGAAATCCTTCAAAACGTCGCCGGCGCGCTGGGCCCGCTCACGGGTCTGGGCATCGCACCGAACAAGGCGCTCTACATGAGCCGCCAGGATGGCGATATCGCGTTGATCACCAGCCGGGTGATGGGGCAGTTGCGATTCGTGACCGAAGAACAACCCGTCTTCAAAACCCCTGGCGATTTCCGCCTCCTGAAACTCGCCAACGGACAGGTCATCACCTATCTCCCCGAGCAGGACCCCGGCCCGATCGATCGAAAACAGCGCCTCCGGGTGATCTTGATGCCCGCTGGAAATTAAGCCCCGCCTACGTTCTCCTGACCATCGCCTCCCGCGCAATGGCTGCCCTTAATCGCCAGCCCCGGGTTCCCACATCCTTTTGCATAATTCCGGCCAAGGACTTACAGTACGCGCTGGTTGGTGACTACCCCCTCTCAGGAGAATCGAAAATGGGCAAGAAGCTCTATGTCGGGAACCTCAGCTATAACACCAGCGCCTCGGAGCTCGAGCAACTCTTCGGGCCGCATGGAACGGTTCAGAGCGCTGAGGTGATCTCCGACCGCATGACCGGCCGCAGCAAAGGTTTCGGCTTCGTGGAGATGGGTAGCGATGCCGAAGCGGCCGCGGCCATTGCGGCGATGAACGGGGTCGAAGTCGATGGCCGGGCACTGACGGTCAATGAAGCCAAGCCTCGTGAAGACCGTCCCCGTGGCGGGGGCGGTGGCGGCGGCGGATTCGGCGGCGGTGGTGGGGGCGGACGCGGCGGTCGTGGCGGCGGCGGGGGTGGTGGCGGCCGAGGCGGTCGCGGCGGCGGTGGGGGCGGCGGCGGGTGGTAATTATTTTATCGCACCTGATCGCATCGAGTAGCGTAGAATTGATAGCCGCGAGGACACGGGCAGGAGTGACTTGCCCATGCCCCCCAGCGCGTTTGACGACGAAGATAACTTGAAAGAGTGTTTGACCCGCCCGGAGGATCAGATCCCCCGGGCTTTTCTTTTTCCCGTTCAGGACCTCCCTACCTTTGAATTCGACCGACCTCACCACCGCGCCCTTTCCTTTCACATTCAACGACACTCAACCCGCCGATGCGATGCTCCACGATGCGCCGCACAAGGAGGCACCCCACAAGGAGATCGCCATCTCCTTCGGCCTGCGCCTAACTAACATCCTGGTCATCACCATCCCCTTCGCGGGGCTGGTGCTTGCCATCCTGCTCCTCTGGGGCTGGGCCTTCTCCGCGACCCACCTGTTCATTCTGCTGGGCATGTACCTGGCCACCGGGCTGGGCATCACCATCGGCTTCCATCGCCTCTTCACGCATAAATCATTCGAGACCAACCGCGTCGTCGAATTCATCCTGGCGGCCCTGGGATCGATGGCCGTTGAAGGACCCGTCTTCCGCTGGGTTGCCCAGCATCGCCAGCATCACCAGCATTCGGATGAACCGGGCGACCCCCATTCGCCGCACCTCCACGGTGAAGGCTGGCGCGGCTTTATTAAGGGCCTCTACCACTCGCACATCGGGTGGATCTTCAGCAAAGACGATCGCACCATCTCCAAGTACATCCCGGACCTTCTCAAGTCCAAAACGCTCCAGGCCGTCAGCAAGTTGTTCCCGATCTGGGTGCTGGCCGGGCTTTTGATCCCGACGCTCCTGGGCGGATTGATCACCTTGAGCTGGTCCGGCGCGCTTCTGGGCCTGCTCTGGGGCGGGCTGGCGCGAATCTTCATCGTCCATCACGTCACCTGGAGCATCAACTCCGTCTGCCACATCTGGGGCAGCCGGCCGTACCGCAGCCACGATGAATCGCGGAACAATCTCGTCTTCGGCGTGATCGGCATGGGCGAGGGCTGGCACAACAACCACCACGCCTTCCCCACCTCCGCGCGGCATGGTTTGTCGTGGTGGCAGGTCGACCTGAGCTACTACATTATTAAAGCGATGTCGTGGCTCGGTCTGGCGTGGAAAGTGCGCGTGCCGACGGCGGAAGCGATGGTCGCCAAGCGCGCGGTTGAAGGGCCCCGTGCATCCCCGGCGTTGTGCGAAACAGAGTAGATCCAATGGCGACTGAATCCGCCTCTTTCTGATCGCCCAGATAGCGGCGCATGCCTTGGCGTCGCTTGCGGTTTCGCGAATGACCCGCTTCCCTCTTTCAGCGCGCAAAACAGGGGCGCGATTCCCAACGTCGCTTGCGGTTTCGCGAATGACCCGCTTCCCGTTTTCAGCGCGCAAAACAGCGGCGCGATCCCCAACGTCGCTTGCGGTTTCGCGAATGACCCGCTCTCTCCGCAGCTTCGCCATTTATTTATTCGTAACGAATCCGATAATGATACGGAAACGCGCTGGTAAACCCCGCCCGTGCGTAGAGCGCCCGCGCCGGGGCGTTATCATTCATCACTTGCAAATACAACTTGCGGATCCTCAGCGCCGCGGCCCAATCGGAAAGCGACGACAGAATTCCCGCCGCGATGCCCTTTCTGCGATTCTCCAGACGCGTCGCCATGCAGAAGATCCCGGCGATTCCGTGCTGAACATTCGCAACCGCCATGCCCACGCCCTCCGCCGCGCGCCCATCAGATACTGTCGCAAACGCGCGCGGTGATGGAATCCGGCGGACAAGTTCCTCATGGATCGCCCGGCGTTCTTCCGGCTCATCGAAGGCGCAGTCAAACCAGGATTGTGAAGGCGAGGGTTCCAGAGTGATTTTTGTTGACAAGCGGATTGGTAAGGCGAGGTGGCTGGGTTGACCGGAAATCTCTTCAGGGCAGACAAGAATGTCCGCCCCACCATTGCACGGCGCGGTCCAGACTTCCGATGCACCTGAAATCCCGTATCCGCGATCTTCGAGCATCCGATCCAGCGCCGCCGGGCTCATCGGCGACAGTTGAAACACCGGCGGCAGCGAGCGCTCCGCATAAAACCGCTCCGCCGATTCGATCAGCTTTGCCAGTTCTTTCCGATCCAATCCCCGCGCCCCCAGTGTCAAAACGCTATTGGCCCTTCGCGTGACCCCCCGGCTCGCGCGCAGCGTCCACGGCCCCAGCGCCTGGCACTGCTCGGCCGGCCAGGCCGCATCCGCCAGGCGCTCGATCAGCTCGCCATTCATCATCCGATCCGCCACTATTGCGCTCCCGGAAGCGGAAGCCCCGGGCCGCGCGGCGCGGGCGCTGGCGCATCGGCCGGCGCGATCTCGCCCAGCAACACCCGCACGCGCGATGAAAGCTCCACATCATCGATATCGCGGTACTGCCGCAGAATCGGAAACGCCTTGCGCCCCAAATCCTTCAGCCGCGCGGCCGCCTTCTCGCGCACGCTGAAAGAATCGGCCGCCAGTTGCCCGATTAAGTCGCGGATTTCCTTTTCCTCCGCTTTGCTCAGCGCTGGATATGGGCTTTTGGGCTCTTTGCCGGCCGCCAGCGCCGTCACCTCAGACTCCGCCAGCGCCCGATGATAGACCCGCACGTCATCGATCCAGCCATCGAGCGCGCCCTTGTCGCCCGCCCCGCCGCCAATCGTCAGGGGCACATCGGCCGGCGCGGGCAGGCCGGTCATTTCCGAGAATCCGATCGCCTTCCCATCGACATAGAGAATAAGCTGGCCCTCGTGAAACGTGACGCAGGCGTGCATCCAGTTTTCATGCGCCTTGCACGGTGTCGGCACGATCACCCGCGGGGCGGCGATGAAGCCGATTCCTCCCACGGCGCGAATGCCATGCCGCATCGAATACCCGCACGCGCCATCGGCCGAGCGCTTGGACACCAGCGTCACATCGGCAATGTCGGCCGACAGTTGAACCCACAACGCCAGCGAGAAATCGGAAGAAAAATCCAGCCCATCCCCCGTCACCGCCAACTCGCCGCTCTCACTTGTAAACCGAAACGCCTTGCGACCGCCCTGCTCTTCAATTCTCAACTTTCCCTTCACCGGCCTGGCGGGATGCCCCTGCCCCGAAAGATCGCGCGCGCCCTCCGCATCGGCCGCGTCGCCGCGCCACCACCCCGCCAGATCGGGATCGACCGGTTGCGTGCCGGGCGAAGTTGCGGGGCGCGAGGCCGGTCCCGCGGCCGGTGCGGTCCCGGTGCCGATCAGCAAGATCGCGAGTAACGCCCCCCACAGAATCCGCCGGCGGCTCTCCGGCGGGTCCAATAACAGCAACCATGAATGGGTCATGCGCCTCATCGCCTCCACAGTATACCGCCCGCGTCAGTTTGCCAGCCATCCCATATTAACTCGCACCTTTGGGGCGTCGATGACACCCTCAGACAACCCCTGATGGTGCGCATGCAGCCTAAACGCCTGGAACAACCCGATTCGCATACCGGTGGTGCGACCGCCAATGGCGAGTCCGCAGATTCCGCGAGCTCATCGACCGGCCCCGTCCGCAAGCGATTTTTCCAGCGCCTCGAGCTTCAGGGAAAGCTCATCTTCGCATTCATGTCGATCCTGTCTCTGGCGCTGGGGTTAAGCTGCTGGCTCTTCGCCTACCAGAGCCGCGTGCGTCTCGAAGACATCATGGGCGAGCAGGCGCGGCAGATTTCCTATGCCCTGGCGCTGGCCAGCAAGCCTTCGCTTGAATCCGGCGAATCCGGGGAACTTCGCCGCATGGGCCAGGACCTGCTCAAGAGCCGCAACATTCTCTTCGTCGCCTTTCTCGACAAGAACGGCGGGCGCATTTCGCTCTCCAGCCGCGATCCGGATTTCACCTGGGAGCAACTGCCCTTCCTCAAGGACCGCACGATGGCCCTCATGCGCGTCTACCAGGAGAACCGCGCCGCGCTGGGGAATTACTGCGTCGTCACCGCGCCGGTGCTCAATGTCGCCTCCCCCATGATGAGCCACCCGGCCGGCGCTTCGGTCGGCATCACGCCCGGCGCGCCCGATGCCTCCACCAAGCTCCTCGGCTACGTCTCGGTCGGCATCTCCCAGGCGGGTGAAGAGGCGCAGGTTAGCCGCATCAATTATTATGTGGTCGCGCTCGGGTGCGGCATCGCCGGCATCAGCTTGCCCTTCGCGTACCTGCTGATCCATCGCATCTTTCTGCCCATCCGCCAGCTCGTCACCGCCACCAAGCAGATCTCGGCCGGCGATCTCGACACCAGCGTCGCCGTCGACCGCCCCGATCTGATCGGCGAGCTCGCCCGCTGCTTCAACGACATGGTCATCACCGTCAAGCGGCAGCAGGATGACCTCAACGATGCCAACCAGAGCCTGGCCGAGGCCAACGTCAAGCTCGCCCAGGCCAACGAAGGCCTGGAGTGCAAAGTCACCGAGCGCACGGCCCAGCTCGAGGTCGCCAACAAGCGCCTGTCGGCCGAGATCACCGAGAAGGAGGATTTCCTCCGCGCTGTTTCGCACGATCTCAACGCCCCCCTGCGCAACATCAGCGGCATGGCCACGATGCTCCTGATGAAACATCGCGAGAGCTTCGACGAAGACGTCATTCACCGCCTCGATCGCATCCAGAAAAACGTGCAGGTGGAGACGGACCTGATCGGCGAATTGCTGGAACTCTCCCGCATCAAGACGCGCCGCCAGAAGATGGAGGAGGTCGATATCGATGCGCTGGTGCGCGATTTCGGCGGGCTCTTCGAATCCGATCTGCGCGAGCGGGGCATTCAACTGATCATCGACAACCCCCTGCCGGCGATGAACTGCGAGAACGCCCGCATGCGCCAGGTCTTCCAGAACCTGATCGACAACGCGATCAAATACATGGGCGAAGGCCAGCCTGGGCCGGCCGGACCGGTGCGGGCGATCCACGTCGGCGCGCAGCGGCGCGCGGGCGAGATCGAATTCTATGTGCGCGACACCGGCATCGGCATCGACGCCGAGGATTTGACCAAGGTCTTCGTCGTCTTCCGCCGCGGAAAAAATACGTCGGCGCAGAACGTCGCGGGCAAGGGCGTCGGCCTTTCCAGCGTCAAGAGCATCATCGAAACCTACAACGGGACGATCTGGGTCGAAAGCCAGGTCGGCAAGGGGAGCACATTCCGCTTCACGATCAACGGGCGATACGTATCGTCCGGTGGGCGCGGAAACCAGGGACCGGCGGATACGGCGGCGCCCAGCGCCGAGCATCTGGAGGAATACGCCGCCGCGTAGTCGCATGTGGCGTCGCCCGGGCCTGCCCGAGCGCCGCCGGAGGGTTAGAGATATGTCCGATCAGAAAACCAAGTTGCGAATCCCTACCCAGCCCGGAAGCACGAAGCGCCCGGCCGGCAAGGATCAGGTGACCATCACCTGCAACGACGAGCCGATCACCATCCTGCTCGTGGATGATGATGAAGATTGCCGGATGCTGATCCGCGACGCGATCGCCGAATGCAAGGTCAGCAACTCCGTCCACGAGGTCAGAAATGGCCGGGAAGCGCTCGATTTCCTGCTGCGGCGCTCCCCCTTCGCCGGCGCCCCGCGCCCGGGCCTGATCTACCTGGACATCGAAATGCCCGGCATGGATGGGCAGTCGGTTCTGCGGACGATCAAATCGGACCCGGCCCTGCGGGATATCCCGGTGGTCATGATGACCGGCGTTTCCGATGAGAGCCAGATGGCCGAGGCCGCCCGCAACGGCGCTAACAGCTACACGCTCAAACCGGCCAATGCCGAGCAGTTTCTGCGGACGGTCCTGGCCAGCACCACCTACTGGCTGACCATCCACCAGTACCCCTCGCATCACCTCCCGGCCGTCGCCTGCCGGCGCTAGGTCCGAATAACGCATCGTAAGTTCTCCCGGCCATTTGACCGGCCGGAGAATGGATTGTACGTCTGACTACCGGCGGGAAATCACCCATTTGTGCCGGCACCAGGGCAAGACCACATGATGAGTCATCGACTGCTGATCATCGAAGACGACACCGACCAGCGCGAGCTGATCCGCGAGACCCTCGACGACTATTTCGGGGCCGGCACCTGCACCGGCGTCGAATGTCTCAAGGATGCCCTGGCCAAGGACCTGGGTTCGTTCGATCTGATTTTATCGGACTACAATCTTCCCGACAGCTCCAGCATGCAGCTCGTCGAGCAGATCCGCTTCCGCTGCGAAACGCCCGTCATCCTGGTCACCGGCGAAAACGCCTGCCACCTGGCGGCCGAGGCCATCCGCAAGGGCGCCAGCGATTACATCGTCAAGCTCGGCGATTACCTCTTCACCATTCCCCTGGTGGTCGAGAAGAACCTCGCCATCGCCAAGATCAAGCACGAGAACGAAGAGCTTCGCCTGGAGATCGAGCTGGCCCTGGCCCAGGTGCGCGAGAAGAACACGCAGCTCGAGGAATCGCTGAAAAAGGTGGAGGAAATGGCCGCCACGGATGCCCTCACCGGCCTCTACAACCGCCGGCACTTCGGGCAGGCATTGGAACATTCCTTCGCCGAGGCGATCCGCTACGGCAAGGACCTGTCGTGCGTCATGATCGACCTCGACAGCTACAAGAAACTCAACGACACCTACGGCCACCAGGTCGGCGATCAGCTCCTGATGCTGGCCGGCAAAGTCATCACCGCCAACAAGCGCACGATGGACATCGCGGCCCGATACGGCGGCGATGAGTTCGTCCTGCTCCTCCCCCACGCCAGCGGCGAAGAAGCCCAGGCCGTCGCCCAGCGCATCCGCGAAGAGTTCTGCCGCGCCAGCGCCACCCTGCTCCAGCGCGATGCCGGCGTGACCATGTCCATCGGCATCGGCTCGCTCAAAGCCAGCCGCCCCGCCCACGCCGATCAACTCGTGGCGATGGCGGATGCCGCGCTCTACTCGGCCAAGGATGCGGGACGGAATCGGATTACGATGTCGCCGGATGCGAAGACGGCGGCGTGATTTCGGCCCGAAAATAATGTTGAGCGGGGCAGCCCGTCGTTGTATACTCATTGTATCTACGAAAGGCTCATATGGTTGCGAACGTCCAGAAATGGGGCAACAGCCTCGCTTTACGAATCCCCAAGTCAATGGCTGCGGAACTCGGCATCGCCGCGGGCAGTGAGGTGCGCCTGAACACCGAGGGCGATCGCCTCGTGGTGCGCCCATCCGCCCCCTCGTACCGGCTCGAAGATCTGGTCAAGGGAATCACACGGAAGAACCTTCACGGGGAGACCGACACCGGTCCTGCGGTTGGCGGGGAGGCCTGGTGAAATGTCCAAGGCATACCTTCCCGATCGCGGCCACCTGATCTGGATTGAATTCAGTCCTCAAGCCGGCCATGAGCAAGCGGGTCGGCGTCCGGCGCTGGTGCTGTCACCAGCCAGTTACAACCGCAAGACAGGTCTGTGTCTGATCTGTCCAGTCACGAATAAGGCCAAAGGATATCCGTTCGAAGTGGTCCTGCCTGCCTCACCGCGCGTGACGGGCGTGGTGCTCGCCGATCATGTCAAGAATCTGGATTGGTCGGCGCGGCGAGCCGTATTCATCGCGACCGCACCTGCCGAAGTCGTCGCCGAAGTTGCCGCGAAAATCCAAGCACTTCTGATCTGATTGCAATCAATAGTTTCACGCCGGCTCAAAATCCACATCACAATTGAGCGAATCGCACAACCCCTGCAACTTCCCCCGCAAACTCTGAATCGAAACCGTCGCCGGCACGGTCAGCCTCATCTCCATCAGGAACAAGGGCGTGCCCATGAACGGCGCGGATTCCTGGCGGGCCGACAGGTCCTCGATATTCACGCCGAACTCGCGCAGTAGGTCCGAGACCCGATGCACGATCCCCGGCTGATCCATCGAATAAGTCTTGAGCTTGAACGGAAGCCCCTGCGCCCCCGTCTGGGCGGCCTGGGCATCGGTCAGATCCAGCCGCAGGTCCATCTCCGCGGCGGCCGGGGGCAAGGTCTGGCGAATCTGGGCAGCTCCCTCGGGCGGGACTTCGATCAACAGGATCAGCGCGAATTGGCCTCGCAGGTTGACCATCCGCGAATCCAGCACGTTCGCCCCGGCCGCGTGCAGATGCCCGGTGAACTGCCCGACGATGCCCGGGCGGTCGGGGCCGATGGCGTTGACAATGATTTGCTGCAAAACAGCCTCCTGTAAATTGGCTGGCGAAATTTTACGCGAAAAGGCCGCGCCGGTCACATGAAGGAGTCCGCATCGCCAAAATAAGACCTCCCCCGAACATCAAAATTGCCCCGCCGCGGAACAATGGTAGACTCCTTCCATGGGCCTCCCCAAACTCCTCAGACTCTATACGCCCCAGGAATACTTCGCGCTGGAGCGCCAAGCGGATTATCGCAGCGAATATTTCAAGGGCGAAATATTCGCCATGTCCGGCGGAACGCGCCGGCACAGTGTCATTGCCGTCAATATCCTTGCCGGCCTCCACTCCAGGATGATCAATTCTCCCTGCACCCCCCACGAAGCGAATTTTCGGCTCAAGATCAAAGCCACCGGCCTGCTGACCTACCCCGATGTCAGTGTCTATTGCGGCGATGTCGAGTTCGATCCCGAAGACGAGCAGAACGAAACCGGCCTAAATCCCACCGTGGTCTTCGAAGTTCTTTCCAAAACCACCGAAGCCTACGATCGCGGCGCCAAGTCGGCCCACTATCGGCAGATTGAAAGCCTGAAGGCATACCTCCTGGTCTCCCAGAAAGCGCCCCATGTCGAGCTCTATTCCCGTTCCCCCGATGGCTCTTGGCGTCTGACCGAGGCGACCGCGCTCGAATCCACCGTTCGCATCCCCGGAATCGATGTCGACCTGCCCTTGGCCGAGGTTTACGCCAAGGTCGTCTTCCCGGAATCTCCCTCTTCCCGCACGGAAGACGATTGAGCCATCCGCCCCGCACTGTTACAATTCCAGCATGGGATATCCGGTCCAAATCAAGAGATACACCCCCGCCGAGTATTACGAGCTCGAACGCGCCGCCGACTATAAGAGCGAGTATTACAAGGGTGAGATTTTCGCCATGTCCGGCGGCACCGCGCGACACAGCCTCATTTCCCTGAATCTCGGCCGCGAACTGAGCATTCAGCTAAAATGCAAACCCTGCACCGCCTACGAATCGAACCTCCGGCTCAGGGTCCGAGCCACTCAATTGATCACCTATCCCGACGCAAGCGTCTATTGCGAAGAACTTGAATTCGACGAAGATGACTCAGGCATCGAAACGGCCACCAATCCCACGGCAATCTTCGAAGTCCTCTCTAAAACCTCCGAAAAATTCGACCGCGGGGCCAAGTTCGACAATTACGAGAAGATCCCCACCCTCCAGGCCTACGCACTGGTCTCCCAACGCCTCCCCAAAATCTGGCTCTACCAGCGGCCTGTCGGCGGCAACTGGGAACGCACCGTATACGAAGGATTGGACGCATCTGTCAAAATCGATTCCATTGGGGTCAATCTGCAATTGGGCGAGGTCTACGAAAAGGTCAAGTTCGCCGAATCGCCCTCCCCCCGGGATGAAGAAGACTAACCCCCGCTTTCCCCACGCCCCCCCCGCCCGTATCATGTCCCTCCCCGTCAGGATCCCCGTGCATCCGGCGTATGTTCTCTAACTGATGGTCTTCATTCGCAACTCGCCACCCATAACTCGCAACTCCCTCCCCCCCATGGAATACATCGAAACGCGCTACCGTACACACACCTGCAGCCAACTTCGCAAGGCCGATGATAAAAATCCGGTCCGGCTCGCCGGCTGGGTTCACTCCTACCGCGACCACGGCGGGCTGGTCTTCATCGACCTCCGCGACCGCGACGGCCTGACCCAGCTCGTCTTCGACCCCGATTCCTGCGGCAAGGAGATCCACGAAATCTCCCGCCATCTCCGCTCGGAATGGGTCATCTCCATCTCCGGCGAGGTCGAACCGCGCGGCAAGGGCATGGACAACCCCAAACTCGCCACCGGCGAGATCGAAGTGCGCGTCCGCACCATGGACGTCCTCAGCCAGTCCCCCACGCCCCCCTTCACGCCCGATGAGCGCGAGACCGTCGGCGAGGAGCGGCGGCTGCAATACCGCTACCTCGACCTCCGCCGCGCCGAGATGCAGCAGACCCTCAAAACCCGCTACCGCGTCACCAAGATCATGCGCGACTTCCTGGGGGATATGGGCTTCTGGGAAATCGAAACCCCCTTCCTCACCCGCTCCACTCCCGAAGGCGCGCGCGACTTCATCGTCCCCAGCCGCCTCCAGCCGGGCATGTTCTACGCCCTGCCGCAGTCGCCGCAGCTCTTCAAGCAGCTCCTGATGGTGGCCGGCTGTGACAAGTACATGCAGATCGTCCGCTGCTTCCGCGATGAGGACCCGCGGGCGGATCGCCAGGCCGAGTTCACGCAGCTCGATATC
>JBBRTW010000188.1:0-12648 GCA_038244055.1 Tepidisphaerales bacterium | reverse complement strand
GACTTGTTGGTAGGGGGTGAGGTCGCCTTTGAAGTGGACGCTGATGGATTTCATGTAGGCGATGATGGCGTCGATGTCGCGGTCTGAGAATTGGCCGAGGAAGCTGGACATCGCCGAGGGGGGGCCAAAGCCGGCGTGAATCTTCGCCTGCGGATAGAAGATCGATTCGCGGACGTAATTCTCATCCGCCAGGACCGTCCCGCCGCCGGCGAGAGGAATTTGCGAGCCGAACATGTCTTTCCAACTCGGGGCTTTGCCGGAAGTTCCATCGATCGTGTGGCAGGTGGCGCAGCCGCGGGTTTTATAAAACTCTTCACCGGCCACGAGCGGCGACTTGGTCTTGGTCCAGTCGGACACATCCGCCAGCCATTTCTCGAAGTCCTTTTTTTCCTCCACGACGCACTTCGCCCGCATGGTCGAGTGATTCGATCCGCAGTATTCAGCGCAGAAAATATCGAAGCCGTTCGGCCCCGATAGCTCCGTTGCCTCGACCCAGTACCGGTTATAGCGCCCGGGCACCACGTCTTTCTTGGTGCGGAATTCGGGCACGAAAAAGCTGTGGATCACATCATCGCTGCGCAGCACGAATCGAATGGGCGTGTTGATCGGGATGTGCAATTCGGTGCCGATGTAGCCGTTGGGGTAGATAAAGGTCCAGTTCCAGGTCTTGCCGATGACGTTGATCTCATACGGATTGGGCGGCTCCACCGTCATCTTCATGTACCCCTTGAACCCGTAGTAGAAAATCACCAGCACCAGCAGCGTGGGGATGATCGTCCAGGTCAACTCCAGCGCGGTCGAATGCCCGGCCGCCGACTCGTGCGGCTTGTCCGCCTTGTGCCGGTACTTGAGCGTGAAGAAGACCACCAGGGCGGTGATGAGGAGGAAGAAAAAGACGCAAATCCAATAGACGAACCCGAAGATGCTATCGACATCGCCCGCGACGGTGGAGGCCTGTCGGGGCATCCAGAAGGAGCTGGTGTCAGGGGTCGCACTGGCTAGAAACGCTGTCAGCATAGTCGGTCGCTCGTTGTCGGCCTGGTGGCCGCGCTTCATTTCACAATTACGTCGGACGCACCGCGCAGCGCGGCTTCATTGGCCAGGGAATACGGCCCCAGCCCCTGCGCCCGCATGCGGGCTTCGCGCCGGAAGAGGCGATACAACACAAAAGCCACGATGATCACGGTCAACACCCCGCCGATGCGCATCATGCCCATCGCCGAGGCGGCGTACTTGCCCTGTTTGCCGTCGTACTGGAAGCAGGTCAGCAGGAAGTGATCGACGGTGGTGCCGATTTTTCCTTCGGATGCTTCGACCAGCGACAGACGCAGGGTGTCGGATTTGAACTGCACGCCGTACAGATACCGCGAGACCTTGCCTTCGGGCGTGCAGAGGATGATGGCGGCCGGGTGGGAGAACTGCTGGGCGCTGGCGACCCACTTGTAATTAAACCCGGCCGCCTGCGTGAGCTGCTTGATCGGCTCCTTCTGCCCGGTGAGGAAGTGCCAGCCATCGCCCGTCCCGCGGCCGTAGGCGCGGAGGTAATTCTGCTTCTTCTTCGCGGCCATCTCGCGGCTCTCGGCCGGGTCGATGCTGAGGAAGACGATCTCGTAATCCTTGCCCGGCTCGAGATCGACATTCCGCAGGGAACTGACCGTGCCCTGGGAAACCAGGTCGCAGAGCATGGGGCAGCCGTAATAGCCGAGCTGGAGGATGACCGGCTTCCTGCCCGTGAAATACTTCTGAAGCTGGACGCGATTGCCCCAGTCATCGGTGAAGGTCAGATCCAGGGGCAGTTTCGAATTCAGATGCTCATCGATGGCGACATTCTTGAGCTCATCGGGCACCGGCTCCATCCGGCCGGGGCCGGTGAAGAGCGAACCGGGGTCCTGGCGCACCGGGCGGCGCTGCTCGCGGGGCGGGGCGTCATCGGAGGGGGCGGGCTGAGCGGCGGGGGCGGTTTCGCGCGCCGCGGGGGACGTCTCTCGCGCTGAAGCGCGCCCTGCGGTGTCTTCCGCGCGTGCGGATGGGCCGGCCGCGAAAATCGCCGCACAGGTCGCCAGCAGAAGATGTTTCAATCGCAAACTCATTTTCAAATCAACTTTCCAGCCCGCATACCCGTCGAATTATGGTGTAGGCTTTCGAGCCTGCCACATCACAATTCATCTCTATCTTGCCTCAACCCGTGGCCCGGCCGACTTGTACTTCTCGGCCACCGTCTTCATCGCCTGATTGATCGGCACCTTCGCGCCCGTCGTCAGTTTGGCGGATTGCTCTGCTCTCAATTCATCCAGCCGGACATTCTTCGCCTGTTCCCACTTGCTGGCGATCTCGTTGTTCTCTTCATAGAGAAACCAGGCCTCCACGCCGAACGTGATCACCACCAGCAGGATGGCCGAGACCGCGCCCACGGTCACGATCAGCGGCGTGTTTGCTTCCTGTTTGATCGCCATAACTCACCTCAATCAAGGCTCTTCACATCTTATGCCGGCCGGCGCTATCAGATATTGACAAACGCCATGGATTCCGAAACGCGCGGATCGTTGATCGCCCGGATGCGCTTGCTCGAAGCAATCCGAATCCACACGGCGGCCACGATGCCGAAAATGCCGACGAAACAGGCCAGATCGATCAGGCCCGGCTGAAAGCCGAGCTTCATTTCCGGCATGATCAGCCAGTACATATTCACATAGTGGAAGATCAGCATCCAGATGGCCCAGAAATTGATCGTGCCGATGTTTCGCTTGACGTGGCGTGACATGATCCCGCCGAAGGGAATCAGCAGGTGCCCGAAGAGCAGCACGACCGCCACGCAGCGCCAATCGAATCCGAAATCGGGAATGGCGAGTTCGAGCGCCTTGTGGGTATCGCCGCCCGCCAGGGCAAGTTGCTCGGGAGTCGGCGAAACAGTCGATACGCCGCGCCTGGAGAACCAGGTCGTTGTCTCCGGCAAATTCGCGTACCAGAGGAGCATGTACTGGCTGAAAGCGATGTAGCCCCAGAAGAAGACGAAGCCGAAGAGGAACTTGCCCATGTCGTGGTAGTGTTCCTGATCGACCGAATCGCGCAGCACGCCCTTGCGCCGCAGGAGGGTCACGATGATGATCATCGAGGCCCAGAAGCTGACCGCGCCGCCGGCGAAGAAGTAGATGCCGAAGATCGTACTGAACCAGTGCGGGTCCAGCGACATGAAAATGTCGAACGCAGCGGCCGTGACCGTCAGGCCCATCACCACCAGGAAGAAGCCGGACCATTTCTGGATATTGGCGGTGTGCTGCGGGTCGGCATCTTCATCCTGGGCGGTGGACTGTTTCCAGACGTAAATGGCAATGGCGGACCAGATGATGAAGTACGCGGCCACGCGGATCAGGAAGAAAACCGGGTTGAGCCACTTCCGCTTCGACTGCGTCAGCTCATCGATTTTTCGGGGGCGATTGATGTAGGAGGGTTCGGCGTGTTCGCCCTCGCCGCCATCGGCGTGGGCGGCCGCGCCATGACCCTCGGCCGAGGCGCGGCCGGCTTCAACCGGAGTGGCATGCGCGTCGCCGTGGCCTTCGGGCTTGACCTCGGCGGCCGCCAGTCTGGCTGTATCCACTCCTGCGGTTGCCGCGGCCGCCGCATGCTCGCCATGCGGCTTGGCCTCATCGTGTTTTTCGATCGCCGATTCCGGCAATGCCCAGCGATACAAATCGCCTTCCTGTAGAATCACCGAAACGAAAATCGGCGCCGACAGAATCCCCAGGATGGGGAAGATCATCGCGGTCGTCTCGCCGATGCGGCGGATGTTGACGCTCCAGCCCGCCCGCACCAGGAACTGGATCAGCACGAACACCAGCGCCCCCACTCCCAGGGCCGTGAAGAACGCGAAACTCACCAGGTAGGAGAAGTAGAACCGCCGGAAAAAGTCCTGATACCCCATGCCCAGCGCGATCGCCGCCGCCAGGCCGATAACCCCGGCCGCGGCCGCGAGCATAAAGACGCCCCGCGTCCGCCGGCTGAATTCAGCCGGAGTCGGGTCGTTCACGGGCGTGTTTTGCGGTTGACTTGCCACTTTAGCTCTCTCCAAACATTCGGCCTCTTACGCCGCTGAATCTTTCTCGTTCAATCACCGATCCATCGCTCGTTCGATCGCTCGTCTCACTCCGCGCTCGCATGCGGCGCGGCCAACGGAGGCGGCGCTGGCTGCGGGCCCTGCGAAACCTGCAGCGCCCGGATGTACGCCACGATCGCCCAGCGATCGGCCACCGGAATCTGCCCGCCATAACCCGGCATCGTCCGGATGCCGATGCTGATCGTATTGAACAAATGACCTTCGGGCCGGGCGCGAACGCCATCGCTGTGCAGTGAAGCGGGCTGAACCCACGATCCTTGCTTCAACTCCTGCGCCCGCACATGCACCATGCCATTTCCGTAACCATCCAGACCGTGGCACGGTGAGCAGTAGATATTGAACCGCTCCTGCCCGCGGGCCAGCAATTTGTTATCCACAGTCACCGCGGCCGGGAAACCTTCGACGAACTTCACCGGTTGCCCGCTGGCGTGCGGGCTTCCGGCCTGCACGGGCTCGCCCGTGAAGCCGCGATAATAATTGTCATCCAGATTCGCCTGCCCCCGCGCCACGGTTCCGGGAATCCTCGGCCGATCGGCCCGCCCATCGGCGAACACCTCGCTCGACATCTGCTCGCGATAACGCACCTGCGTCCCCATATCCTGCACCAGAGCCACGCGCGGCTCGGTCGACTTGGCGGACCGGCCCCGCGCAAACAGCACCAGCGGTATCCAGCTTGCCAGCACCGAAATGATCAGCAGCGAAATGATCCAGAACGGCGGCCTCCGCAGTCGCGGAGCAACCGGCGCAAAGGTAACCGGCGGCACGCCCGGCGGTAGAGGTTCTTCTTGATGCTTGGCCATCTCAAAATTCCGTAAGTTGCACGATCTCAATCCGCACGATCATGAAGGCTTTCCGCCTGCCATCACAATTCCATCTACAGTCGCCGAACAACCCATTCCAAAAATCTTCTCCGCGCTCTCCGCGCCTCCGCGGTGAAATCAGTCTTCCACGCGCTCGATCGCCGCCGCGCCGGCATCCTTCAACAACTGCGTCGTCTTCGCTTCATCAAAATTTTTGTCCGTGGCGTCAATCACCAGGAAAAACTTGTCATCGGTGGCCTTGCGGAATCGCTCGCTCTTGAAGAGCGGGTTGGACAGCCTCGGCAACTGGTTCAACCCCAGCATCCCGAAAACCGCCGTCAGCGATGCGCACAGCACTGTCGTTTCAAACGCCACCGGGATATTCGCCGGCAGGCTCCACAGCGGCTTGCCGCTGATGAAGAAGGGATAGTCGAACGCGTTGGTCCACCACTGGAGCAAGATGCCGCCGCCCAGCCCGAACAAACCGCCGCCCAAAACCAGCCAGGGCAGAATCGTCGGCCGAACGCCCATCGCGAAATCAATGCCGTGAATCGGGAACGGACTATGCACATCCCAGCGCGTGAACCCGGCGCGGCGAACCGTGCGCGCCGCGGCCACGATTCCATCCACGTCCTCGAACTCCGCCATCAGGCCCACCAGTTCGGGCTTTTCGGCCTCTTCCGGCGCGTCCACATCGGCATCGTATGTTTCAGTCGCGGTGCTCATAACGTGTTCATCCAGGTCGATTCGACAACCGTCTCAATGCCTCGCGTGGCCGTCGCCGTTGCCCTTGGGCCGATGCCGCTCATCCGGCCGGTAATCAGACCGGCCCTCATCGCCCGAAAGCTCATCGTGCCGCTCGGGGTGGATATGCGCCTGCGGCATGATCGATTTCACTTCCGCCATCGCGACCACCGGCAAATACCGGCAGAAGAGCAGGAAGAGCGTGAAGAACAATCCAAAGCTGCCCGCCAGCATGCAGATATCAATGTAAGTCGGCTTGTAAACCCACCAGCTCGATGGCAGGAAATCTCGCGTCAGCGAAGTCACGATGATCACGAACCGCTCGAACCACATCCCCACCGTGACCGACAGCGCCACGAACATCACCACCCACAGATTCTTCCGCATCTTCTTCGACCACAGAATCTGCGGCGAAAGCACGTTGCAGAACATCATGATCCCGAAGGCCCACTGGTAAGGTCCGAGGGCGCGGTTCAGGAACACGAATCGCTCGTAATGCTGCCCGCTGTACCAGGCCGTGAAAAATTCGCAGGAATAGCCGTAGCCGACGATCAATCCCGTGGCCAGCATCACCTTGCACATGTTTTCTATGTGGCGAAGCGTGATGACATCGCGCAAACCGAAGAACTGCCGCGCAGGAATCGCCAGCGCCAGCACCATCGCAAAGCCGCCGAACACAGCGCCCGCGACGAAGTAGGGGGGGAAGATGGTCGTATGCCAGCCGGGAAGCTGCGCGGTCGCGAAATCGAACGACACCACGCTATGCACCGAAAGCACCAGCGGCGTCGCCAGGGCCGACAGCAGCAGATACGCCCGCTCGTAGCGATGCCAGTGCCGGCAGGACCCCGTCCAACCCAGCGAGAAAATCCCGTAGGCCATCTGCCCCACTTTGGTCTTCGAGCGGTCTCGCAGCGTCGCCAGATCGGGGATCATCCCGACGTACCAGAACAGCAGCGACACCGTCGCATACGTGCCGACCGCGAATACGTCCCACAGCAGCGGGCTGCGGAACTGCGGCCACATCTGCATCTGATTCGGCAGCGGGAACAGCCAGTACGCCAGCCAGGGCCGGCCGACGTGAACGCCCGGGAACATCGCCGCGCAAATGACGGCGAAAATCGTCATCGCCTCCGCGAAGCGATTGATGCTGGTGCGCCAGTTCTGGCGGAAGAGGAACAGGATCGCCGAGATCAGCGTGCCGGCATGGCCGATGCCGACCCAGAAAACGAAGTTGATGATGTCGAACGCCCACGAGGCCGGCTGATTGTTGCCCCAGACGCCGACGCCCGTGAAAATCAGCTTGTAGAGTGTGAAGCCCAGAAGCCCCAGCAACGACAGCGAAATCGCGAAGGCGATCTTCCATCCCTGCGTCGTCGGCCGCTCGGCGATGCTGCTCACCGCCTCGGTGATGTCGTTGAAGCTCTTGCCGCCGAGGATCAGCGGCATCCGCTGCCGCGGATCGTCCGAGGTGTTGTCGAGGTCCCCGTTGTGGTACGGGAGGACCAGAGGCTCGTGGTGGGTGATGCTCATGGCTTGTATGACTCAGCTCATCCAACGGACGGGGTCGGCACGGTCGAACCATTCGACGACGAGGGACTGGGGGACATGGTACTGGGGGCCGGACTGGATGCATGACCGCGGGCCGGCGCGCTCGCCCCCTCGGCCGGGTTGCGAAGCTTGGCCAGGAATTTCGTTCGCGGCATGGTGTTGAGCTCCCCGAGCACATCGTAGGCCCGCGGGTTCTTCTGCAATCGCACCACCTGTGCATTGGGGTCGTTCAAATTGCCGAAGGTGATCGCCTGCGTCGGGCAGGCCTGCTGGCATGCCGTTATCACCGATCCATCGGTCAGCAATTCGCCGCCGCCCTGCGGCTTGCCTTCCTTGAAGGCTTCGTTGCGATGGGTGATCTTCGCCGCCGCCAGGCGCTGCGTGCAGTAGGTGCATTTCTCCATCACGCCGCGCATGCGCACCGAGACATCCGGGTTGAAGACCATCGCTTTGATCTTGTCGATCTGATCCAACTGCTGCTTGTCGGGGAAGTTGACATATGGGTCGGGCCAGCCCGTCGTCGGCGCTTTGGACTGCCAGTCGAAGTAATTGAAGCGCCGCACCTTGTAGGGGCAGTTGTTCGAGCAGTACCGCGTGCCGATGCAGCGGTTGTAGATCATCGTGTTCAGCCCCTCGGTATCGTGCATCGTCGCCGCCACCGGGCAGACCTGCTCGCAGGGCGCGTTCTCGCAATGCACGCACATCATCGGCTGATGCACCACCTGCGGGTTGGGATCATCGCCGGCCTTTTCATACGTCGCGGTGTCGGCCTTGAAATAACGGTCGATCCGCAGCCAGCCCATTTCGCGGTGATACAGAACCTGCTCCTTGCCGACCACCGGAACGTTGTTCTCCGCCTGACAGGCCACCACGCAGGCGTTGCAGCCGATGCAGGTGTTGAGGTCCACCGTCATGCCCCAGGCATTGGGCGTGTTGAATTTGCTCGGATGATTGAAAAGCTGGAGGCTGTGCCCGCCGCCATGCTGCTTCTTATGCGGCGCGCGCGGATCTTTATTGTATTGCTCCAGCGTCGATTCGCGGACGATCATCCCCGTCTCGCCCTTGGCGCCGATGCGCTTGTCCAGCGCGTTCTTCATCGCGAAGTCGTCGAGGATGTGGTGTTCCATCGTCGTCGCCAGCGTGTAGTTTGGATTCGAGGTTTTGCTGACCTTGGCGCCGGAAATCGAATACATCCCGGCCGTCGTCCGCAGGTGATAAGTATTGAACCCGAGCTTATTGCCAATGCTCCCGGCTTCGGTGCGTCCATAGCCCAGCGGCAGCGTGACCACACCCACCGGCTGGCCCGGCTGAACGAAGGCGGCGATTTCGAGGCCGCGCCCATTGCCATCGATGCGGATAATGTCGCCCTGCTTGACGCCCAATGTATCGGCATCTTTCTTGCTCAGGATGGCCGCGTTATCCCACACCAGCTTGGTGATCGGGTCGTGCGTCTCCTGCAGCCAGGCATTGTTGGCGAAGCGGCCATCGTAAGCGTGCGAATCGAGCGTAAACCTGACGAAAAACCCAGCCGCCGGCGCGGGCGTGGCGGGGTAACTCGTCGCCGTATTGGCCGCCGTCACCGCCGGCGACGCGGAATTTTCGAGAACCCCGGCCTCCATCGTCTTGCGATATTCCTTTTCGAAATCCCCGCCTTTGATGTACTGCTCTTTCCACGTCCGCCGCACGATCTGTTCGCCGCCCATCACCGCCCCCGCCATCACCGCCCCCGCCGCCACCGCATCGCCACTCACCAGCGCCAGCACCTCAATCGGCGTTTTCCCGCCGAAAAGCGGCTCGATCAGCGGCTGACAGAGACCGACCGATCCATCCCATGCCTTCGCATCGCCCCACGCTTCGAGGTAATGCGCCCGCGGCAAATGCCACTTGCAGGCCCGCGACGTTTCATCGTTGTAATGGCTCAGATGAATGCTCGCCGGAACGCTCGCCAGCGCCTTGCCGAAATCCAGATCGGCCGGCGCATCGTAAACCGGGTTTCCGCCAAGGATCAGCAGCGCATCGACCTTCTTCTCATTGATCGCCTTGGTCAGTTCGGTGATGGCGGCCAGATGAGTCGGCCGATCGCCGGCCGGATCTTCGATGAGGGTAACAGTCGTTCCAATCGCCCCAATCTTCGCGTTGATCGCATGCGCCAGGGCATGAACCACCGGCGATGCCGACTGCCCCACGATGACAACGCTTGCGCCTTTGCTCTTCAGTAGGTCCGCGACCGCCGAATGGACGAACCGGTCCTCGCCGTTGTTCTTATCCAGATCCTCGCCGCCGCTTACGTTCGCCACTTCAACCTGAAGCGCAATCGCCCGTGCGATGTTCTCGAGCCGCGCTGGGTTCACCGGCAGGCGCACATCCGCGACCGTACCCGTCACCGAAAAAGTCGATTCCGCGATATACACCCGGTTCATCTCCCCCTTGTCGCCCTTGCGGCGCATTTCCGCCCAGTCGGCCGCGTAGCGCGTCCGCGCCGGGTGCGAAAATAACACATCCTCATCCAGCGAGATCACGACCTTCGCCTTCTCCAGGTTCAGCCGCGTGCGCAGCGATTTGCCGAAGGCCATGCGGCTGCCTTCGAGCTCATTATCGCGGGAAAGGGCTTCGTATTCGTGCCACTTCGCCTGCGGGAAAGCGGCCAGAAACCGCTTCTTCATGTCCATCGCGCTGGGGCTGGATGTCGCCTCGCTTAACACCGCGATCCTGCCGCCCGTTCCCTTCACTTTGCCGAAAATATCTCCAGCAATCGCCGTGAATTTCGTCCAGTCCGATTCCTTCGGCTCCGCGCCGGTACGGTCGACCACCTCGCGGCTGCGCTCGGGATCGTACATGTTCAGCAAACTCGCCTGCGCGAAGGCATCGCTCGAGCCCTGCTTCCCCTTGACCGACCAGGCCATCGGATGCGAGGGGTTGCCCTCGACCTTGATCGGCCGGCCGCCAAAACTCGTCACCAGAAGTCCCTGCGCCACTCCGCCCAGTTCCAGCGCCGTCGCGTAATATTCGCGCTCCCCCGGAACGTGATTTTCCGTCGAAGTCGTATACGGCGCGAGTTTTTCCTTGGGCCAGCGCCGGCAGCCCGTCAGGGTCAATCCCGCCAGGGCCATCGAAGCGCCCATGACCTTCAACAGCTTGCGCCGCGAGGACTTGCCATTGAGCATTCCCGAGGGATCGTAACTCGGGAATTCCTGCTCGATGAGCGAGCGCACTTCAGGCGCTTGCTCCGCCTGCTCGAGGCTGCGCCAATACGTTACGCCGGTCTGGTGATGTTCTATCTGTGACACGTGAAGCAACTCGTCATGTATTGGGGTTCGCGGGTGCCGTAATCCGCCTTGAGCTTCTCACCCACCAACAACTGGGCTTTTTCCTTGTCCGTCTCCCCATTGGCATAGGGATGACCCACCGGCGTCCATCCGAGGTCGGTAATTTTATCGAGCGGCCGCAGCGCCGTTTCGGGAGCGCGGTGGCAATCCAGGCACCAGCCCATCGAAAGCGGCTGCGTCTGCGCCACGATATCCATCTGATCGATCCGCCCGTGGCAGGAAACGCAGCCCACGCCCCGGTTCACATGCGCGCTGTGATTGAAAAAGGCGTAGTCGGGCAGGTCATGCACCTTCACCCATTGCACGGGCATCGCGCTTTTCCAGCTATCGCGGATCGGCTGCAGCGCCGGGCTGTCCGGGCGAATCCCCGTATGACAATTCATGCACGTCTGCGTCGGCGGTAGCGCCGCGAACGCCGATTTCTCAACGGTTGTATGACAATAGCGGCAGTCGAGCCCCAGCTTCCCCACATGCACCGCATGGCTGTAGGGGACCGGCTGCTCCGGCGCGTATCCCACGGCCGTCGTCTTGGGCGATGCGCCCAGCCCGAACAGCGTCGGCATATAGAACATTCCGCCCATCAAGCCAACCGCAATCGCGGGCAGGGCGTAGTTCGTCCACCGGGGGAATAAAAATCGCTTCTTCGTGGTTGGTGCGGCGTCTGACATAGAGTGTAAGAGCATCTGGCTTCGGCGATTCGACCAGCATGCCGCCTTTCACATGGACCTGGTGCTTAACCAGGAAAAAGTCCGACTTCCGATCGTCTTTCGGACAGTATTAGGTTCAAACGACGTTTTTCAATCGCCAGAGCGTGTGGCATTTCGCCGCAGCCCCGGCCAGTCCCAACGTCACAGCGCGCAAAAGGTATTTCCCCCGCCCCCAACACGCAAGCCCCCGCCACAACTTTCAACATTCCTCTTTTAGCCGCTTCGCTTGCGAAGCGCGTCCAGCCGCCTACATCCCGCATCCAGAAGTCCGATCGCAATCACATCACCCCTCCATTCCAACCCACCCGTTTCTCCCCTCTCTTCTCCCCTCTCTTCTCCCCTCTCTTCTCCGCGTCTCTGCGTCTCCGCGGTGAAAATCCCCTCACTCCAACGGCGGCAGCTTCCCCAGTTTCCTCTGCAACGATCTCCGATGAATCCCCAGCCGCCGCGCCGCCAGCGAAATATTTCCATCGCAATCGGTCAGCACCCGCTGGATATGTTCCCACTCCACCCGCGCCAGCGAAGGCGTTCCCTCTGTCCCCTCCACCATCTCCTCATGCGCCTCCGTCTCGAACGCCGCCAGGATCTGATCCGCATCCAGCGGCTTCATTAAATAGTTGATCGCCCCATTCCGCACCGCCTCCACCGCCGTGGCGATGCTCCCGAATCCCGTCAGCACCACGATCTGAATCCCCGGATGCCGCGCGGCCAGCTCCGGCACCAGTTCCAGCCCCGATCCCCCCGGCATTTTCAAATCCACGATGGCCGCCCCCGGATTCACCCTTCCGGCCACCTCCAGCGCCTCATCGGGATTGCCCGCCCCATGCGCCCAGTGCCCCCGAGCTGACAATGCCTTCACCAGCCGCGTCCGAAACGCGATGTCATCATCCACCACCAGAATCACCGCTGCCGGCTTCATGGCCGACAACTTACCACGCAGGCGGGAAACGGGAAACATTGAGGGAAAATGGCGAATCAAGGGGAATGGCGAATGACGAAATCAGAATGGCGAATCAAATCCCAATGAGGCAATGACCAATGACCGCCCATCGGCCCTTGGTCATTGCTCATTGTTCATTGGAGTTGATTCGCCATTCGCAATTCGGAATTCGGAATTCGCCCTTGCCCTACAGAACTCCCGCCTCCGGCACCGCGATCTCCGTCATCAACCAATCCGGCTGCCGCGCGATCGCCCACGGGTCGCCCGCATTCACGGAGTCCGGCATGCCCAGATAGAGCGTGTACGCATCGGCGCTGCCCACCGAAGTCGGCGCGATTCCATTGATCGTAATCGAATCATCCGCCCCGCTGCCGGACACTTCCACCGGCTGATCGAACACCAGGTTGACGGTGTTCCCGCTGAACGCCGTCGACACCACCGTGGGCGGCCCGGGCGGAGGGGGCGGAGGGGG
>JBBRTW010000187.1:0-12662 GCA_038244055.1 Tepidisphaerales bacterium | reverse complement strand
TTTCCAGCGCGGCCGCCAGTTTATCGCCCACTTTGACGGCCTTGACCACCGGCGCGAGGTTGGGCATCTGATATGCCACATCCACTTCATCGATGACGGCCGTTTCCTTGCCCTCTTTGCTGGTGAGCGACAATCGGTATTGCAGGAACCGGGCAGAGGGGGCGGCCACCTGGATATATTCCTGGGCTGCGGATTCTTCGGACCAACTCGACCAGCCGGCGCGCTCGGGGTCCTGGACGTTGCCGCTGCGGGTGGCAACCGTGAGCGTAGTGTCCCTGGGAAGCGATCCGTGCATGCGGAACTTGCCAAAACGGCTGATCTGCGTGGCATCGAGGACGGGGCTGACAAACGAGCCCTCGGTCGCGTAACCGCTGCTCATGGAGGCGATGGAGCCGACGTTGGCCATGCCCAGGAGGATTCGCCCATCGGCGGTCGGCAGCATGCAGAGCACCTGGTTGGGGTCGACCTTGGCCAGCACGGACGTTTCCTCGGCCGCGGGATCGACCTGGTAAATCAGCCCCTCGCTGCCGGTGGCGACTAGAAGCACGCCGCCGCGCTCGATGATGGAGAGGACCATCACCGGCTGGCGGAAGATTTCGTGGACGAAGCCTTCGGGATCGATTTTGTAGATGGCGTTGCCTTCAGCGCGGGGCTTGCCGAAATCGATCGGCTCGGGAGGCTGCGGCTGGTTGGGATTGGCCGGTGGAGTGGTTCCGGGCTTGGCGGGGTTGGGTTTCTGCTTGCCGGGATTGGGCTGACCTGGAGCGGGCGGCGCGGGCGTGGGGTTGTTGGGATCATCGGGGTTGTCATCCGCCAGGAGCATGTAACCCGTGCGCAGATGCTGGCCGATCATGAACTTGGCCTTGGGAATGGGATTGGGCTCGTTGGGCGCGGGATCGGGAAGTTTGGGCGGCGCCGGGGCTTCGGGTGGTTGAGAGGGGATAGGCACGCCGCCCGTGCCTTCGGGCCGGCCCGCCTTCTCCTTGGCGCCTTCATCGGGATGCGGCGCGGCGGCCGGCTCGCTGGCCTCGGCCGTGCCGGCGTAGAGATTGCCCTTGGAATCCAGCGCCAGCGTGCTGACTTCGGACTCCGCCGCATCGTAGAGGACGAAAAGTCCCTTGGTTTTGCGATTGATGCGATAGATCAGGCCATTGGGATCCGTGCCGGCGTAGAGCGTGTCTTTGCCATCGCTGATGAGCGAGAGAATGTTGTTCTCATCGCTGTCGATCAGAACCGAATGAGATCCATCGGGCTTGATCTCGAAGATCTGGCCGTTTGGCCCCGTGGCCGCGTAGAGATTGCCATCGGGGGTCTGGGTCATCGCCCAGATGTATTGGACGCCCTCGGCCGAGAAGACTTCTTCGACTTTTGGTTCGGCCTTGGCTCTGCCTTTTGCCTTGCCCTTGGCGGCGTCGGCCGGGTCGAGGCGGAGAATCTGGCCTTTCTCGCCGCCGGTGCCCATCAGGAGGCGGCCCTTGGAGTCGACGATCAGGGAGAAGATGTTGGATGCGCCTTCGGGGTGATAGGCCTGCGTGACCTTGTCGTCCTTGATGCGGAGCAGCACTCCATGCGGGCCTGTGCCGGCGTAGATCGTGCCATCGGGCGTCTGGGCCATGGAGTAGACCGCGCTGACATCGGGGTCCTGCTCGAGGATGGTCTTGACGGCGCGGGAGAGCTTGATGTCGCCCAGATTGGTGGCGACGGCATTATGCAGCGTGCCCTTCTTGAAATCGGCCTCGGTGGTGTGAACCCAATGGGAAGCGCCGACCGCCCCGGCAAATGGGGCGAGGAGCAGAATGATCATGATGAACAACAGACGGTGCATAACGGCTCCGAATCGAATTGACGTTGAATTAAACGCGAAGGCACGAAGGCGCGAAGAAAAACGCGAAGGAAGTAAAGAGTGGACTGGATTGTGCGGGCAAAAAAACGCCTCTTTCCGGACAAATTAACTTCAACTTTGAATTTTTTGCATCTTCCTTCGCGCCTTCGTGCCTTCGCGGTTAATTTTCAGCGGAACATTTCGAATCACTTATCCGCTCCGCCCGGCGAATCCGGTTTCGCATCCGGTTTAGCTCCGCCGGATTTGGGTTTAGTATCGGGGGTGGGGACGGCGGCGGGCGGGGGTTTGATGTCGTGGTGCGGGAGCTTTGCGGGGAATGGGCTTTCGGACTTGGAGTTGCGCGAGATGACGAGCGCGAACGCGGCCGCTCCATCCATCACGGCCGGCGCGGGGACGACTTTGACCGTGGAACTGACGAAGGGCGTGGTATTGGAAAGCCCCGCGCCCAGCAGCACCTGCCGGCGGCTCGAGGGCAGCAGGGGCATGGCGGTCCGGCCGATGGCCACACCATCGGGCTGGCGCATCAGGCGAACATACAGGGCATCGTGGCGGACGGCGGTGACATCCTTCAACACCGCGAAGATTTCATCGACCGTCTCGGCCGTGAAGCGGAATGGGCGGGCAAGTTTCTCCTGCTCGAGATACGTGTCCCAGTCGGTGACGTAAAGCTGATAAGCCCCATCGGCCAGATCGCGCGGGATTTCGAATTCGATCGGGATGACCGCTTCTTCGCCGCGGAAGGGGCGATAGGTGACGAAGAGTTTGGCGGTTTCGCCCGGCTGAAAGCGCGATTTGGCGAGATTCACCGAGAGAATCCTTGCATCGCGCGCCTCACCCGCCACGCTGATCTTGCCCGTGAGTTTGGTGAGCATCACCCGCTGAAACGGATTGTCGGCCGCCGTGGCGATGGGCAGGCCGACTTCGGTGAGCATTTCCATGCCATGCACATTGACCATGGTATTGCTGATCGCCAGTTTCTGGCCATTGGCGAATTCGAGATTCAGGCTGTAGTCGATGGTGTGGAATTGCGGCAGGTCCTTGATGCCGGTCAGCGCCGCCTGCAACGCCATCGAAGCGGCTGCCGCGGTCATCTTGGGATTGGAAATGAGGTTGATCTTGTAGGTCTGCCCGACCGAGCCATCCTGATAGGCGACGGCGATTTCCATCGGGATCATCGGCGGCGAAGCGCCGATTCGCCCGCCCGCGCCGACCTGCTGATCGGCCGTGACCGTGCCGCGAATCTTGCCGAGCGCGCCGATTTTGAAACTGGTCTGCACATTGGGAATGACCGCGCTGATCGAACCCGTGGCCAGTGGAAATTCAACGGGCCCTTCGTTGGAAAAGGGGTGGCCAAAACCGAAGACGCGCTCGCCGAGGACTTCGGTGCAGGTGCCGAAAACGCACGATTCGATGTCGCCGGTGAGCATGGGGACGGCCATCACCGAACCCGGCGCGAAGCGGATGGAATCGGCATCCGCGCCGGCCGCCTTTCCGCTGACGGCCGATTCGAGGGGGACGATGCCCCACGATTCGAAGAGGGGTGAATAGGCGCGGAGGATGTTGCGGGGAATGCCGGAAGTCGCCATGGGCGAGGCGAGCGGCGTGAGGCGGATGGCGCGATTGTCGGCCGCATTGGATGCGGTCGGGCCAATGCCGCGGGGAGTCTTTGCACTGGCGAGCAAACCGAGAGAGAGTTTTGCATCATCCAGGGACCATCGGATGCGCTTTTTCGGCAGGGGGGTTGAGCCTGCGCCGGCGGCATCAGACTTGGCGGCATCGCTCGATGCGCGGGAAACCGCGGCCGGTCCATCGGCGATCTTGAGCATGTACTCGATCGGCTGGACGCCCGCGATGGGGTCCTTAGTCATCGGCCAGCCGAAGGCGACCGCGCCGATCATGCGCTCGCGCCCGGCACTATCTTTCAAAAACACCGGCGAGCCGCTCATTCCCTGGGCGATGCCCGAATTTTCCAATCCCATGCCCGAGCAGGTGATCAGGACGACATCATTTTTTGGAACGAACGGGCTGCGCAGAACGGAAAGCACTTTGACCTCGAAACGCTCGATGGCCACGCCTTTGAACACCGACAGTCCGTAGCCGGTCATCCCTTCGCGGACTTCATCGACGGCCATATGTCGGAGAGGATCGAAAAGCGGTCGGGGCGCAGGTTTGGATTTAGCCTGGGATGATTTGCCATCGGGTGATTGAACGGGTGATTTAACGGGCGATCGAATGGGCAAAGGCGAATCGGGCGATCCGGAATCCGGCGACTTTAATTCCGGAGATTTCAAGTCGGCCGCCGTTGCCGATCCTGCCCCGGCCAGAATCAGGGCGACGATGAGCAAACCGGGCCAAATCGCACTTCTCATGGTCGCTATCGTAGGACTGGCTCGGAAGGGTCGCAAGCGGAACTTTGGCTTAAAACCAATTGACACCCTGATTTCCGTTCGATAATTTGGCGGCGCTGTGGTCGGTGAGTCTCCGCGCGAATCACGTCATCGCCCCTCACCGGCCTGCCGTTCGAGCGACCGCAACCGCGGACTGAGCATCAGTCCATCGAGGTCGTGACGGTCTTGCGTCAGGCGGGAATGCTTCGCCTGAGGAATTCACGCTTCGCTGATCGCGCCCGAGTCGGCGTTCCGGGGTGGGCGATCGTCGAAATCTGGGTTCTTCCGCCCCTTTGGGCACTTCGCCCGCCGGGGCATTCCCGGTTTACGCAATCTCCCCGTCTTGACAGACCTTCGCGGCTTGGGCCGTTCCTTACAACCAAGGACCCCGCACCCGTGACGAGTGAAACCCGCGCCAAGGCCGAATCGATTATCCAGTACACTTTCAAGAATCCGGATTTGCTGACCGAGTCGCTCACCCACGCCTCGATCGCCAATACCCGCCTGCTCTCCAATGAGCGGATGGAGTTTCTGGGCGATGCGGTGCTGGATCTGGTCGTCTGCGAAGCCCTTTTTCGGCGCTTCACCGAGTTTCTCGAAGGCGATCTGACCAAGATCAAGTCGGCCGTCGTGTCGCGGAAAACCTGCGCCGAGATTTCCATCGAAACCGGCCTGACGGAAATGCTCATCACCGGCAAGGGGATCAGCTCGCGCGATGCGCTGCCGAGTTCACTGTCGGCTGCCGTGTATGAATCCATCGTCGCCGCGCTGTATCTGGATGGCGGGTTCGATGTCGCCAAGGAATACATCCTGCGCACGATGAACCCCAAGATCGACGCCATCGCGGCCGATGAGCATCAGCAGAATTTCAAAGCCGTCCTCCAGCAGCACGCCCAGAAGGCGATGGGGGCGACGCCGATTTATGAGCTGATGGATGAGAAGGGGCCGGATCACTCCAAGTGTTTCGAAGTCTGCGTGGCGATCGACGGCAAACGCTTCACCAGCGCCTGGGGCCCGAACAAAAAGACGGCCGAGCAGAAGGCCGCCAAGTTCGCCCTGGAGGAACTGGGCGTGATCGCCTGCGTGGAGGCGGAAGATCTGGTGGCGGCATCGGAGTCTGAAGATGAAGGCGAATTCGAAGACAGTGATGTCGAGTGAGCGAATCAGGGAGATATGATTGTCTCCAGCATCAGCCCGCCCCACTATGCCGTCATCGGATCTGGCGGCTTGGGCAGCGTCTCCGCAGCCGGCCGCGTATCAGGGTTTTCCCAGGAATTTAATTGCCAATGTTGTTGTTGATTGATATCAAATAGCCATACGCCCTTCGCGGGTTGGGCGTGTCGTCGCATTTCCAGTTGTCTAATGCCTACGGTGATCGGCACTGCCCAAATCTGGGCAGTGCCGCGAAACTAACGTTCGGCTGCCTCGCCGGTCATTGATGTGCGTAGGTTCACGACGCGTATTTCCAGTTCCGGGTCGATCCACTGTTTGAAGGAGAAACCATGTTTCGCACTGCATCCATTGCCATTGTCGCCGTTGTCATCTGTTTCGCGCAGTCAGGTTGCAAGCGCGATCAGGAGGCGGTCGCCAAGGACATGACCAGCAAGATGAAGGATGCTGCGTCGATTTTGAAATCGGTGCAGGATGAAGCATCTTCCAAGGCGGCCGCGTCAAAGCTCCAGGCGCTGGGCGAAGAAATGAAGGCCTTGCAAAAGGAAATGGCCGCCATGCCGCAGGACAAGAAGCCCGATGACGCCAAAGCCAAGGCGATGGCGGACGACATGATGAAGGCAGTCGGCGAAATGACATCTGAATTGATGCGAATCGCAACGAATCCCAAACTGATGACGCCGGAATTGCAGAAGGCGATGGGAGAGATGGATGGCGGCGGCATGAAGCGCGGCGGGAAGATGCCCTTCTAGCGCCAGGGGAGCGAATTCCTGGATGCTCGGGCAGTCTTCAATTCACGCGGCGTGAGTGATGTGCGGCGCGGACGATGCGGGTTTCATTTGGCTCGATGCTGCGCGGATTGCGCTGGGTGCGAGCCAGACGGCGTGACCGTCAGTCTGCGTTACTCCCGTTTTCTCTTTCCAGATGAACTCCGCGAACCGCTCCACCACCCACGCCACCCATTCATCGGGCGGGCCATCGGCCTGCACGCTGGCCGGGTTGATGTCGCACTGGTCGTTGCAGTAGTCGATCAGCACGAAGCGCGGCTGGTTGATGCCGTTGGTGATGGCGATCTCGCTGGAGAAAAAGTCCATGCCCGTCAGCCGGGCCATGCGGTCGACCAGATCGATCGCGCCCATCAGATCGTGCTGGCGCAGTTCGTCCCACGTCACCTGCTCGTATGTGCGCGTATCCGGCGACCACCAGAGCAGCGTGCGCGTGCCGAGGATGTTGTACCCGCGCAGGTAGGCCGCGCGGTTGCCGAAATACTCCCACTTGATCATGCGCTGGATGAGGTAGTCATCTTTGGGATCAAATTGCCGGGCCGTCTCGATGTTCTCCATCGTGGGCTTGACGTTGGCGATCACACCCTTGCCCGCCACGCCCCACGAAGGCTTGATGACACATTTCTCGCCAACCGCGGCGCGCTCGGCCGGCGTAAGCTCTCGGCTCGCCTCCCCCGCGCGGATCAGCACGGTTGGCGGCACCGGCAGTCCCGCGTCTTCCAGTTTTTTCTGCGCCCGCGCTTTCCAGGTCCAGATATCCAGCTTGGCCGGGTCGCCGATGCTGTGAATGCCCGCCGCCGCGCAGGTGCGCAGCAGTTCCGTAAACTGGGGATTGGTGGCCGAGCAGAGATCGAGGTAGACGTGCGGCCTGAGTTGCCCGCTCTTGACCTTCGCGGCGATGTCGCTCGCATTGTGCTTGTTCGCCAGCAGCAGGCTGAGCCCCAGGGGCGATAGCGCCTGGTGGAACATCTGCACGAGTTTGGCCTGATTGTGGAGGAAATCGATGCCAATGATGAAATCGACATACGCCCCGCCCGCGCCCGCCGATTTGGGTCGGAGAATCCACGGCTTGGAATCCGCCCGCCCCAGCAATCGCCTGGCGCGGCGGGCGAGTTTATCCGTCAAATCCCTCAGCCAATATACATCGCGAAACACGTCGATCCTCCAGCGTTCAATCCGGGTGGCATTGTTGGGTGGCATGGGCAAGCGTACTCGCTTGCCCGTGTCTTTTGCGGTCCACACCAACGGGCGCGACTTTGCATTCGACGCCCACGGGTAAGACCTTAGAGTCTTACCCATGCCACCCAATTAGCTCTTTACCACTCCCAAATCCTCAGTCGTGAACAGCGCTTCAAACTTCAAACCAGCGCCTTCGATATTCGCCCGCGCGCCTTCCTGGCGGTCGATGATCGCGACGATCCGCTCGACGATCGCCCCGGCATCGCGGAGCGACTGCACGCTCTCCAGCACCTGCCCACCGGTGGTGAGCACATCCTCGATGATCAGGACTTTCTCGCCCGGATTGAGCACGCCTTCGATCTGCTTGCTCGTTCCGTAGTCCTTCTTGCGGTTGCGGATCAGGACGAACGGCTTGCCGCATTCCATCGCCGCCGCCGCCGCCAATGCCACCGCGCCGAGTTCCGGGCCGGCCAATCGGTCGATATCCGGCGTCACTTTCTCCGCCAGCAACTTCGCCAGCGCCTTGAGCACATCGGGCTGGGTCTCGAATCGATATTTATCGAGGTAATAGTTGCTCTTTCGGCCGCTGCGAAGGGTGAATTCCCCTCGCAGCAACGCCAGTTCCGCGATCCGCTTTGCAAGTTGTTCTCGGGTCATGCCCGCCATGATGCAAAAACAGGCATGTCCGTCAAATCACTACTCAAGTGATCGGTCCTTTATCCCGCGCTCTTGACGGGGAGTACGACATAAAAGGCCCCGCACGACGCGCGTTTCGGTGTGGGAAATCGTTCGCATAAGCACAGGCAAAACCCAGTCCATTCCCGTCAAATAGCAAAAATACCGGACCCCTGCACATCCCCGGGGTGTTGAATGCCGCGTTCGAAACAGGATGCACTTGTCTGATTCATCCGACCGCCTTACCCTTCTGCCATGAGCAAGGCACCCGTAACATCATCAGAATCATTTTCCCCCTCCGGCGTCACCGATAAAGCCCACGATGTCCTCCGGCAGGAGCGTCAGTCGCTCGAGCCGTTTTTCACGCCGCGCAACGTGGCCGTGATCGGCGCTACCGAAAACCCCGGCGCGGTCGGCCGGACGATTCTCTGGAACCTGGTCTCCACCCCCTTCGGCGGAACGGTCTTCCCCGTCAATCCCAAGCGCCCGAGCGTCCTGGGCATCAAAGCATACCCTTCCATCGCCGATGTTCCGGCCAAGGTCGATCTGGCCGTGATTGTCATCCCGTCATCCACCGTGCCCGCCGCCGTCGAGCAGTGCGGGCAGGCGGGCGTCAAGGCGGTCATCGTCATCTCGGCCGGCTTTAAGGAAACCGGCCCCGAAGGACTGGCCCTCGAGAAACAGGTGCTGGCCACCGCCCGCAAATACGGCATGCGCATTATCGGCCCCAATTGCCTGGGCCTGATGAACCCCATGACCGGCCTGAACGCCTCCTTCGCCAAGGGGATGGCCCGGCCGGGCAATGTGGGCTTTATCTCCCAGTCCGGCGCGCTGATGACGGCCGTGCTCGATTGGTCCTTCAAAGAGCAGGTGGGTTTCTCGGCGTTCGCCTCGATCGGCTCGATGCTGGATGTGAACTGGGGCGACCTCATCGACTACCTCGGCAACGATCCGCGCACGCAGTCGATCGTGATCTACATGGAATCGATCGGCGATGCCCGCTCGTTCCTCTCGGCCGCCCGCGAAGTGGCCCTGACCAAGCCGATCATCGTCATCAAGGCCGGGCGCACCGAACAGGCCGCCAAGGCGGCGGCCTCGCATACCGGCTCGCTCACCGGCTCGGATGAAGTGCTGGATGCCGCCTTCCGCCGCGTGGGCGTCGTCCGCGTCTCGGCCATCTCGGAAATGTTCTACATGGCCGAGGTGCTTTCCAAGCAGCCGCGCCCCAAGGGCAAGCGTCTGACCATCATCACCAACGCCGGCGGGCCGGGTGTACTCGCGACCGATGCGCTGATCCAGGCAGGCGGCGAGCTCACGACCATTTCCCCCGAGACGATCACGGAGCTCAACACCTTCCTCCCGGCCGCCTGGTCGCACGGCAACCCCATCGATGTCCTCGGCGATGCCCCGCCCGAGCGCTACGCCAAGACCCTGGAACTGGCGGCCAAGGATGACAACTCCGATGGCATGCTCGTCATCCTCACGCCCCAGGACATGACCGATCCCACCCTCATCGCGCAGGCGCTGGCCAAGCATGCCAAGATCCCCGGCAAGCCGGTGATCGCCTCGTGGATGGGCGGCCCGGATATCGAAGCCGGTGAATCGATTCTGAACCGCGCCGGCATTCCGACGTTCCCCTTCCCCGATACCGCCGCCAAGGCCTTCTGCTACATGTGGAAGTACACCTACAACCTCCGTGCCATCTACGAGACGCCCACTCTGCCCAAGGCGGATTTGACCAACGATGGAGCCTCGGCCCTCAAAAAGGGAGATGAGATTATCCAGGCCGTGCGCAAGTCGGGACGGTCTCTCCTCGATGAAGTCGAATCCAAGCGCCTGCTGGCGGCCTACGGCATCCCCACCACGCGCATGGAAATCGCCGAGACTTCCGAAGCCGCCAAGGCACTGGCCGATTCGATGGGATATCCGGTCGTGCTGAAGATTCACTCGCGCACGATCACCCACAAGACCGATGTGGGCGGCGTCAAGCTGAACCTCAAGAACGCCCAGGAGGTCATGCAGGCCTTCAACCAGATCAAGGAATCGGTGACGCAGAAGGCCGGCCTGGAGCATTTCCAAGGGTGTACCGTGCAGCCGATGGTCAAGCTCAAGGATGCGTATGAGATCATCCTGGGCTCTTCCCCCGATTCGCAGTTCGGCCCGGTGCTGCTGTTCGGCTCGGGCGGCCAACTCGTCGAAGTGTACAAAGACCGCGCCCTCGCCCTGCCGCCGCTGAACGCCACGCTGGCCCGGCGCATGATGGAGCAGACGAAGATCTACACCGCGCTCAAGGGCGTGCGCGGGCGCGCTCCCGTCGATATGGATGCGCTGGAGCATCTGCTGGTGCGCTTCAGCCAGCTCGTGGCCGAGCAGAAGTGGATCAAGGAGATCGACATCAACCCGCTGCTGGCCAGCCCCGAAGGCCTGATTGCGCTCGATGCGCGCGTGGTCGTCTACGATGGCGCGACCAAGGAAGATCAGCTCCCCAAGCTGGCGGTCCGCCCCTACCCCACCCAGTACATCTCGCGCTGCGATTCCAAGGACGGGCAGAAGATGGAAGTCCGCCCCATCCGCCCGGAAGATGAGCCGCTCATGGTCAAGTTCCACGAGCAGCTCTCCGAGCGCTCGGTCCGCTTCCGCTATTTCGCGGCCTTGAAGCTGTCGCAGCGGGTTGCCCACGAGCGCCTGATCCGCGTCTGCTTCAACGACTACGATCGCGAGATGGCCCTGGTGGTCGATCACCGCACCGCCGAAGGCCAGCACGAAATCCTCGGCGTCGGCCGGCTTTCTAAACTCCCCGGCGGCACCGAGGCCGAGTTCGCGGTGCTGGTCTCGGACCTCTGGCAGAACAAAGGCCTGGGCAAGAGCCTGCTCTCGACGCTGTTGCAGGTGGCCCGCGATGAGAAAGTCCGCCGCGTGAAGGCCGACATCCTCCCGGAAAACCTGGAGATGCAGCGCGTCTGCGAGAAGCTCGGCTTCACGCTGGTGCGGAATCTCGAGGATCATACGGTGAAGGCGTCGATTGAGTTGTAAGAGGTGGGTCGCCCCCGAATTCTAAGCTGTCTGGCTCCCTCTCCCGAACCCGGGAGAGGGGCGGGGGTGAACTCGCGTACCCGGCGGCGATGACATGATCCGCGCCATCGTGCCCCGAGCCGAAGAGCGTATCGGGCGCGCCATCGGGGTTGAAGCGCAGCACCGCCATGTCCTGGCCGCCGTGTTCTTCTTCGAGACGAATGGGAAAGATGACGGGATTCATGTTGACAAAGTCATCAAACGGGGCTGGCGGATCAGGTCACGTCGACGGAATCGAATCCAGACCGGCTCTGTCTCGACCCTCAGCTTATAGTCGGTTTGCTGCTTGGCGGCCGTCGAAAACCTCGGAGGAAACTGCATGCTCCGAATGCGGTCCAGACCAGAATCAGAGGGTCGAGACAGAGCCAATCCAGACCCCTTTTCATGTCCGCGGAAGGATTCATCCGCCCGCGGCCGCGCTGACCATTGGATCGGTGGCGGATGCAATCGAGATAAGAAGATTTTTGACAGCCCCGTCCATTCACATGGGCCGGGGGTCGGTTTGGCTAGGCAGTAGGCAGTAGGCAGTGGGCAGTAGGCGGTAGGCAGTAGGCAGTGGGCAGTAGAAGATGCATCCTTCGCCTTCATCCTTCATCCTTCATCCTTCATCCTTCATCCTTGAGCCTCCATCCTTCATCCTCGCCCTTCATCCCATAACCGCGCCGACCCTGTTTTGGCGGCAAAAACGCCATTGGCGCGCGCGCCCGGCCCATTTACTTTCGAAAGTGGCGAGCCTGCGTTCGAAAGCAGCGAGCCTACTTTCGAAAGTGGGCAGCGTACTTTCGAAAGTGGCCAGCTTACTTTTGAAAGTAAAGAGACTGCGCACGAAAGCAGCGGGCTTACTTTCGAAAGTGGCCAGCTTACTTTCGAAAGTAACGAGCCTGCTTTCGAAAGTGGAGAGACTGAGCGCGAAAGCAGCGAGCTTACTTTCGAAAGCAGGGACAGTTTGCGCGAAAGCAGGGACACGCCGCGTGCCCGTGGCGAGGCTCATTACGCTTGCCGTCTTCCTCCTTCATCCCTCCGGCAAGCTCAGGGCAAGCTCTTCTGCCTACCGCCTACTGCCTTCCGCCTACTTCTTCAATGGAGGGGAGAGGGAGAGAAGGCCCCCCCTTGCGAGGGTGGAGGTGGGTGCGTGAGGGCCCCCCCTTGGGCGGGGGAGAAAACTTGAGGCTTGATGGTTTCTTCACCGCCCCATCCCTCACATTGGCGCGGAAGGCTTTCCTGTCGAAGAAATTGAATCGAAGAAATCGAATCGAAGAAATTGAATTGAAGAGCATGAAGGAATGAGTACATGCGGTGAAAGGCTCTCTCCCCCCCAACCCTGCCCTGAGCGAAGCCGAATGGGGCGGCCCAGGAAAGCACCGTCCCGCCATCCCGCGATTTGGGCGGTGGCGGTACGAGGCAGGCAGGGTGGCGCGCGTAGCCCACGGTGAATCTCGACCCGCGAGGCTCGGCGCGGGCTGCGAACCACGAACTATTTTATCAAATCGAATCCTGACCCCTTGGAATTTCCCTGTACCTTATTATTGGGACGCGTGAATATCGTCGTTC
>JBBRTW010000186.1:0-12718 GCA_038244055.1 Tepidisphaerales bacterium | reverse complement strand
TCGCATGGCGCTATCGGGGGGCGCTGGCCGGGCGGTCGCGAAAGTTTTTCTGGTATGGCACGGGTGCGGTCGTTTTGGGAACGCTGGCCGTCATCGGGCACGGGCTCTTTCATCACTCGCTACCGGGTGAGAGTTTGAGTTTCCGATGGCAGTATTGGGTGGGGGCGATGAAGATGGCGGCCGGGCACCCGATCCTGGGGGTCGGCGTGGAGAACTTCGGCCCGTACTACCTGGGCGTTCGCCTGCCGGAAGCGCCGGAGGAAGTAGCGGACCCGCATAATTTCCTGGTCAAATTTCTCTGCGAGCTGGGCGCGATCGGTTTGGTGCTCTGCATCGCATGGCTTGGGCGGCTGGCATGGGAACTGACTCGGCCGAATATTCCAGCCGCGCGCTCCGAGCGGGCAAGCCATCCGACCCGACAAGCCGCATCAAAACTCACCTCTGGCGAGGGTGCGGGGCGGGCGATCAAGGCGGTGGCGCTGGTCTCCACACTGGCGATCGCGATCAATATTTTTGCCAGCATCGATTTCTCCTACAGTTCGCCCGGGAGCGACAGCGCCTTCAACCTCCTGAACGAGATTCTTCGGCGGATCACGCTCCTGGCGATGCTGCTGATCGGCACGACTGTCGCGGCCGTGCGCTCGCTCAAGGCGCAGGATATCGATTCGCGGCCGGCCCCCCTGCTGCTCTATGCGATGGTGGTGGCGGTGGCGATTTTCCTGATCCACAACCTGATCGATTTCTCCTTCTTCGAGCCCGGGCCGATGTGGCTTTTCGCGCTGCTGGCGGGGGCGGCGATGGGCATTCGGCAGCCTTCGGTGGCCGGGCAGCGCAAGCGAACGCCGGCAGCGGCGGCAGCGCTGGGGATCGGGCTGGTGGCGTGGATTTTGGCGGCCGCGTTTGTGTGGATTCCCGTGGGGATCGCCGAAGAGAACTCGGCCGATGCCAGCACGGCAATCGCCGCCGGCAAGCCCAACCAGGCCCTGCGCCTGCTCAACCAGGCCCGCGAGCAGGTGCGGTATAACGCCGCCTACCCCTACCGCGCCTCGCTGCTTCTGCAAACGCCGACGTTCAATCCCCTGGCGATCGACATGCTGGAGATCGCGATCAAGACCGACCCGATGAACGCGATGCACTATCTCACGCGGGCGCGATATTTATTCAGAACCAGCGCGCAGCAAAACGCCGTACTGCAAAGTCACGCCCAGCAAATTCGGGAGGATTTTCGAAAGGCGTTGGAGCTCAACCCTAACGATGTCGGGCTGCATACGGAGTTCGGCGATATTCTGGCGGCGCTGGGAACTGCGGATGACAAGGCCGAGGCAGCGAAAGAATATCAGCGGGCGATCGATTTCAACGACAAGCTGAAGGCGAATGAGCCCAAGCGGCTGAATGGCAAGGCGCTCGCAGCGATTCAAGTTAAGCTCGATGGATTGAAGAATTCGCCACAGAGACACTGAGGCACAGAGGATGGAAGGAGAAAAATCGGGGAACCGCGGATAGACGCGGATGAATTAAAAGCTTCAAAATTGGCGGTATTGTCATCATGAGCTTGCGAAGGACCTCTCGCCCCGTCCTCATTCCTCATTCCTCATTCATCATTCATCATTCATCCTTCATCCTTCATCCTTCATCCTTCAGAATTCAGAATTCATCATTCAGAACTCTCCATTCGCCATTCGCCATTCGCCATTCGCCATTACCATCCCTTCCCTTCCCCTTCCCCTGCCCACCACTATCCCCACCGCTCCCAGCACCGTCATTCCTCCCAGCACTGTAACCAGTGTCAACGTCTCGGTTGCGAACGCGATACTGAACAGCGTGCTGAAGATCGGCTCCGTGCAGTAAACCACGCTGGCCACGGCCGGTGAAACGCGCGGCTGAAAACGGCTCATCAAAGAGAGCGCCATTACACTGCTGAACAAGACGAGCGTCGAGAGCGTCCACCAGATCGTGCGGTCGCTGAAGATCGCCTGCATCGACCGCGGCGAAAGCATCTTCGGCCCGCCCAGCATCAGTCCCGCGATCAGACTCAGCACACCCGTCGTCGCCAGCATGATAAAGGTCACGCCGGTGGGATCGGCCGGGCGACTCTTCACGCCCTTACCGAACCAGTCCAGCGCGATGATCTCGGCCGTGAACAGCAGCGCCGCCGCCACCGTCAGCATCTCCCCCAGCCCGGGAATCGGCGGCGCTACCGCCATCATCCGCTGGGCCGCGATATCCTCCTTCGGCCACGACAGCAGCACCACCCCGACGATCGCCACCCCCACCGCCAGCCAGATCACGCCCCCCACCCGCCGCCGCAAAAGCAGCGCCTGCGCCACCGGCGCGAACACCACCGGCAGCGAAGTCAGAAACGCCGAAATCGAAGGCAACGTCCACCGCAACCCCATCACCTGAAACAGCATCCCCGCCGCAAAAAAAATCCCTACAACCACCCCCCCCATCAACTCCGGCCGCCCCCATTTCATCACCGACCGCTCACCACGCCCCTCTTGGGTGCCCTGCCCCTCGTGGGTGCCATGCTCTTCGTGGGTGCCATGCTTAGACCCGCCGCCAACACGCGTCCTTCGCCGCGCCACGAACTCGGCGGGGATAAGCATGCCCGGCGTCGAATTCATTCTTCGCACCCTCCCCCGCCAGGCCCCCCACCCCATCATCCCCGCATACCCCACCCCCGCCAGCGAAAACCGAACCCCATTAAACGTCGCCCGCGCCCCGATCCGATCCAGCGCCGAACTCTCCGCCCCCAGCACATGCCCCTCAAACGCCCCGGCCGAGAACTGCATCACCGGAAACGAATACCCCCACAACAGACAACACCACACCAACACGAACACCGCCAGCCCCGTCGATCGCTGGGCGGGGGCCTTTGGAGTTTGATAATCGAGCACGTTGCCGTCCAGCTTTTGCATTGCGACCGCTTTCACTTTCAATCTTGCCTGTCCGTTTGCCCGCCTCGAGAAAAGGGCGCCGGCATTGTCACGGAGCGAGGGATTCCGGTCGAGGAAGGTTTTTTAGATTTTGACCGCCTTCGCAGTACTCATGCCCTTGGCGCTGAGCTGCCAGACCCCGCGAGCGCCGTTGGTAAGCTTAAAAAGGGCGTGAGGCACGCATCATTGAACTTCGATATCATCCGCCAGCCCTAGCTCCCGCAGCGCCGCGCGTATCTCGTCCACCTTGGTCATCACCGTCTTGGCGAAGAACCGCTCGGGCTTCTGGTAATCATCATGGGCGCGGCCATCGCGCACCCGATCCAGGTGGACGGCAAATTCCGAAGCATCCAGGGGCTTCCCATCGCGAAGATCTTCGCGGGGTTTGACGACGTCGTACCACGGTTTCAGCGCCATTCGTTTGCTCCGCCTTACATCAACTCGAAGAAACTGTCCTGGCCAAGATGGCAGGCGTATTTTGTCGCCAACGCTGCCAGCGGGGCATCGCCTTCGATGAAATACCAATCATCGATGCTGCCCATGAAACACCACCGATCCAGGTTAAACGTGCGCTTCTTTGCGTCGATCAACGTGAATCGCATCATTTTCGCGTAGGTCGCGCTGGCGAGGATACCTGCCATTCCACGAGCCAAGTACCGCAATGGCCGTCGGTCCGGAACTATTTACGTTGCTGTTGGCTCGAGGACGAACGCCGCTGGGACTCCTGAACAATCTCCCTCACACGGCTGATCGAGAACCCATGCTCGTGGCTCAGCCGTCCCAGCCGTTCGCCCGCGGAAACCCGTTCGGGCAGACCCAGTTTGGCTCGAAGTGTTTCCGCCGGCATATCGCCGGCCAACGCGGCATCGGCCAAAGTCATAGAGCCGCGAATGGTGTTATCGTCGGCTTCAGCGCCAGCGCCGGAGGATGTCTCGATACCGCGCTCGTGGCCGGCACCGGCGAAAGCGCTGTCCTGAACGCCAAGACGCGCCGCCCAGACGAAGGTACAGAACAATCCGATCAGCGTCAGCGTCAAGGCGACACCCGCCGAGTTGCGCCCCCACCGGCTGGCCGGTGATTGCTCGGCGTTGGAAGTCAGCCGAAAGAGCCGCAGGGTTGTGACGCAGACCCATTGCCAGTGAAGGGCCAGGTGGATCAGCAGCAACACTCCGCCGGAAAACGCAATCCAGAAATGGATGTCTCCCCAATCGTGCCGCCCCAGGCCCCAGAGCAACCGCCGAGTGCCGCTTCCGGGCGGCAGGACATAGCTGACGAGCAGGCCGGTGGCGACCAATCCGAAAACGACCAGCATCGAAGCCGCATCGACCAGGAAATTCACGGTGTTTCGCTTCATGATTGGCTCTCCGCTTTGCGCGCTATGTTGTGGGTCATCGAGCGCGATCGGTCGCGCCATACCCCTCGGGCAGAGGCGTCGCCTGATGCACGCGGTTCCAGCCATCCTTCACGAATTCCGACACGCCGCGACGGGCGTGCTGGCGGATCAGCAATGTCACCTGCGGATCCTCGGAAGTCTCGGTCACTTTCATCCCGCCGGGCGCTGCTTCCACCTTCATGCGGATCTTGTCGGCGTTCTTGAACAGTTCGACGAACAGCGGGTCCCACATGCGCAGCGGCCGGCCGGACTCGATTCGCTCCTTCATCTGATTGACATGTGTGCGGATCAGTTCCGCGACCTTCGGGTCATCGCTGGTGGTTGTCGTCGCGACGCCGCCGGGAATGTCCTCGACGTTGCGTTTGATCTTCTGATGATCGTCGAGCAGGGCGTGGAAGGCGGTCATGTCCCGCGCCATGTCCGCCTGCCCGCCCGCGCCGCGCATCGCGCCTTGACCCATTCCCGCGCCCATCATCGCGCCTCGGCCCCGCCCGGCCCACGGCGGCGGTCCGCCTTGCCAGGCGCCGCCAACGGCGGGCACGGTCGTGGCTTGGGAAGCGGCAGCCGGTCGAGTCGCCGCCAGCGGCGCGAAATTCGCGCAGCGCGCGCAGCACATCGTGCGAGGGCCGCGCGCGTTTGTGCCCGCCGACAGCGCCAGGGCATCCTGCCGAACCGCCGGCTGACTTGAGCATCCCAGCGCCAAGGCCATACCGGCGCAAGCCGTCGCTAAAAACAGCCATTGAATCGTGGATCGCATGATATCGCTCCTCTGGTTGGTGAAACCGGACCCGATGGTGTGTGTTTCAAGCGGCCCGGCGTGATTTCAATAGAGGAACGTCGGCATCCGGCCTATCCTGCGGCATCGATGTGATTTTTCTTTCGGTCCAACCATGACATCCCGTGATGCTGGCCCATCTTCCGATCCCGTGCCGTCTGATGCCGACCTGATGCGGCAACTCGCCGAAGGCGATACGGCCGCATTGGCGAGCCTCGTTCGTCGCTATCAGTCGCGCGTGCGCGGCTTGGCGTATCGCGTGCTTGGCAATGTTGCCGATGCGGACGATGTGGCGCAGGAAACATTCATGCGGGTGTGGCGCGGCGCTGGCCCATACGCCGATTCCGGGCATTTCGCCACCTGGCTGATGCGGATTGCCGCCAACCTTTGCATCGACCGGAAACGCCATTCGCGGCATGAGGTCTCGGGCCTTAATGATGAGATGTACCGGATTCCCGCCCGGCCCGAACCGGCGGCGGGCGAATCCGCCGAGATCATCGACGCCGTGAGTGCGGCGGTGGCCGAATTGCCCGAGCGCCAGCGCCTCGCGATGGTGCTGCATCGCTATGAAGACAAGTCGTACCGGCAGATCGCTGAACTGACCGGCTGGAGCGAGTCGGCCGTGGAATCGCTGCTGGTCCGGGCGTACGCCAATCTGCGCCAGAAGCTGAGTGCGCTGGTAAAAATCCCGCCCTGACCGCAGGAGATTCCGATTCCGCCTCGTTCAACCGATGGAGTCCATGTGAATCATCTTTCCGACATCGAACTGATCGAACTGGCCGCCGGCCACCTCGCCGCTCCGCAAAGCCGGGAGTGCGAGGCGCATCTGCTGGCCTGCGCGGACTGTCGCGCCCGCTACGAGGAGTCGGCCGGCGTCTGGGATCAGCTCGGGACCTGGGAACTCACGCTGCCGCAAGTCGACCTATCCGAGCGGGTCGTCCGGGCGATCGACGAATCCCACCGGCTTCGAATGCCCCGGCGCTTGCAATTTCCATGGAGGGCAGCGCGGATCGCGGCCTCCATCGCGGTTGCGATGGGCATCGGACACCTCGCCGGGCGGATGACCTGGGATCGATCTCCACAACCGGTCGCGCGAGTCGCTGATGATCAGGCAGCGGCCGCACTCTATTTGGAGGAGATCGGCCACGTCACCGCCGCCGACCTGACAGACCTGCTGCTGGTTGGACCCGATTCGACTGACATGGAGGACCAGCGATGAGACGCAAATTACTAACCACGTTCCTGTTGTGCCTGGCGGCGGGTAGCCTCACATTCTTGACCACAGTGCTGGCCAAGCCGGCCGGCAGTAACGACGCCGCGAAGGCAACCGTGGAAAACCCAGCGCTGATTTGGCTCGGCATATCGCCCGCGCAGCGAGCCGAGATTGAGCAAGATGATCCGAGATTCGCGGACGAATCGAGCGGGCTGATGGCCGAGTTGCTCAGGGCGCGCCAGGCACTGGCGGCGCTTCTGGAGTCTTCAACCGCCGGTGACCAGCAGATTCTCGATCAGGTGGACCTGGTCAACGAGATCGAGCACCGCCTCGAGCGGCGCGTCACGCAATACGTCCTCCGCGTTCGACATCACCTGACCGCCGATCAGCAGAAGCGATTGATGGGCCTGTGTGCCCAGGGCTTCCAAGGCCACGGCCGGTGCAGAGGAGTTTTGAAATACGGTTCGACCACGCAGCCGACCCAAGGCGACCAAGCGCCCGCGGGCGGTCGTGGAATGGGTGGAAGGGGACCCGGTCCGCATCGTGGGCCTCCCGATTGACCACAGCTAGTGACCACGTCGGCAAGCGCCACACGCCTGCGATTTCGACGGTACCTGATACTCTGTCTGCTTCTCCGCGACAACGATTCTCGCAGATCCGCGTCCTATGCCGATAGACACCATCAAATTGAGCCAAACCCACGGTGCCGACAGCTTGCTGTCTGCTCAAGACCCCGATTACCCGCTGGTGGCCCGTGCCAAGGCCGGCGATTACGACGGGTTAGAGCAGCTTGTGATGAAGCATGAACGCGGCATGTATGGGTTGGCTATGCGGATCGTGCAAAATCCAGCGGATGCTGAGGAGGTCGTGCAAGACACGTTCCTGAGCGTGATTCAGCACCTGCGTGAGTTTAAGGAACAGTCAAGTTTTCGTACATGGCTGGTGCGCATCGCGACAAATTTCGCCCTGAAGGTGCTGCGCAAGCGTCGCACGATGAAATCGCAGCCCTGGGATTCGGCGGAAGTGGACGACAATGAGCCGCTGCCCCACCCGCAGTTCATCGCCCCGTGGAAGAACGAACCCATGCAGGTGGCACAACGAAACGAGGTGCAGCAACTGCTTGCAGGTGCCTTGGGGGAGCTGGGGGAGAAGTACCGCATGGTCTTCGTCCTGCGCGACGTGGAGGGGCTCTCAGTTGAGGAAACGGCCGATGCGCTGGACATTTCGCTTTCAAACGTGAAAGTTCGGTTACTGCGAGCGCGGCTGATGTTACGGGAGAAGCTTACGCGGTTTTTCGGAGATGAGTCCACCCGAGTGGCACCGCACGATCATGGCAAAGAAGAGGCAGGGAGCCATCCATGACTGGTGCGGAAAAGCATTTGTAACTTTTCGGCTGCCTCGCGCATCAAATGGGGTAAGTGCGAGCAAAGATGGAATGAAAACCATGACCTGCGACGAACTATTGCAAGCGATGAATGCGTATGTGGACGGCGAGCTGGAGCCAGGGTTTTGCACGGCATTTGAGGAGCACTTGGCGGGTTGTAATCCGTGCCAGATCATAGTGGACAACATTCGCAACACGATCACGCTTTATCGGGATGGTGAACCCTATTCCGTCTCAGCCAAGTTGAATCAAAAACTCCGCGAGTGCTTGCGGGCCAAGTGGCTGGAGTTGTATCCTGAAAGTTAGGCCACCATGGCAGACCCCCGTTCAACCTGTACACGTTCCTCGAAAGAAGCTGGAGCGAAATCACAACACATAACTTCACTCGCAGTCAACTTACAAACGGCATCTTGCTCCCTGGCGGGTCGCCGGCGTTCGCAATCAGGTGGGTCGAACCTCCTTTGTATCGCATTGTAAACCCGCAAATCTCTGATTTGATCGAGATGGCCAGGCAGGTCGATTAAACGCGACTGCAATCAGCAACGCCCTGATCGAGATCCGCTGAAATAAATAATTCCCATTTTTGAATTTGATCAATCGCGTTGCAAGGCGGGGATCCCCGCCGCGTTTGATGCACCGAACGATGACAACTTGGTCGAATCCTCTGGAGAGGTCATATATGAATAGTGAGAGATTGGACTCTGGCGCGGCCGCGCCACCGGCGTCGCCTCGGGCAACCGTCGTTCGGCGACATGGTTATAAAGTTCTCTGGCTGCTGACCATCGTCGCGTTGGTCGCGCTCCAGTGGCCAATGGTCAAAGGGATCTTCTACCGCGTTTCGGGGGTCTCCGCCCCGGCCGACAACATCGCGTGGCGTGGCGACTTTGAAGCGGCGCTTACCGAAGCCCGGAAGACCGGGAAGCCGGTGTTGATCGACTTCAGCGCCGCATGGTGCCCGCCGTGCCAGGTCATGAAGCATGATGTCTGGCCTGACCCAGAGGTGGGGCGCGCAATTACCGACGGCTTCATTCCGGTGTTTGCCGACGTCGATAGCGTGAACATGGCCCCTGTGGCCCAACGTTACGGGATCAACGCAATTCCTGCGGTTGTCGTTGTGGATGTCGGCGGCAACGTGCTCCGCCGCGCGAATTTCATGTCCAGAGATTCACTGTTGGCATTCCTCAAACAGCGAAATTGACGATTGCGTTGTGTAACCAAACGGCCGCTCGCGGATCGAACGGTGGAGAAGTCCAAACCTGGAGACACCTATGAGCATTGAATGCGCACTGCGGCTGATTGCTGGATCGTTCATCCTCCTGAGCCTCGTCTTGGCCCATTTCCTCAGCCCCTGGTGGATATTGCTGACCGGGTTCGTCGGCCTGAATCTACTCCAATCAGGCTTCACGAACTGGTGCCCGATGATCTGGATACTGGAGAAAGCCGGCCTGCAACACCGTAACTGCTCGAATATGCCCCAATGATCAGTCTGAAGCGCGGCCAACTGGACCAACGAAAGTTAATAATGCTGAATTCGATCACTCCTGAAGAAGCGTTTAAATTACTATCGGGTAAACCCGACCGCCCATTCGACCTTTTCGATGTGCGTTCACCGCAAGAGTACCGCGGCGGCCACGCCCGCGGCGCGCAGCTTGTTCCGTTGCATCAACTCAACGCCGACGTCGTCAAGGAAAAGCGAAAATCACCCGCCGAAGATCCGATATTCGTGATCTGCCGGTCCGGCAGTCGCTCGCGTACTGCTTGCGAACGCCTAATTCAACAGGGATTGACGAATATCGTGAACATTGAAGGCGGAACTCTTGCGTGGATGCACGCGGGTCTGCCCGTTGAACAGTCGGTAGCGAAAGACGGCGAGGGCGATGGTATATCGGGCCGGTGGGTTCGCAGATTGGGATTATTCGGTGTACTAACGAGCCTTGCGCTCGGATGGCTAGTCCATCCTGCGTTTAACTTCGCCGCGGTGGCGATCTGGATCACCTTGATCGTTAGCGGCGGCGGAGCCTGTCCGCTGGGCGCGTGCTCCATACGACGTAACCAGACGTGACAAATCCAGGTACGATTGCTTACCACGTTCTCCAAGCGACGGTTCTCTTTTCGAACCAGGCATTTTCATGAGTCGCACCCTCTCTTCAACCGTTGTTGGCTGGATCAAACCCATTGCCGTTGCACTTCTGTTCATCGCGATAGTCATCGTATTGATGCTGTGGCTTGCCGGGCGGTTCAGCCCCAAGATTCAAACGCATGCTGGCGCTTCAGCGACGACACAGGCGATGCCGAAAGGGACAACGATCATCGCCGCCCGAATGGTGCGACTGCCGGTGGTTGAGTCTGCGGTGGGTTCGATCCGCGCGGTTCATGAGACGGCCATCGCATCCCGCATCACCGCGCGCGTGTTGGAAGTGAATCTCAAAGCCGGCCAGCGCGTGAATAAGGGCGATATTCTGGCCAAGCTGGACGATACGGATCTCAAAGCTCGTCTCCAGCAAGCCAATGCGACGGTGGAAAGCGTGCAGGCCACTCAAGTCAAAGCGAAGACCGATGAGGAGCGCTTTAGCAAGATGCTCAAGGTGGACGTGGCGACACAGGCCGAATACGACCGCGCCATAGCCGCTCTCAAGAATGCCAATGCGGAGCTTCGGCGGGCGCAGGAATCGGTGAAGGAAACGCAGTCGATGCTGGACTACGCCACGATCAGGGCGCCGATCGAGGGAGTAATCGTCGACAAGAAGGTGGATGCTGGCGACATCGTTCTGCCGGGGCAATTGATGGCCACGCTCTACGACCCCAATCGAATGCAGCTTGTCGCTTCGGTGCGCGAGTCGCTGGCACATCGGCTCAAAGTGGGTCAGGAGATCGGCGTACGGGTGGATGTGCTGAACAAGGTCTGCATGGGTCAGATCAGCGAAATAGTCCCCGAGGCCCAATCCGCCAGCCGAACATTCGGCGTCAAAGTCACCGGTCCTTGTCCGCCCGATATGTACACTGGCATGTTCGGGCGCATTCTGATCCCTCTGGAAGATGAAGAGATCCTGGTCGTTCCGGTTTCAGCGGTGCGCAAGGTGGGGCAGCTCGAATTGGTCGATGTCTTTGAGGGCAATCTCATTCGGCGGCGCGCCGTTCGAGCCGGGCGCACAATCGACGGCCAATATGAAATTCTCTCGGGCTTAGCCGCGGGTGAAAAAGTTTTGGTATTGCCAGCAACCGCCGGGAAGGAAGATTAGGCCATGTCGACTTCACCCGATCCGGTCCATCCCAAGATTCCAGAACACCATTTTACGAACAGCATTGTTAAAGTTTTCCTGGAATCGAATCTCGCACTGGTACTGATCATTTTGGCGTCGGTGGTTGGAATCGTGGCATTATTCATCACGCCGCGCGAGGAAGACCCACAGATCATCGTGCCGCTTGCGGATGTGATGGTGACTTTTCCCGGCCATTCCTCGGCCGAGGTCGAGCAACTCGTCACCACGCCGCTGGAGAAACTCCTCTACCAGATTGACGGCGTTGAGTATGTCTACTCGATGTCGAAGCAGGATCAGGCGATTATTACCGTCCGCTTCTACGTTGGCGAAGACCGGGAGCGGAGCCTGGTGAAGCTCCGCAAGAAAATCGACGAACACATGGACATCATTCCGCCCGGCGTCGCCGGGTGGGTGGTCAAGCCCGTCGAGATTGACGATGTGCCGGCTGTTACGCTCACGCTTACCAGCCCTTCGGCCGATGACATGACGCTTCGGCGCGTGGGCGAGGAGATCAGCCAGCGTCTGGCCGGCATCAACGACGTTTCGCGATCCTACGTGGTGGGAGGGCGGCCTCGCGTGGTTCAAGTGTACATGGATGCGGACCGGATGACGGCGTACGGCGCGTCGCCTGTGGAAATCGAACAGGCAATCCGCGGGGCCAACGTCCGCCAGATCGCCGGCGACTTCCGCAACAACGATAAGCTCGTGCAGGTTGAAACGGGCGGTGCGTTTGCAAGCGCTCGCCAGCTCAATGAACTGGTGATCGGTGTTTCCGATGGCCGGCCCGTCTTCCTCAAAGATGTCTCCGATGTCAAAGATGGCCCCGAGGAAGTTGCCAGTTACGTTCGTCACGGTTGGGGGCCGGCACGAGGGTTTACCCAGCGCGAGGGGTTCACCGGTACACTCATCGGCGATGCGGGACGCGCAGACACGACTGGCACTTCAACAGAACTGCGCACGACTCTCTCCCCAGCAAAAGGAGGAGAACCGGCTGTTCGCTCCGATCAGGTGCCTTCCCAATCCGCCGTGACCATCGCTGTTGCCAAGAAGAAAGGCACGAATGCGGTCCGAGTGGCCGATGAGGTGCTCAAGCAGGCCGGCGAGCTGATGAAGACGGTTGTGCCTTCCGACATGCAGTTGGTCATCACTCGCAACTACGGGTTGACCGCCGATGAGAAAGTCAATGAACTGGTCGAGGGCCTGGCGGTCGCGATCGCGATCGTGGTGTTGCTGCTGACGATCGGACTTGGCTGGCGCGAGGCACTCATTGTCGCCGTCGCGGTCCCGGTTGTCTTCGGTTTGACGTTGGCGGTCAACCTGCTGTTGGGCTTCTCCATCAACCGCGTGACGCTATTTGCGCTGATCCTCTCATTGGGTCTCCTGGTGGACGATCCGATCGTCGATGTGGAGAACATCTCCAGGCATTTTGCAATGCGGAAAAAGGCCACTCGCGGGATCGTCCTGGAGGCTGTCGCCGAGATCCGCCCACCACTGATCACCGCGACGCTTGCGGTCATCGTCTCATTCCTCCCGATGTTTTTCATTACCGGCATGATGGGGCCATACATGCGGCCCATGGCGCTGAATGTGCCTGTCACCATGATCATGTCGATGCTGGTTGCATTCACCATCACGCCTTGGATGGCGTATCACATGCTCAAGAAGCGGCACCAGCCGAAGCCAACAGCAGGCAACGGCCGATCGACAACAGATCGATCCGAGATCCAAACTCAGGCATCGGCAAAGGCGGAACATCC
>JBBRTW010000185.1:0-12783 GCA_038244055.1 Tepidisphaerales bacterium | reverse complement strand
TGAAATCCACGTTGTTCACCACGCCGTCGCCGTTGAGGTCGCCTTGTTGCCAGGTGGCGTTTTGTCGGCCCATGTTGCGCTCGAAAAGCTGGTAGTCGTTGAAGGTGACGTGGCCATCGCCATCGACATCGCCGGGTTTCCAGGTGGTCGCGGCCGCCTGGTTGGAGTCGGCTGAGACCTGGCTGACATTTCGGGCGCGAACGCAATAGGTGTAGAGCGTATCGGGGGTCAGGCCGGTATCGGTGAAGGTGGTGGTGTTGGCGGGTTGGATGGGTAGTGGCGTCCACGCGCCGCCAGGGGCGAGGCGCTCGATGATGTAGCCCTCTTCATTGCTGAACGGGTCGGTCCAGGCGATCAGAATGGTTCGGCCATCGAGTGCGGTGGCGGAGAGAGTCGGCGAGGCGGGCGTGACATCGCCAATAATGGCGGTGGCCGAGGCGGGCGCGCCGGGGGAGTAGCCCGCGGCGGCGATGATCGTGAGGATGACGGTTTCGGGGACTTCGACCAAACCATCGGCGATGGGGTTTACGGTGATGGTGGCGCTGGTTTGCCCGGCCGGGATGAGGACCGAGCCGGGGAGCGAATCGTAATCGACGCCGTTGGTGGCGGTGCCGCTGATGGCGTAATGCACGACCGTATCGATCGCGACGGTTCGCGAAAGGGTGATGGTGAATGTCGCGGTATCGACCGGGCCGGTGGGCAGGGGAGCGCCGGCGGCCGGCGCGGCGGGGTCGAGGTCCTCATCATCACCCGCGCCGGGGACGGGCGCGCCGGCGAGGGCGGGCTCGGTGGCCTGCGGGTCCGTGGCGACGATGGTGGCGGTCACACCGAATACGGTGATGGTGGTATTGCCGACCATCGTCCCGCCGGCGGGGGGAGTGCAGGCGGCGTTTACGGTGAACGCGCCGATCGTTCCATCGGAGGTGAACAGGCCGGCCGATGAGATGTTACCGCCGATTCCACCGGTCACGCTCCAGGCAAAGGAAGGCTGGGAGGCCATGGGGTTGCCGAACTGATCGTTGAGGCTGGCGGAGAACGATTTGGTCGTGCCGGCCGGGATTTGCGGGCTGTCGGGCGCGACGACGACGGTGCTGGCGGTCTGGAGGACATTGACGATGACATCCGAGGCGGCCGATCCGCCGCGCTCATCGTAGACGGTGGCGCGGAGCGTGTATGAGCCGGCCTTGGTGAAAGTGGCGGTGGAGTTTTTGGCGGCGTGGGCGCTATTATTGCTGAAGGTCACCGGCGCGGGCGGCGAGCCGAGGGCGGACCAGGAATACCAGAGGCGGTCCTCGCCATTATTGTCATCGGCCAGGACGGTGAGGGAGGTGGTCAGGGCGGTCACGGGATTGGGATTGGCCGAGGCGGCGATGACGATGGTCGGAGGCGGGTCGACGTTGGTGGTGGAGAAGTTGCGGTTGGGTGCATCCGCGCCGCTGAGCGCGACGGACTGGCTGGTGGGTGTGAAAGTGTAGCCGGCCGAGGAGGGGGTGATGGTGTAGGAGCCATTGGCCAGGCCGACGATGGCGTAGTAGCCGCCGGTATCGGTGAGGGCGGAGGGATGGCCCGCGCCGGCGGAGAGGGTGACATTCGACAGCCCAGCGCCGAGGTGGGTGACCTTGCCGGTGATGGCGTAGGTGGTGACGGCGTCGGCGGTGAAATCCTTGTTGGTCAGCGTGGTGTTGACCGTCAGGGGCGAGGACCAGCCGGTGGGGGAGAAGGATTTGCCGGCGGCGGTGGCGCGGAGATGCCAGGTGCCGGGGGTGACATTGGCCAGGGTGTAGGCATTGTCGGTGGCGTTGTCGATGGTAATGGAAGTGGAGACGCCGGCCGCGCTGATGGTGACGAGGGTTCCGTTGGGCGCGCCGTTGATGTGACCGGAGATGGTCCAGGGGAAGGCGATATAGGCGAAGTCGCGGTTGATGACATCCGCGCCATTCACATTAACGGGATTGCTCCAGCCATTGGTGACGAAAGTGAGGCCGGTCCTGGAGGCGGTGAGCGTGAATTTTCCGTTGGGCACGCCGTAGAGGTTGAAGACGCCGCCGGGGCCGGTGATGTCGGAGCGGAAGCCATCGGAGATGATGACGCCGGGAATGGCGGCCCCCGCGCCATCGATGACCGTGCCGCGGATGGCGTAGGTGGTCTGCGTGGCGACGAAATTGATATTGGATTGATCCGGGCCGACGGTGGTGGGGTTGGCAAAACCGCTGGGAATCAGGCTGTAACCGGGGGCGGAGGCGGCCATGGTGTAAGAGCCGGCCGCGACATTGGTGAGGGCGTAAGTGCCATCGGAATCGGTCAGGGCGTAGCGGTATCTGCTGTTGGTGAACGCCACGCCATTGTAGATGCGCACGCCGGCGATGGGATTGGCCGCGGCATCGAGCGCCTGGCCGGTGATGGTGAAACCGGTGGGTGCGCCGACGTGAATGAGGACCGATTTGCTGGTGGATTTGCCCTTCATGTCGCTGACGGTGCAGCGGACGCGGTAGTCGCCATCGGCCGACCAGGACTTGGTGATGATGGCGGCATTCGGGCCGAAGGTGCGATCGCCAAAGTCCCAGCAATAGGCCAGCGTATCGCCATCGGGGTCGCTCGCGGCGGCGGTGATGTTGACGCTCGCGCCAGTGGAAACCGTCGTGGCGCTGGGTGTGAGATTGAGCGTGGGGGCGCGATTGTTGGCCGGGTTGCCAAAGTTGATGACGACATCGACCGATTCAACGGGCGCGGTGCCGTTCTTGGCGATGGGGGTGATCCAGACACCGGTCTGCGGATCGCCGAAAGTGGTGCCGAGGGTGATGGGGCTGTCGGCCGTGCCATCGGGGGAGTTGGGCGTGGTGTCGATGAGGTCGGAGCCGCCGTTGGACTGGGCCCAGCGCCCCCAGCGCAGGCCGACGCCGTTCCAGATCCAGGGCTGATTGCTCCAGCCGGGATTCTGGCGGAATTCGAGCCAGTAGGTGCGCTGGGAATCCTTGGCGAGGGTGAGCGCGCCGTAGCCGGGCGGGTTGATGCCGACATCGTGGGCGTAGAGGCGGTAGGTGCCGGCGGTGGTGACCTGCTTGACCGATCCGCCGCCGAGCCAGCCGAGATCCCATTTTTCGAAGGCGTTGAAATGCAGTACCGGGCCGGAATTGAAGCCCATCGTGTCGAAGAGGTCGAGATATTCGGAGTTAGCGCCCGGGCCGATGGGGTTGTCGGAGGGATTTGCCTGCCAGTAGTTGGCGTGGTAGTTGCCGAGGTTGTGGCCGAGTTCGTGCGAAGCGACGCCGGCGGTAGCCTGCTTGATCCATGCGCCGCGCGCGCCGATGTTCGCCTGGCCGCCAAAGTTGCCCGGTCCGCCGATGTAAACCACCGCGTCGAGCTCGTACTGGGTGTAGTTGAGGGCGAGTTGGGCCAGGGCCTGGGCGCGAGCATCATCGAGAACATTCTGGGCGATGCCGGAGGTGTCGTTGTCGATGTACCACTGGGCATCGTGCGGCAGGACGACGAGCGTGGAATTGATGGTGCCCGACAGGGAGGTCTGCCCGTAGGAGTTCTCCATGTAGAACGCGCTGGCGCCGGTGACCATGGTCTGGCAGTCGGCCAGCGTGGGGAGGAGCGATTCATCCTGGCCGGTGAACTTGGTGCGGATGACGAGGAGGGTTTTAGCGCCGGTGGTTCCGCCGGGGAGAGCTCCTTCGGGCGCCGAGCCGGCCGGTGAGGTTCCGCCGGAATCGCCGGCGATGAGGATGGGCGCGGGGGCGGGAGCGGCGGGCGCGGGAGGGGCTATGGCGGGAGGTACTCCGACGATCTTCGGCGGGACCACTTTCGCGCGGGCGGGTGGGGCTTGCGGTTTCCAGCCGGGGTTGCTCGGCGCGCGGCGGGCGGGGCCGGCTTTGAAGGGCTGGGCGCGGACGGCCAGGACATTGTCGATGGCGATTCCGTCGAGGGTTGCGGATTTCGTCGAGCGCTCGAAGGAATCGGGCGGTGCGTGGAGGTTGTAAGTGCGGCCGGCGATTCGCGTGATCCTCCGAACGGGCGGCCCGTCGCCGCCGAGCGTGGCGATGACGGAGACATCGGCGGTTGCGTGGATAACCTGCTCGATGAAGGGGGCGATCTCTTTAGGAAGGGCCGCGCGCTCGGCATCGGTGAGCGCGGATTGGAGCGCGGCTTCAGGATCGCGCTGGATCAATTCTTTGAGAGCCGCGCGGCGCTCGCGCGCCAGTGCGATTCCACCCATCACATCATCCACCGCCAGAATCTTACCAGGGTCGGGAGCCGGGCACCGAGCGCCACCACCCAGTTGAGACGCGCTCCCCGGCTCCTGACCCTTTTGCGCTCCCGACCCAAACCCCACCCGCATCACCAGCGGTCGGGGATAGGTTGGTTGCGGCATCACATACGGAGTTCGGTCCGGCGATGCGACGATGCGTTTGCCCACCCAGGCGCGGAATTGATGAATCGAAGCGGGATCGGCGGCGGCTTGTCGAGCAGCCGGGGCGTTCAGTGCGGTATCGGTGGACTGGGTCGGAGTTTGTGAGAGCCTGGCGCGCACCCCCACCCACGCCATCCCCGCCAACAAAAGAACCAGCGCCAACAGGCACCCACGTCTCATTCCCAGCCCTCCGCAAGCTACCCTCAATTGTCACGGGGATATGCGGGGCGTCAACTGAAATCTTCATTGAGAGGTGCGGGATGTGAAGAGGCTTACGGGAGCGCGGGTGGTTATCTTTCGCCGCTCCGCGGCTTGAAGCACACAGTTTGGCAGGTATGGGACGTGGCGTTAGATCCCCAGGGCTTACGCCACTGGGCTACTTTTTTTCGCCGCTCCGCGGCTGTCCAACCTCTATTTCGCCTCTTTCTTCACCGTTGTCAGCTCCAGTTTGGGCTTGAGCTCCAGCTTTAAGTCCTTGAAGCGCACTTCGGTTGGCCCGCCGGAGTGGACTTGCAGGCCGAAGATTCCGGTTAAAGCGCCTTCGGCGTCCACGAGTTCGGCGCATTGGTTGCCGTTGATGGCGATCAGGATCGTGTGGCCGACAGCGACGATCTCATAGGTGTTCCACTCTTCCTTCTTGAGGAACTTTTCCCCGCCTTCCTTCGCCAATAACCCCCGGCCGGATTCTTCGTAAATCTTTCCCCACCATCCCTGACCGGCATCGGCCTGATAACCCTTCATTTCGTACCCTTTCCAGGGGATGGAGCGGAACTGAATGCCCGAATTAGCCCCGGCCGGCACCAGTTTCATCTGCACCACCAGCCGGAAATCCCCCACCTCGAACTTCGACTTGAGAAACGTATTCTGCTTGATCCCTTTTTCAGTCTTGCCGACAATCTCGCCCTTGTCGACCGACCAGATTTCGGCATCACCGTACCAGCCGGTCAGGTCCTTGCCATTGAAGATTTCCGTGCAGCCATCGGGGCCGGGCTTGGGGAGGACGAATTTTTCATCCTCGGGGGCGACGGCCGGCTTGGCGGGGTCGGCCGGTTTTTTGTCCTCAGCGCGAATCCCCATCGTGAGGCTCAGAACCGCCAGCAGCGCGATCAGTTGAATCTTCATGGTCATCTCCTTGATGTTGGTCTTGTGGGAAGCATAATCCAACCTTCTCCCGGGTGCCATGCCCTGACGAGCCGCTAACAGGGTTAATCAACGACGCGGGCGCTATCGGCTCGTCTCTGGGCATGCCGAAACGCGATCTCGAATCGAGCGCCATCCGGGCATGCCCAGACGAGCCGATTGGGCGTCGAGGCGAATGACATTTAACCTCGGCTCGTCAGGGCATGGCACCCATCAGCCGGCTGGTCGCGCCACAAAATACGAATCAGCATGGCCCCCGATCTTTTCTACCATCGCCCCGCCAACATCCGCCTGCGCACCGGCGCGGGGGGCGTCGTCGCGCGCATCGATGATCGCGGCAAGGTATGGGTGGCGCTGATTCGCGATCGCGGCGATCATGCGTATGTACTCCCCAAGGGCGGGGTCGAGAAAGGAGAGACACTGGAAGAAGCCGCCATGCGCGAAATCGCCGAGGAGGCGGGCTTTAGCAAACTCGACTGTCTCTGCGAGCTCGGCATCGGCGAGCGTTTATCGGGGCGGTTGACCACTTGGCAGAAAACCCACTATTTCCTCTTTCTCACCACTCAAATCCGCGGCCGGCCGACCGACCGCCGCGATTGGGAGGTGGACTGGTTCGATCTGAATGCTTTGCCCGAGATTTACTGGCGCGAGCAGGGGGAGATTCTCAAATCCAACCGGGCGCGGATTCGGAGGCTGGTGATGAAGGCGGCGGAAGATTAGATTTGATTTCTCCGAATCGTCGGTTGTCAAACTGACTGAGGACCTATGGCCAAGCCCAGCGCGTTTCGCGACTTTATCGGTGCCCTGCGAAAGCACTGGCGATCAGAACTTCCAACGGTGCGGCCGGTCCAGCAGTCCTTCGGGCCAATGATGCCCAAGGCAAGCACTTTCTACGCCGGCATCGCCCATCCGCTTGAACTGCACGTCTTTCTATGGTTCCAACACTCATCGTATGCCTGGAAGGTTGGGCGATTTACAGTAAACATTATTTTCTCGCCCAATGATCGCGGGCCGGAGAACCTGAGCCACGATTTCACTCCGACCGATGGGGTTTCATTTTCCGGGGGAAGATACTACCGAATCGGCTGCATGATTGGCGACAAGGACAAGTGGTGGAATTTGAAGGATAATCGAGGATCAAGGCTCACGGATACATGGCGGCCCTCCAGCTATGAGGATTACGATGCCGTGCTTTCGCAGGCCGTCGCCGATGTCACCAGCGACATTCGGAAAGCTCTCACCCGCATTGGCGTTGATACTGGGGCCGTTTCATCCGGGTCGTAATCATCAACTCAGCCGTTGCTGGCTAAGGCATTTGATATCCACCCGCGATAGTGCGAGTGCCATCATTTGTGTGGCGTTGGGCCTTTGAAGCGTTAAGATACCCCCTCACCTCAAACATCGGAGAACCTCATGACCCCACGCAATCCAGAAGTCACCCGTCGCGGAATGCTCCTTGGCGCGGCCTCGACATTGGCCGCCGCCGCCATCCTTCCCGGCCAGTCGCAGGGCGCTGAAATCATCGCCCCGCCGCAGCAGGCGACGGAGAATGTCGTCAAGAACGCCCGCATCAATCACTCGGTCTGCCATTGGTGCTACAACTCGATCAAGCTCCCCGAGTTCGCGCCGATCGTCAAGAAGATGGGCCTCAAGGCGGTGGACCTGATCGTTCCCGCGGATTTCCCCACGCTCAAGGAGAACGGGCTGATCTGCTCGATGACCTCCGGCGTCTTCGGCGGCATCGAGACCGGCCTGAACCGCAAGGAGAATCACGAGAAAATCCTCGGCACGCTCCGCGACCTGATCGATGCTAACGCGGCTGAGGGTTTTCCCAACGTCATCTGCTTCTCCGGAAACCGGCATCTCAAGCGCAAAGGCAAGGACGCCCCCCTCGAAGGCGGCATCAGCGATGAGGAAGGGTTGAAGACCTGCGCCGAAGGCCTCAAGCAGATCATGGCCCAGGCCGAGCAGAAGAAGGTCACCGTCTGCATGGAGCTTCTCAACAGCCGGGTCAATCACCCCGATTACATGTGCGACAAGAGCGAGTGGGGCATCGCGCTGGTCAAGGCCGTCGGCTCCGAGCGATTCAAGCTGCTCTACGATATCTATCACATGCAGATCATGGAGGGAGACATCATCCGCTCCATCCAGGTGAACAACAAATATTTCGGCCATTACCACACCGGCGGCAACCCCGGCCGCCACGAGATCGATGACTCCCAGGAACTCTACTGGCCGGCCATTATGAAGGCGATCGTGGACAGCGGGTTCAAAGGGCATGTGGCGCAGGAGTTCATCCCGGCGCGGAAGGATAAGATCGCATCGTTGGCGCAGGGGGTGCAGATTTGCGATGTATGATGGGAGTAGGCGGTAGGCAGTGGGCAGTCGAAGATCAAACGTTGAAGCCCGGCCGGGGTGGTGCCATGCTTAGACCCGCCGGTGGTTGGTTTTCCCTTGTCGAACGAGGATCTTCGGCGGGGATAAGCATGTTCGTGGGGCGCGCGGAGATGGTGATCCTCGCGAGCGGAAGGGATTCGATGAAAATTTTCATCAGTATTGATCGACTCGTCTGCACGCTGATCTGCTTTTGCGTCCTGTTGGCGGGATGCAATCGGAGCGTGGAGCCCGCAGGCGGCAGGCCGATCCACCCAGAGAGCACCGCCGCCACTGGCCCGAACAGCGCCCCCAATTGTTCGTTCATGGGTGTCCCCGGCCATGCCAACCGAATCGTCTATCTATGCGATGCCAGCATCTGGATGATTGCTCCGTTTGACGATTTGCGCATGCAGTTGCGGAAGGCGATTAGTGGACTCACATCGGATCAGAGTTTCAACATGCTTTTCATCCATTACGACTCGTGTCTATACATGGACAAGGCCAACCTGAATCCGGCGACGGCGGAGAACAAGCGCAATGCATACGAGTTCCTGTGGACATATGGTCCGGGGGGGTCGGCGTATCCAATTCCAGCGATTCGCGCGGCATTTGCCCAGAATCCTCACCCTGAGTTGATCTACCTCCTGGCCCACGACTTTGACAAGGTCTCCTCCTATCAGGAAGTCATCGACGAAGTCAGGAAGCTGAATCCTCAAAAAGCGGTGAAGATCAACACCATCATGGTCAAGGCTTCAGAAGCCCCGGAGTTTGAGAAGGCACTGCGTACCATCGCTAATGAGAACGGCGGATCGTTCACGGTCGTCCCGAAGAACGATATCGGCAAGGTGCCATAGGTCGCGAAGGACAGGGGACAGCATCGGGATTTCATTAATCTCATGCAAATGGTGGGCGAGTGCGCCCACCGCTTGCCCGTCACTTCTCATTGTTCTTTTTTCCGATCCTCCAGCATCTGAAACTTCACCGATGGAGGAAGCAATGGCCCATCACGAATCTTAAAACGAACGGTATCGTCATCCTGGAGATAGCCGTCAATCGTTCCACTTGCCCAAGGCTGATAAGCTTCCAGAAGATCGTAACGAATCGAGAAGTGAGATTGGTCGATCGCGTCGGCCTGGCCCGCATACAAGCGGAACTTCAACCCGCTTGAATATGATCCGTTATCGTAAATTCCGTCATCTAAGGGACTTGGCTGGCTATCTCTGGACTTCGCGATTTCTCCAGGCGACCAGCCGGCTGGAACGTACACATTCGCTGCCGGTCCATAGCGTGACACGTGTCCTTTCGCCCATGTTTCGTCCGGCGGATTCCAGTGGCCTTTCATATTCACATAGACGAACCGCAGTTTCCCCGACGGCGAGCGCCTCGCATGTAAGAAGACGATTGCTTGTCCGTTACCATCACTTAGAGGTGGGGCCGCTTGAAATTTCCGAACTAGATCAGGCAGATATCCTGCGGTTGGCTGCTTGCCCAGCGGAAGCGACATATAGATGCCCTGAGTGGATGAGTATTCGGGGCGCGCCAGAAGCGAGGCCACGGCCGCCGGCTCTTCCTCATAAACGACTGTCTCCGGGGCAAGCAGGTGTGACATGCAACTGGCCTGCATACGGAGGTAGAGCGCTTGCCGGGCCAGAGGCAAACCCCAGCGCCAGCCCGCCCAGGCAATGACGCAAGAGAGAACAATCAGGCCTGCGCGGCGGATTCTTCGACGCCTGCGAATTGCGTCGGCATCCGCGCTGTTTTCATAATTCAAAAGATTTGACGCTTTAGCCATGAGCGTGATCATTTACCCTGAATTCCTTGCGCGACAGTGCCCTACACGGCCCATCCAACACCAAACCCCTGCCCGGGCCGCGCCGGCCCGCCACGGCATGCAGCTAAACTCCCCCGGCTGAAGTAGCGGAAAACGCCTTCTTGAAACACGCGAAGGCGGCCGCCGCGCCAAGCAGTACAAAACCAATACCCGGGAGGGAGAACCCACCCCCGATAATGCCCATCAACTGAAGCACCTGCGCGATCGTGAAGAGTCCCGCGAGAGCGCCCAGGATGATGAATAGAGTTTTCATAGGCCTAACGCTCCCGTGTTATCGATCTCGCGTTTCGCTGGCGAAGACAACGAACAACGCACCGCGAGGGGAAGGAACTCCATTCAGCTATTCACTTCAGAACAAACACATAAACCTCCCCCGGCCCATGCACGCCGATCACCAGCGCCCCCTCGATATCGGCGGTCTTGCTGGGGCCGGTGATGATCGTCACATTATTCCCCACCCCCTGCCGGCCGAGGATTTCCATTAAATCCAGCAGATCGGCGAGGCAGTTCTTCGGCTCGACCACCGCGATATGCACCGGCGGCACCAGCGAAATCGCCCGCCCGTGGTCGGCCGAGGTTTGGATCACCAGGCTCCCGGTTTCGGCGATGGCCCAGGTCACGTCCGTCACCCCCGCATCGACATCGTAAACCGCATCCAGCGTCAGTTCCGACCACATCTTCACATCCAACCCGGCATCCCTAAGCGCGGCCGGGATGCCCAGTTTTTCCAGCAGCGCCGACTTCGGCAGCGCGAGCGTCTTCAGCCCTTTGGCCTGCAACAGCGCGATCATCTTCCCCGCCAACTCCTCCGCATACACCGCCTGCGGGTGCATCTTGTTCTCTTCGGCGCGTTTGGCGAACAGTTCCGGCAGGCCGATATCGCTATGCACCAGCCGCGCGATCGGCTCTGGAATCACCGGCGGCGCCGGCGGAATCGCCAGCGGCCCGGATCGCCCCAGCGAACGGCGCACTCGGGAAATAACATCGTCCTGAATCACATCGCTCATTCCATCACCTCGCAACGTGTCATCCTGAGGGAGTATCGACGACCGAAAGATCCAGCCTGGTCCGTCGAGGCCAGTCGCCATTTCGAATGGCCCTCAAACTTCGAGGCAAGATGCTTCGCTACGCTCAGCATGACCCAACTGACAACTAACAACTAACAACCAGCACCGAACATCTACCTCTTCCTCCACATCTGATGAAACGTCTTCTTCGCCGGCGCGGGCATGTCGCGGATCTGAGTCCAGCCCGATCCGAAGGCCGGCAGTTTCTTTACCCAGCCGGTGCCCTTGGCCTTCATGCGCAGAACCCATTTCTGGAGTTGATTATTGATCTTGTACATCAGCGGCGATTTGAGGGACTTGGCCCAGGCGAGATAGATGAACCGCTCGAGTTTCCCGGAGATTTTCTGCTGCACCAGGTCCCGGCGCAGGTTGATAAGCTGCTGCGGGATGTTGATCTTCACCGGGCAGACTTCGTAACAGGCCCCGCAAAGCGAGCTGGCCTGCGGGAGGTCCTTGAACAGCTCCAGCCCCTTGAAAAGCGGCGTAATCAGCGCGCCGATCGGCCCGGAATAGACATACCCATACGAATGCCCGCCGATCTTGCGGTAGACCGGGCAGGCGTTCAAACAGGCCCCGCAGCGGATGCATCGCAGCGTCTCGCGATACTCTTCGGAGGCGAGGATTTCCGTCCGGCCATTATCGAGCAGCACCAGGTGGAACTCCTCCGGGCCATCCTTCTCGCCGGACTTGCGCGGGCCGCCGAAAATGCTGGTGTAGATCGTCATCGCCTGCCCGGTGGCGCTGCGGGCCAGGAGCTTGAGCATCACACCCAGATCGGCCAGCCGCGGAACGACTTTCTCGATCCCGACCAGCGAGATCAGCACGCGCGGCGTGGTGATCGATTGCCGGGCGTTGCCCTCGTTCTCCACGACGCAGAGATGCCCAGTCTCGGCGACCAGGAAATTCCCACCGGTCATCCCCAAATCGGCGTGGCGGAATTTATCGCGAAGATGCAGGCGGGCCTGATCGGCCAGGGTTTTGGGCGTTTCGCAATATTCGCCGCCGAAATATTGCTGGAAGAGAGTGGCGATGGCCTTGGTGTCCATGTGCATGACCGGGGCGACAATATGGCTGGGTCGATCGTGCCCGATCTGGATGATGAACTCCCCAAGGTCCGTCTCCACCACATCCATCCCCCTGCTCTCCATCAGATGCGCCAGTTCGATCTCCTCGCTGGCCATCGATTTGGATTTGATCACCTTCTTGCACTTGGTCTGCTCAGCGATTTCCAGAATGATCCGCCGGGCATCGACGGCATCCTTGGCGAAATGAACGTGCCCGCCATTTTTCTCGACATTTGCCTTGAGCTGCTCGAGGTAGTAGTCGAGGTTCTCGATCGTATGTTTCTTGATGTCCCGCGCCAGGGAGCGGATTCCATCCACATCCGGCAATTCCGGCATCCGCGCCAGGCGCTGGGTGAATTGGTGGAGCGTCGCCTTGTTGAGCGCGCGCTTCAGGCCGACATCCTGGGCCTTTTTGTCGGCGATATCGTGGAACTCGAACTGGCTGTAGTCGGTAAGCTCCGACAAATCGGCGGGCAACTGATTGAGGCTGACGGGCATAGGGAGGATTGTAGCCAAACGCGGATGAATCGAAAGATTCATGCGCTCGCGACTCGGACCGCCAGAGGGGTCATTGCGGATTGCGGATTGCGGATTGCGGATTTCAAATACCCGAACGCCAATCTCATCGCGGGCTTCAATCCGCAATCGACAATCCGCAATGCCCTCATTTCCCCGCCGTCCAGCCACCATCCAAAATCAACGCCGACCCCGTCACGAACGCCGCCTCATCGCTGGCCAGGTAGAGCGCCGCGGCCGCGACTTCCTCCGGCGTGCCCATGCGGTTGAGCGCCTGAGTGGCGGCCATTTCCTCGTAGGCCTTTTTCGGATCGGGATATTCCTTGATCCGGGCGGCGACCCACGGCGTTTCCACCCGGCCGGGGCAGATGGCGT
>JBBRTW010000184.1:0-12836 GCA_038244055.1 Tepidisphaerales bacterium | reverse complement strand
ACCATCCCCCCATCGCCCCCCACCCACACCTTGCCCCCCTCGACCTCGCACGCCGCCCCGACCGATTTCAGCCCCAAACCCTCGGCCGCCCCCCGCGCCACGAACTTCACCTGCCCGAACTGCGCCAATCCCTCGCTCGTGCAGGCCCACACCGCCCCGCCCGCATCCACCAGCAGCCGATTCACGCTCTCCGAAGGCAGACCCTCCGCTTTTCCAAATCGCGTCGCCTTCCCCGCCTTGATCCGCACCACACCCGATCCATCGGTCGCGATCCACAGCCCATGTTCCGCATCTTCCCGGATATCCCGCACCCACATCCCTTCCAGCGATACGCCCCCCACCTCGCGCACCGCCACGAAGCGCACTCCATCAAAGCGCACCAGCCCCGTCTGCGTCCCCAGCCAGACGTAACCCTCCGAGGTCTGCCGCACGCAATAGATCGTGGCCTGCGGCAACCCTTGCGGAACCTGCCAGATCCGATGCAGTGCCTGGGTCATCGATCGACCCGGATCCAGCGCCATCGCCGGCCACGCAACCACCATCGCGCAATGAACGATCCCCGCCCAGGCCACCGCGCCCATCCACCCACCACGAGACCGTGCGCAATAATGCGCATCCGAACAAGCCGGGACAGAGCGCCGAGAGCGCAGCGACCAGAGCGCCGTCCCGGATGGCGTCCCCCTCCGAGCGCGCCCAGTCGCGCACACGCGTTTGTTCTCCAATCTTCTCACGCGATCATCATAACCTCGTCCCACCCAAAAGTTCCCACCCCAACCCATCCGGAAATGATCCGACAAGATCGCGCGTTTCAAAACAGCGCATCGGCCGCTCCTTTGTTATAATCACCAACCATGCCGGACCAGCCGACACAACCGGGCGCGCCGCAACGGGTGATCCCCATCGATCCACCCGCGCCGGCCGATCCATCCCCTCCGGACCCGGATCGAACCGTCGAGATTCCACTCGCAACCCCCGTCCCCGTGATTCCCATGACCGAGCCGGGTGTGGTTTCCGGCGCGCCCTTCGCCAAAGTCTATTCCCCATCCGCCCCAAACCCGACCGCGACCAGCCCCACCACCTCCATCCCGGCCATCCCCAATCCATCCGCATCGAACCCGTCCACACCCGCCACTCCGCCCCAAGCCAGTGCCACCGCGCCTCCGCCTCCACCCATTCCCACCGCCCAGCCCGCCCTCGCGCCGCCCTTCGCTTCCCCCTATGGCCATCCCGCCCAGGGCTACCATGCTCCGCCCCAGGCCTACGCAGCGCCGCCGCCGAGTTACTATCCCCCCAACTATCAGCGCTGGCCCGATGCCCCGCAATACGTTTACGGCGCGCAATCCCGCCCCGGCCTGGTCACCGCCCTCGGCATCACCAGCATCATCGTCGCCTCCCTGAGCATCATCTGCAGCCTCTTCTCCGGCTGCACCAGCCTCGGCATCATGAGCAACGCCCGCCGCGCCGCCGCCACCGGACGCATGACCACCATGCCCACCGTGTCTGTCAGCGCCAGTTCAATCTATTCCAGCACCCAGCCGGCGGCCATCATGCCCGAGAGCCCCATGCAGGCCGACGGCCTGGGCGAAGCCGATCGCGCCGCACTCCTCGATGCCATTCAGAACAAGCGCCATTCCCAATTCCCCCCCGGCCGCTGGCGTCAGGTCAACGGCCTGCTCGCCCAGCATGGCCGGCTCATCTTCGACAACAGCTCGCGCCTCTCCATCCAGTCGGCCATGAAAGACATCGCCAAGTCCGGCCAGGAATACGCCGACACCGGCAAGACCGGCCCGGATTTTTTCTTCTTCCAGTCCGGCGATGTCTGCAAACTTCCCGGCCAGCTCAAAGTCTGGGATGACCACGCCGTCTATTACGTCGATGGCGGCGAAACCATTCGCGTGGCGATCAAAGAAGATTCAGTTAATCCCAGCGCCGGCACGAACGCGCCGGGGCCATTTAACGTAACGCCGACCCCCGCGCCCAATCCCGCGCTCACGTCCAACAGCGTTGCATCAGTATCGACCTTCCCCGGCTTCGACTCCACCGAATCGAGCACGCTCATCGCCACCATCTCCCAGCGTTCCAACAACAAACTCAACGCCTCCCAGACCCAGGCGCTTTCCAACGAGTTTCAAAGCCCCGGCGGAGCGCGCTGGGTCACGCCCTCATCCAACCTGGCCGGGCTGACTTCGCAGGTGAAGTCCGCCATCGCCCGCGGCGACGGCTCGATGACCATCGCCTTTCAATCCGCCCAACTGACCGTCGATTCCAGCGGCGCGATCGACTTCTCGCAATCCTCCCCGATGGCCGGCTTCAGCGGCGGCGCGGGCGCGGGCGGCTTCGTAACCCCCATGCTCGGTGTCGATAGCTCCGCCTGCACCGCCGCCTCCATCGAAGCCGTCCTGAGCGGCCTGCTCGCGATCTTCCTCCTGGTCACCGGCATCCTCCTGCTCAAGCAGAAGCCCATCACCCACCGCTTCTACCTGATCTACGCCATCGCAAAAATGCTGGTCGGCATCGTCGGCATCTGGGCCTTTTCAACCATCCTCAAGAGCATGTCCGCGCCGGAGAATGACCCCATGATGCTCGGCCGATCCCTCCTCGCGGCGTTTTCCGGCATGGCCACCGCCATGCTCGTCATCGGTATCATCGGCCTGATCTACCCCCTCGTGGTCCTCATCGTCCTCATGAGCAAATCGATGAAGGACTATTACAAATCAGCCTAAGCAACCCCAAGGAGAATCTCATGCCATCCCCCCGCGCCGCGATCCCGTTCCTCTCTCTGCTCGTACTGACTCTCGCCATGTCCGCCTCCGCCGCCGACCCCCCCCAAATCTCCGCGCCACCCTCCCCCCCCATCGCCCCCGGCGCGAAACTCGAAAAAGTCGCCGCCGACTACAAGTTCACCGAAGGCCCCGCCTCCGACAAAGACGGCAACATCTATTTCACCGACCAGCCCAACGACCGCATCCTCAAGTGGTCCGCCGCCGATGGGAAAATCGAAACCTTCCTCCAGCCCGCCGGCCGGTCCAATGGCCTCTGCTTCGACAAAGCCGGCCAGCTCATCGCCTGCGCCGATGACCTCAACCAGCTCTGGTCCATCGACGTCAAAACCAAGGCCGTCACCATCCTCCTCAAGGATTACCAGTCCAAGCTCCTCAACGGCCCCAACGATGTCTGGTGCGCCCCCGATGGCGGCATCTACTTCACCGACCCCCTCTACAAGCGCGAATACTGGAAGCGCGACCCCAAAGCCCAGCAGGATGTGCAGGCCGTCTACTACCTCTCCCCCGACCGCAAAACCTTCAAGCGCGTCGCCGAGGACCTCACCCAGCCCAACGGCATCATCGGCACGCCCGATGGCAAGACACTCTACGTCGCCGACATCGGCGCTAAGAAAACCTACTCCTACACCCTCAATGGCGATGGTAGCTTATCCGACAAAAAGCTCTTCTGCGAGATGGGCTCCGATGGCATGACCATCGACGCCGACGGCAACATCTACCTCACCGGCAAGGGCGTCCACATCTTCGACAAAACCGGCAAGAAACTCGGCGTCATCGCGGTGAACGAACCCTGGACCGCCAATATCTGCTTCGGCGGTAAAGACAACGACACGCTGTTTATCACCGCCAGCAAATGCGTCTACACCATCAAAACCACCGTCAAAGGCGCGGGGAGTCAATAAGCCGGCCGGGCTTGCTCCCTCTCCTGTACTCGGGAGAGGGCGGGGGTGAGGGCGAACGTCGAGTAGCGTTATTGAGAATTTCAGCAAAGCAAGATTTATGCGGAAGTGACCTTCCCGGAACCCGCCGCCCCGCCTTTCGAATCCGAGCGTTCTTGACGCAATGGCCAATGCTCACGGCCCAATCGACTCCTTCGCCTGAATCCTTCCCTTCCCATCCATCTCCAGCGGATCGATGCAGAGCAACCCCCGCGCCTTCCGATCCTGCTCCCATCGATACGAAAACCATTTGCCGCCGCCCGGCCCATCGAACACCGCCAGATGTCCGCCGAAAAAGACCGCGCCGCGCGGGTCCTTCGCATACGGCCCTTCAATCCGCTCCGCATACGCAACGCCCGTGCGATATCCCAGCAGATCCGGAAACTTCGCATCCTTGCAAATCGCCGCGAAAAACAGGCAGTATCTCCCGTTGATCTTCTCCATCCACGGCCCTTCGAGATATTCGGGATTGGCCGCCAGGCCGATATCGTCATTCCTGCACGCGACCACCTTCTTCTCCGCCCCGACAAACCGCGCCTCGCCTTCGGCCAATCGGCTCAGGTCGATCTTCTGCAGATACACATCCCCCTTCGGCTTGATCGCATACACCTGCCCATCGCCATCGCCGAAGAGGGTCATGTCGCACGTACCGCCTTTGATGTAGGTGATATGCTCGTACGGGCCGTTCACCGCATCCGCCACGCCGATAAATGAATACCCGGCCGTGCCCCAGGTCCCGGCCGGATTATGCTCTTTCTTGATCCAGTTGTCGGCCGTGAAAATCAAATAAAACTTGCCGTTAATCTTGTGAATCTCCGGGGCCCAGAAGCGATTCTTGTACGGGCAATTCTCCGGCAGATCGGCCGACTTCACCAGCCATTTCTCGAAGCGCCAATCCTTCAAATCCTTCGAGGCGTAAAGCGCGATTCCCGGCGCGCCTCCCTGGTTCGGCTCATCGAGATGCTTCTCCTCCCGATTGCGAAACGGCCACATCGTGAACGTGAGATAGTAAGTGTCTCCCTCGCGAATGATGCATGGATCGCGGATTTCGGTCCGCGCCTCGGTTTGTCCTTCGACATATCGAAACGGCAGCGGATTGCTCCATTCAAACGCCTGCTTTTGCTTCGCCGGCCCGGCCGCCGGCGCAACGTCCGCCGCCAGAGATTCCGCGCTGGCCGATGCGATGATGCTAATCCACATCAAGCCATTGAAAACAACGCAAATGCGCCGGTGATTCATGCCAACATTCTATTGCGAATGACCCCAATGAGACATCCACCCACGCATTCGCGGTGAAGAACACCATCATATGTCCACGGCTCAATTTGTGTACTTTGAAAAAACTCCTATAGGAATTTAAGATTTTATTGGCAATTGGATTACATGCCAACAGACACTGAAGTTCCGGAGAATGTTCCACGTGGAACATTCTCCAAACATCCCCTGAAAAGCCATCGCCCCTACTTCAACTCTCCCACCTTCATATTCTTGAACTCCACCTTCATCACCACCCCCGGGTGGATCTGCAAACCGATCGGCCCTTCGCCCGCGAAATCTTCGGCCTCGAAGGTCAGAACGTGCGTGCCATTGAGCCAAACCTTGGTCACCGGCCCGCGGATTTCCGTGCGGATCGTGTTCCACTCGTTGAGCTTGAGCAGCTTGTCCACGCCCTGGGCCACGCCGATGTAATGCGCGCCTTTGTCGATCTTCCGCTTGGCGTAGATCGAGCAGGTCATGTCCTTCTTGAGGCTGCGCGAAACGCCGATCTGCACCTGCAACTCCGGCTTGCGGAAGAAAATCCCCGAGTCGATATCATCCGGGAAGCGCACTTCCGTCTCCACCACAACATCCTTGTAGCTCTTCTCGGTGTAGAGCACGTTCCCCTTCTTTTTCTCGTCGCTGTTGCCCACCAGCACCCCATCCACCGCCTTCCACCAGGGATTCTCGGCCGGAACTTTCCACCCCGTCAAATCCTTCCCGTTAAACAGCGGCTCCAGCGGCACATCCGTCGGCTTATCCCCCAGCACCATGGGCTTGACCTCCGGCGGAATCACTTCCTTGGCCGGCTTGTCGGCCGCCAGCGCCGGAATGATCATCGCCCCCAGCAAAAGCGCCGCCGCGGCCGATGCCACGATCCACATCGAAAACAAGCTCTTCTTCGCGTTCATTGTTTCTTCTCCGGTTGCAAATGTTGCCGCAAAAACTCGAATGTCCCGTTATAGATACACCATCGGCCTGCTCGCGTTCATATTCCCAAGTCACGCGAAAGGGTCAGGAGCCGGGGATCGATGATTCACTTGGTTGAGTTTTCTGGCACCCGGCTCCTGACCCTGAATTGCTCCTGACCCTGAATCGCATCCGCCCGTGAATCGCGCCGGACCCTAAACCGCCCTCCCCGCTTTAAGTTTTTAGTTTTTAGTTTTCAAACTCACCTCGCCAGCTCGGCACTCACCGCACTCCCGCACCAATACCGCTCCACATGCTCGATCACCAGTTCCGTCCCTTTCGCGTGCGGGACGAAGGGGGCGCATTGATGGTTGTACATCGTATCCGTCAAGTCCCGCGCCAGGACGACATCGAATTTCCAATCCGTCAGTTGCCGGATCGCAAACGTCCGGCCCAGCACGCACATGTTCAGATGCACTCCGCAGACGATCGCATGCTTGATCCCCTTCTGCGCGAAGAGGTTGTAGACCTCCGCGCCATCCTGGCTGACCGCATCGCCGGGGAGGACTTCGATGGCCGGGTTTTCGCGGGACCAGGGATAGATCTTGTTCTTGGGCTGGGCGCACCGGGGATCGCAGTCGCAGCCGCCGTCTTTATCATCGATCGGCAGAACTCCCTCGCGCGTAAGGTCCAGATAGCGCCAGCCCTTGAGCGCCACGGGCGGAGACGACCTAGGCGCATCCTTGGCCAGGGCCCGCTGCGGGGTGCCTTCGTAAAATTTCATGCAGTCGCTCGGGCCATGGATGATGAGCCCGCCTTTGCCGCGCACGGCTTTGGCCAGTTCGTTGACCTTCGGCGCGATCTCGCCGGCGCGCTGGGTCGCGCCGGCGCACCAGTGCTTGTCCCACATATCCACGATGATCAGCGCCGTCTCCGGGCCGGCCCATTCGACCGCCTTCTCCACGGACTCGACTTTTCCTTCTTTCTCCGCGCGGCGGCGCTCGGTGAATTTGATATTCGCGCCCTCCGCGCCGGTTGCGCCCCCCTGCCGCACCTGGCCCGCCGGCTCGGCGGCATGCGCCAGCAGCGCGAGTGATGCCACCCCAATCGCCAGTCCGCCGCACACCATCCAGCGCCAGGAAGTGATATTCATCCCCCAATCCTACCACCGCAGGGCGGCGGGTTGCCAGCGGCATGACGCGCAGGATGCGAATTAAACGTGGATGCTGGCGAGCCTTGGGACGCGCCGGGCAAGCCCGACGGCTAAAATAGGATCAGGGCCCATACAGATCATCCGCCATCGCTTCGGCGGCCTTCATCGCCTTCAGCGCGGCCGGGGCGGCCAGCGCGCCGACGGCGATCGCCACTGCCAATAATCCCACTACCGCCTTCAACCATCGCGCCTTCCCCGGAATCGCCGCGCCACATATGACGAGTCCAGCAGACACCATCAATAGCCCCGCCGCCCACCACGCCACGCCATCGCCCGGTGGATAGAATTTCCCGGCCGACAGCAATCCGCCCATCAAACCGGCCGCCAGAACCGCCACACCGCCGCTCGCGCCGCCGCCGATTCGCCTCGTCTTACCGCGCATCGCCAGCGCCACCATCCCCGCCGCAAAGGTGCCCGCGCTGGCCGATAGACCGTGGATTCCCACCGCGCGCAGGGCCGTCGACATGAGGACGACTCCCGTTCCTCCCAGCGCGATCGACCACGCCAGGATCACCCATCCACCTCCCATGCGCCCGGCCGCCCACTGGCTGAGCCACACCGCGACCGCGCCGACCACCATCGCCCCGGCCGCCAATTCGTAACCCTCGGCCGCCGGCACCGACCCGACGAGAATCAATGGCCGGGCCACCACATAAGCCGCCACCGCGGCCAGCAAACCGCCGAGCGCTGCGCCCACGATCCCCGATGCCACGACCGATGGCCCGCGCGGTGTTGTTACAGAATTTCTGCCCGCGCCTTTCCACAGCAATCCCGCGGCCGCGCCGACTACGGCCATTGGCCCGGCCAGCCAGAACAGCCAATCCACGCCATCGTGCGGTGGAAACTCTGGCCGGCCGGTCGCCGCATAAGCCGCCAGAAACCCCGCCGCGACCGCGATCGCCCCCATCCAGCGCAAGCGGCTCCAAATCCCCAGCAGCATGAGCAGCGCCGACGCCGCCAGCGGAAGGAGAATGCCAGTCAAGATATCGCGCATCGTCATCATAAATGTTTAGTCCCCTCTCCTGTACTCGGGAGAGGGTTAGGGTGAGGGTCTTCGGCGGACTGGGAAAAAGTTCTGTTCTTCGCGGCAAAAAGACCCACACCCCCGACCCTCTCCCGAGTACAGGAGAGGGAGCAAGGCGCGACTCAGGATGACGAATCGCCCCTGCCTACCGCCTACTGTCTACTGCCTACTTTTTCACTGCTTCACGCCTTCAATCGCGATCAGTAGGCGAATCTCATCGCCGACGCCGCCGGGCATGCCTTTCATCCCGAAATCGCTCTGCTTGACCGCCAGCATCGCTTCGATTCCCTGCCGCGCCACGCTCGGCGGGAATTCGCCCTTGCCCAGCACTTCCACCATCACCGTCACCGGATTGGTCACTCCATGCAGTGTCAGGTCGCCGGTCACTTCCAGCTTGTTCCCATCGCCCTTTTTCACGGCCGTGCTCTTGAAGCTGATCGTCGGATACTGCTTGGCATTGAGGAAATCGGGGCTCTTCAAATGCTCGTCGCGCTTGCCCTGGTTGGTATCGACGCTGTCGGCCTTCACCTCGATGTTGAACGCCGACTTGGTCGCATCGGCATCATCGAGATTGAACGTGCCGCCCAGCGAATTGAAGCGCCCATACACATGCCCGACATTGGCATGAAGGGCCATGAAGTTGGCCGATGAATGAACCGGATCGACCTTGTAATCCGCCCGAGCGGAAACCGAAAAACCCAGAACCACCACCGCCGCCAGAAATGATGCGAAACGCTTCATTGAAGCTCCAGAAAAGGGAAAAGAAAACACTGATGACGCTGAACCGAGTGAACACTGAATCGGGTGAAACATGAAACATTGAAACATTGAAACATGAAGAGACAATCATCCTTCTCGGTAGGTTTATAATTCTTCTCTCCCGCGTCCGTCTGTTGAGCTTCGATTGTCATCCTGAGCTTGCGAAGGATCTTGCCCGAACGCATCGGCCAGATGCTTCGCAAGCTCAGCATGACGGACTGGCTCGCAACTCGCAACACGCCACTCCCCGCACCTCATTACGGCAAATCGATAATGAGGACCTCCGCCTCTTCCCGCGCTGCGATGCGCAGCTCCTTCTCGCCCTCGACGCGGGCCTGGTCGCCGTTCTTGAGCACCTCGCCGTTGAGGTCCACTTCGCCGGCGATCACGAAGACGTAGCCGCGGCGCTTGATTCCATTTTCGACGGTCACGGACTTGCCCTTCTCCAGCGAGGAGACGTAGATCGTCGCATCCTGGTCGATGCCCAGGCTCTGGCCGGTCTTTTTCTCATCGGGGGTCACGACGGCCAGCAACTGATTGCGGCGCTGCTCCCTGGTGAACGGCCCGTGATTCCAGCGCGGGGCGATTGCTTTATTGCGCGGCTCGATCCAGATCTGCACGAGGCGCATCGGGTCGTCCTTCGAGGCGTTGAACTCCGAATGCACGACGCCCTTGCCGGCCGACATCACCTGCACCTGCCCGGCCGTGCTGACATGCTTGTTGCGCATGTTGTCCTGGTGCTCGAGCCCGCCGGAAACGATGTAGGAAACGATCTCCATATCCCGGTGCGGATGGCCGGGGAAGCCGCCGCCGCCGAGGATGACATCATCGTTGAAGACCCGCAGGGGCCCGAAGCCCATGTTGTCGGGGTCGTAGTAATCGGCGAAGGAAAAATGCCAGTTGGTCTTGAGCCAACCGTGATCCGCGTGATAGCGGTCTTGCGATCGAATAATCTTAGTCATGACAAACACTCCTGAGACAGGATAGTAGGCGGTAGGCGGTAGGCAGTAGGCAGAGGGCAGAGGGTGGATGGCCGTGGGCACTTTTCCGCCTACTGCCTACTGCCTACTCTCGCCTTCTCCAGCAATTCCAACAGCTCATTCAACTTCTGCTTGCCTAAGTGCCCGAGCTGTCTGCGATGCATTTCCAGCACCGGTTCATCCAGGCCGGCCAGCAGATCCAGGCCGGCCTGCGTGATTTTCGTATTGATCACGCGGCGGTCTTCGGTTTCCCGGGCGCGAGTGATGAGACCGCGATCTTCGAGGCGGTCCAGCAGGCGGGTGATATCCGGATCGCGGGTGATCATGCGCTGGCCGATCTCCCGGCAGGCGATGCCTTTGGCGGCCGGGTCTGAGTGGCCGCCGCCGCGACATCCCGCGCCGGCACCGCGGAGAATCCGCAGAACGTTGTACTGCGTCGGCGAAAGCCCGAACGGCTTCAACACCTCCGAGGCATCCGTCAGCAGCACATCGGCCGTCTTCTGCAGGTTCAGGAACACTTCCTGCTCCAGCGAGTCGAACGGCTTGCGCTTGCGAATCTCATCTTTCAACTTGCCACTCATCACGAATGAATATATCCGTTATAACGACTATCGTCAAGAGGAAAATAAAAGACCACCGTTCGTAGCTCGACATTCCGATGTCGAGTTCCGGCCTGCGATAAATTTAGATTTCGTGAATCGCTGGGGGCGCGTTAGCCTATTGATTGCCGTAACTTATGATGGAAGTCTTCCTCGTTTGAGCGGCGGTCGGATGTCATTTCAACAGAGCGAAAATACCCACCATGAAGCTGAAAATCACCCTTCTACTGGCCAGTTTTCTGCTTGCCGCCCCCGCCCGGGCCTGGAACGATACCGGCCATATGGCCATTGCCGCCATCGCCTGGCAGCAGTTCGATCAGCCGATGCGCGACAAAGTCGCGGCCCACATGAAGGCGCTGCCGCTGCTCGATGATCTGCGCGCGGACCTGCTCAGGGATGTCACGGGTGATGCCAATGCGGATACGTTCATGCTCCTGGCCACCTGGCCCGATGCGATTCGCCCGCGCGGCAAGCTGGCCAGCAAGTATCTCCCCGAGGGCGTCGAGCCCAACACCCACTGGCACTACATCAATCTCCCGCTGCTTCGGCCGGGCGATCCGACATGGGTGGAGAAGGAAAAGGACCTCAAGCCGGCCGAGCCTAATGCACTGACGGCGTTGACTGTGCAGAGCCAGGTCCTCGCCAAGGCCAAGGATGTGCCGACGAAAGAATCGGCGGTTGCGCTTTGCTGGATCGAACATTTAACCGGTGATGTCCATCAACCCCTTCACTGTGTCGCGCTGCTTTTCGCGGAGGAATTCGTTCCACCCGAGGGCGATCAGGGGGGCAATGGCATCAACACCACCGAGGGCAAGCTGCATCACGTCTGGGATCTGGCCCTGGGCGATCGCGGCAAGAGCGCGACTGAAGCCATCAAGATCGCCGAGCGCATTATGAAAGAGCACCCGGCCAGGGATTTTGGCGATCTCGTTAAATCCGACCCTAAGACCTGGGCCGAGGAGAGCTACAAACTCGACAAAGATTTCGTTTATTCGCTCTTGCCGGCCGAGGGGTCGATCAAGCACAATCGGGTGACGCTGACGCCCGAGTACAGGAAGCAGATGACTGAAGTAGCCGAAAAACGCGCCGCGCTGGCCGGGTATCGGTTGGCCGAGCGGATCAGGAAGGCGCTGAGCGCGGAGGAGCGGCAGTAGTCCATGGTCAATGGTCCATTGTCAATTGTCCACGGTCTGCGGTGCCATACTCTGCGGTCCGTCGTCGACACAACTGACAATGGACGATTGACAATGGACAATGGACAATCACGCAACTCGTAACTCGCAACTCACAACTAACAACTCCCATGCAAAAAGTCCTCATCATCATCGGCGATGCCAGCGAAACGGTCGATACGCTCTATCCATACTACCGCCTCATCGAGGACGGCTTCGAGCCGGTGGTGGCCGGGCCGGAGAAGCGGCGCTACAACATGGTCATGCATGAGGTCAAGCCGGGGTGGACCATCACCAGGGAATGGGAGGGGTACACGATCGAAGCGACGGTCGCCTTCAAAGAGATCGACCCGGCCGACTATCTCGGCATTTTCTTCTCCGGCGGGCGGGCACCCGAGTACATCCGCGAGGACCAGGACCTGCTGCGCATCACCCGCCATTTCTTCGAAACCAACAAGCCAATCGCCAGCGTCTGCCATGGCGTGGAAATCCCCGCACGGGCCGGCTGCGTCAAAGGGCGGCGCATGGCCACAGTCGCCAAATGCAAATTCGACCTGGAAATCTGCGGCGGGACGTTCGTCAACGAGGCGTGCGTGATCGATGGCAATCTGATCAGCGGGCGGACCTATCACGATCACGGGCATTACATGGGGGCGTGGATGAAATTGTTGAATGCGGCGCGGGGGAAGGCGATGGAGGCGCGGAAATAAATTGGCGATTCAACGATCATCGCGTTCGCCGGGCGGTTCTTGAATATGGAAAACATCTTTCGGGCAGACAAGAATGTCCGCCCCACAGTATCTTCTACTTCTTCTTCATCGCCACAACCCGATCCTGCCCCGCATGATCCTTGAGGATTCGGACCTCCTCGAAGGCCGGATACTGCATCGCCACATCCTTTGCCAGCGCTCCCTGGTCGAAGGCGATCTCCATGAAAAGCCGGCCGGCCGCCGTGAGCCGTTGCGGGGCGCTTTCCAGGATTCGGCGGTGGAGATTCAAGCCGTCTCCGCCGCCATCGAGGGCGGCCATCGGCTCGTAATCTCTGACGCTGCGGTCCAGCGATTCGATCTGGCTGGTTGGGATGTAGGGAGGGTTGGCGACGATCACATCGAACGGCATCGGATCGATCAGGGCGCTGATCGGGTCGAACAGGTCGCCCTGCTCGACGGTCACGCGCCCGGTCAGGCCGAGATTCTCGATGT